>NZ_JBEZFD010000008.1:0-342997 GCF_040649235.1 Spirillospora sp. NPDC049024
GAGGCGATGTTCTCCTATGCGTTGTCGGAGGCCGATGCGGGGTCGGACGCGGCGGGGATGAAGACGCGTGCGGTGCGCGAGGGCGAGGGGTGGGTCCTGAACGGGACCAAGATGTGGATCACCAACGCGGGGGTGTCGCGGTTCTACACGGTGATGGCGGTGACCGATCCGGGTGCGGGGGCGCGGGGGATCTCGGCGTTCGTGGTGGACGCCGAGGCCGACGCGGGGGTGTCGTTCGGGCCCAAGGAGCGCAAGCTGGGGATCAAGGGGTCGCCGACCCGGCAGGTGATCCTGGAGGACGTGCGGGTCCCGGCGGACCGGATGATCGGTGCGGAGGGGACGGGGTTCAAGACGGCGCTGGCGACGCTGGACCACACCCGGATCACGATCGCGGCGCAGGCGCTGGGGATCGCGCAGGGGGCGCTGGACTTCGCGGTGGGGTATGTCAAGCAGCGCCGGCAGTTCGGCAAGGCGATCGCTGATTTCCAGGGTGTGCAGTTCATGCTGGCCGACATGGCGATGCGGCTGGAGGGGGCGCGGCAGCTGACCTACCACGCGGCGGTCAAGTCCGAGCGGGCGATGGGCGGGGAGAGCGTGCCGGATCTGACGTTCGTGTCGTCGGCGTGCAAGGCGCTGGCCTCGGACGTGGCGATGGACGTGACCACCGACGCGGTGCAGTTGCTGGGCGGGTACGGGTACACGCGCGAGTTCCCGGTCGAGCGGATGATGCGCGACGCCAAGATCACCCAGATCTACGAGGGCACCAACCAGATCCAGCGCATGGTCATGGCCCGCCAGCTCCTCAAGTAGCGCCCGGCGGCGCCGGTGGCGATGACTGACCTTCGCCCGTAGCGGGAAGAGGTCGGCCGAGGGGGTGGCTCATGACCGAGCAGAGGCCCGTACCCGGCATCGACACGAGCGTCCCGCACGTGGCGCGCATCTGGAACTACTGGCTGGGCGGCAAGGACAACTACCGGGTGGACCGCGAGGTCGGGGACCAGATCCTCGGGATGCTGCCCGACGTCGCCCGGCTGGCGCGCGCCTCCCGGCTGTTCCTGAACCGGGTGGTGTGGCACCTGGCCGCCGAGGCCGGGATCCGCCAGTTCGTCGACATCGGCACGGGGCTGCCGACGGTGGACAACACCCATGAGGTCGCGCAGCGCGCCGCGCCCGAGTCGAGGATCGTCTACGTCGACAACGACCCCCTGGTCCTGGAGCACGCGAAGGGCCTGCTCACCAGCACGCCCGAGGGGAGGACCGCCTACATCCACGCGGACGTGCGCGAGCCCGACGCGATCCTGGAGGGCGCCGCTGAGACGCTCGACCTCACGAAGCCGGTCGCGTTCACGCTGATGGGCATCCTGGAGTTCGTCCCGGACAACGACCAGGCGTACGGGATCGTCCGCAGGCTCATGGAGGCGGTGCCCTCCGGCAGCTACTTCGCCATGTACGACGGGACGAACGTCGTGCACGGCGAGGCGTCCGACCGCATCGTGGACGTCTGGAACGCCTCGGGCAACGCGCACCTCCGGCTGCGGACCCCCGAGGAGATCGCGCACTTCTTCGACGGGCTGGAACTGGTGGAGCCGGGCGTCGTCCCGGTGACGCACTGGCGCCCCGACACGACGACCGAGCCGGAGGCCGTGGACGCCTACGGCGCCGTGGGCCGCAAGCCCTAGGAATCCCCGGAGCAGGCCCCGATGACCGGAAACGAGTTCGTCTACACGACCTACGTCATGACCACGCCGGAGCGGCTCTGGGAGGCGCTCACGGACCCCGCGTTCACCCGCCGCTACTGGGGGGTGGCCTTCGAGAGCGACTGGAAGCCCGGGTCAGCCATCACCTGGCACGACGAGGGCGCGACGATGTCCGACCCCGAGCAGGTCGTCCTCGAAGCCGAGCCGGGCCGGCGCCTCTCCTACACCTGGCACACCTTCACGCCGGAGTGGGCGCGGTCCGCCGGTGTGGACGAGGAGACCCGGGCCGGGCTGCTCCGGGAACCCCGCTCCACGGTGGCCTTCGAACTCGAACCCGCCGGGGAGACGGTGAAGCTGACCGTGGTCCACGAGGGCGGGGAGGTCCTGCTCGGCATGTCGCGGCAGGGCTGGCCGCTCGTCCTGTCCGGCCTCAAGACCCTCCTGGAGACCGGAGCTCCGCTCCCCGCCACGTGACCGGTCTCGTGGGCCGCCTCGGCCTGCGCGCCGCCGTCCGCAGCGGAACGGTCCACCGGTGCCCGGCCCGTCACATGAGCATGCTGCTGCCGCCGGACTCCTCTTCGCCGTCGGTGGTGTGCTCCAGCTCCAGGTACTCGTCGTCGGGCCAGAGCTCGTCGGCCACGAAGGCGAGGTACTCCTCGTCGTCCGGGTCCAGCTCGGCGGTCATGGACTCCGGGTGACCCGGGGGCTCGGCGGCCGGGGGAGGGACCGCGACGGGAGACGGCGTCTCGGGAGCGAACCGCTGAGGCTCCGCGGCGCAGCGCGGCGGCATGGGGTGGAGGAGGTTCGGCAGGAAAAGGCCGAACAGGGCGACCAGGGACGCGAGGACCAGGACTGTGACCACACCACACCGTCCTTTCGCGGTCGAGTTCCGCACGATTGTTGCGTAAGTAGCAAAACAGTTGAACGCTACCGGGATCGCCCGCCGGATGGGAGCCCGACTTGCGAACCCGCCGGAGACGGAGAGACCGTGGAGCCTCCCGCGGGCGCGCGCGAGCCGGCGAGGATCACCTGGGTTCACCCCGCCCGGTCGATCACCTCTCCAAGGCTGACGCGATCCGCGCGCAGCGGAGCCGCGACACGCGGGCTTGCGGCGCACGCTGCCAGGCTTTGGTGTGAAGGATGGAATCCGGTGGTGGTCGGCTCACGCGGGCGCGGAAAAGTGGCCTTGGCATGGGCTGCGGCGGAGATAACGTCACCGGAGTCCCGGTGGGCGCCGGAGCGGCGCGGTGGGGGACGAGCGCCGGTTCATCGGGCCGGTGCGGCGGACCCGCGGCGGGCGGAGGTCCTGTGCGGATCGGACGGTCAGTGGTCCGATGTGCGCGGGCCCGGGGGCGGCCTGGGCGGCGGAGGAGGAGCTCACCCGGCGTCGGAGAGGACCGGCACGCCGTCGGACGGCCGTGCCGGGTCGGGCCGCGCGGCTAGGCGGCCGTGATGGGGCGGTGCGGGTCGATGACGCGGCCGTCGGGAAGCAGCTCGCCGGTGTCGTCGAAGACGACGACGCCGTTGCAGAGCAGGTTCCAGCCCTGCTCGGGGTGGGCGGCGATGATGCGCGCGGCCTCGCGGTCGAGGTCGTCCGGCTGCGGACAGGGCGGCTCGTGCGTGCAGACGGTGTGGTGTTCGGCGGTCACTGGCTCCTCCAGGTGCCCCACGTGATTAAGGGACATAAAGCAGCCTGCCGCGCGGCGTCCGAAATATGCAAGTGGATGACGGATTTTTTACCCTCGAACACGTGTGAACGCCCCCAAGCTCGGGCAATCAGGGGCGATTCACCGCAAGATGCCACCATCCGGTTCGTCGCCGTGGTCCACGTCCAGGCCCACGACGGCCGTGCAGCCCGTGCAGATCCACTCGGCGATGACGGCCTCGGAGTTGGTGCCGTGCGTCCGGTAGGGGCGCTCGACGGCGCGGCGCCGCATCCCGTGGCCGCAGGAGGAGTGCAGGAGCCTGCCGCAGGCGGGGCACGGCCAGACGTCCTCGCGCCGCAGGTCGCACCGGGGGCACAGCGGCGACTCGTAGTGCCCCGCCGGCTCGCCGAACTCCAGCTCGACCCGCCACTCGTGCTCAAGGTCGAGGTACTCGTCGGCAGGCCAGTGGTGGTCGGCCAGCCACGCGAGGTACTCCTCGTCCCCCGGGTCGAGGACGGCCGTCAGCGACTCGGGGTGCTGGTCGTCCGAACGGTCTCGGCTGCGGCCGCGCCGCGCGGTGGCCAGCAGCGTCAGCAGGCCCAGGAGCGCGGCCGCGGCCAGGCCTGTCGCCAGGGGCATCGCGGCGTCCTCAAATGATCTTGTGGCGGGGAAGTCCGATCATGAATGCACTTCACAAAACGCTGCGAACGCTACAAGAAAGGCTCAACAACGGAAAAGTCGATCTAAAAGATCCTTTACTGTGATCATGACCGGACCGGAGTCCGAAACCGGCGGCGAGGCCGTCCGTAACCGCACGGCCTGCGGGAACCGGGCCTCCGAGCCTCCTCCGTGCGCGGCGGGAGGCGGACCCGGTTTCACTCTCCGCTGAATCGGTCGATCAGTCCTTCCGCCCCAGCACGGCGACCATCTGGGTGTGCAGCGGGTGCTCCAGGGGTCCGGTGGGCCCGGCGGGCCGCCACTCGGTCACGTGGGCCACTCCCGGCTCCAGGATCGTGAGGCCCTCCATGAACCGCTCGATCTCGGAGGAGTGCCGGAAGTAGGACCCGCCGAGCCCCGACTGCAGGACGCGCTTGGCCTCCTCGACGCGCGGGTCGTCCCCCGCGTCGTGCAGGTGGGTGAGCACGACGTGGCTGCCCGGCGCCAGGAACTCGTGGAGCGCCCGGACGACGCCCGCCGGGTCGCGCTCGTCCGGCACGTGATGGATGATCGCCGCCAGCACGACCCCCACCGGACGCGACAGGTCGAGCAGCGCCGTCAGCGCGGGGTCGGTGAAGATCTTCCGCGGCTCGTACAGGTCGCCCTGGATGAACGTGGCGACGCCGGTCTCGGTCAGCAGCGCCCGCCCGTGCGCCAGCACGATCGGGTCGTTGTCGACGTACACCACCCGCGCGTCCGGGTTGGCCGCCCGGGCGAACTGGTGGACGTTCGAGGCCGTGGGGAGCCCCGAGCCGATGTCGACGAACTGGTCGATCCCGAGATCGCGGGCCATGTAGGTGACCGCCCGCTCGATGGCGACCCGGTTGCCCTGCGCCACGACGGGGGCCTCCGGCACGAGCTGCATCACCATGTCGGCCACCTCGCGGTCGGCGGCGAAGTTGTCCTTGCCGCCGAGGAAGTAGTCGTACACGCGCGCGAACGTGGGCGTGGTGGGGTCGATGCCCGCAGGCGCGTTCTCGGGGAGGTCGTCGGCCACGTGTGCGGCTCCTTCTGTTGTGCACCCGGGTGCCCGCGGGGCGGTGACGTGATCGACTAGCTTAGGCCGATCCGCCCTGCCCGTCAGCCGATCCGCGCTGCTCGTCAGCCGCTCCGCCGCGGCGTCCCCGCCGTCCCGCGGTCTCCGGATTCTCGCGGACCCTCCCCGGAAAATCGGACTAACGGCTACAAATCGGGTACATCCCGGTCGTACCCATCGTGGACACCCGTGACGTCCGAGGACGGGGGCGACGAGCACGGGCCGCCGCTCCGGGCGCCTGCGAGCCGACTCTCTACCCGGAAGGAGAGGACATGGCGGACACCAACCGAGGCGTCGTGTACCAGGGGCCGGGCGAGGTCACGGTCGAGGACCTGGACTTCCCCAAGCTCGAACTGGCCGAACAGGGCGGGCGCAAGCTGGAGCACGGCGTCATCCTGAAGGTGCTGGCCACCAACATCTGCGGTTCCGACCAGCACATGGTGCGCGGCCGGACGACCGCGCCGGCCGGGCTCACGCTCGGCCACGAGATCACCGGTGAGGTGGTCGAGACGGGCAGGGACGTCGAGTTCATCAAGGAGGGCGACCTCGTCAGCGTCCCGTTCAACATCGCGTGCGGCCGCTGCCGCAACTGCAAGGAGCGCAACACCGGCGTGTGCGAGAACGTCAACCGGGAACGGCCGGGCGCCGCCTACGGGTACGTCGACATGGGCGGCTGGCACGGCGGCCAGGCCGAGTACGCCGTCGTCCCGTACGCCGACTTCAACCTGCTCAAGTTCCCGGGCGACCGCGACACCGTGATGGAGAAGCTGCCCGACCTGGCGATGCTGTCGGACATCTTCCCGACCGGGTACCACGGCGCCTACACCGCCGGCGTCACGACCGGTTCGACCGTGTACGTGGCGGGCGCGGGACCGGTCGGCCTCGCGTCCGCGACCGCCTGCCTGCTGCTCGGCGCCGCCGTCGTGATCGTCGGCGACATGAACGAGCAGCGGCTGGCGCAGGCCCGCGGCTTCGGCTGCGAGACCATCGACCTGTCGGAGCACGGCGACGTGGGCGCGCAGATCGAGCAGATCCTCGGCGTTCCCGAGGTGGACGCCGCCGTCGACTGCGTCGGGTTCGAGGCGCGCGGCCAGGGGCACGAGGGGGCGGGCACGGAGCAGCCGGCGACCGTCCTCAACACGCTCATGGACGTCACCCGCACCGCCGCCGGGCTCGGCATCCCCGGCCTGTACGTCACCGGTGACCCGGGCGCGCCGGACGAGAACGCGAAGGAGGGACGGCTCGGGCTGCGGATCGGCCTCGGCTGGGCCAAGTCGCAGTACTTCGTCACGGGCCAGTGCCCGGTGATGAAGTACAACCGGCAGCTGATGATGGCGATCCTGCACGACCGGGTCCAGATCGCCCGGAACGTCAACGCGTCGGTCATCCCGCTCGACGAGGCTCCGGAGGGGTACGCCGAGTTCGACCGGGGCGCGGCGCGCAAGTACGTCCTCGACCCGCACGGCACGCTGGGGGCCGCGGCCTGAGCCCGACCTGGTCTCACGCACGCCTGAACGGGCGAAGGCGGTGATCCGTCGTCAGGGCGGATCACCGTCTTCGCCTTCCCGGCGCGGCAGGGTGCGGTTTTCCGCAGGGGAGCGGTGCGGCGTGCGGCCGGACGGGTCGGCGGTGCGCTCCATGGTGGCGGGACGCCCCGGTTCCTAGCGTCGTGTACATGATCGAGACGATGTACGCGGTGTCCGGGAGCGAGCCCGCGGGGGGCGTCGCGGGGTGGGCGACCGACCTGATGGACAAGCTGGGCGCGCCGGGGGCGGGGCTGGCGATCGCGCTGGAGAACCTGTTCCCGCCGCTGCCGAGCGAGGTGATCCTGCCGCTGGCGGGGTTCGCGGCCGCGCAGGGCCGGATGAGCCTGGTGGCGGCGCTCGCGTGGACGACGGCCGGCAGCGTGGCCGGGGCGCTGGCCCTGTACGGGATCGGGGCGCTCATCGGACGGGACCGGATCCGCTCGCTGGTGGCCCGGCTGCCGCTGCTGAAGCTCGACGACCTCGACCGGACGGAGGCGTGGTTCGCCCGGCACGGGACCAAGGCGGTGTTCTTCGGCCGGATGGTCCCGATCTTCCGCAGCCTGATCTCCGTCCCCGCCGGGGTCGAGCGGATGCGCATGCGGGTGTTCCTGATCTACACCGCCCTCGGCAGCCTGCTGTGGAACACGGCGTTCGTGCTGGCCGGATACGGGCTCGGGGACAACTGGCGGACGGTCGAGGAGTTCGTCGGGGCCTACTCCAAGGCCGTGCTCGCGCTGGCCGGACTGGCCGCGCTCGCGTTCGCCGCCGTACGTATCGTGAAGGCGCGCGGGTCCTCGCGGCGGCCGGGGGCCGGGGCCCACCGAGCGGAGGCGAGAGAACTCGAACGTGATCGCAACTTCTGAGGCGCGGCGCGGCGGGACGCGCCCCGTGGGCCGGGCCGCGGCCGGCCTGCTGCTCGGCGCGGCGACCGCCGGAGCGGAACTGGTGCTGCTGGCGGTGGCCGCGCTCCTGATGGCGTACTCGATGGCGTTCTCGCGCGGGCGGCGGAAGGTCCCCTCGGCCGTCGCTGACGGCGCCGAACTCCTGGCCGAGCTGGAGCTGTGGCGGCTCCGGGTGTTCCTCGGCGAGGACCGGGCCGTCCGGTACGGGCCGCTGAAGGCGCTCGCCTACCTCGTGCTGCGGGTTCCGGTGGGGCTGCTCGGCGGCGTGATCCTGCTGCTGGTCGGCTACGGGGCGGCGGCCGCGGTCCGGCTCGCGGTCGGCTGGTGGATCACGGGCGACCACATGGACGGCATCCCGCCGAGCTGGTGGATCGTCCTCTACCTCGCCGCCGCGGGCCTGGTGCTACTCTTCCTCGCCGTCCAGGGCCTGGTCGGGGTCGCGGCGATGGAGCGGAGCGTGGCCAGGCGCTGCCTCGGGCCGAGCCCGCTGGAGGAGTACGAGCGCCGGATCGCGCAGCTGTCGGTGACGCGGGCGCAGGTGGTGGACGCGGTGGACGACGAGCGCCGCCGCATCGAGCGGGACCTGCACGACGGCGTCCAGCAGCGGCTCGTGGCGCTCGGCATGCTGATCGGCCGGGCCCGCCGCGCGGGCGACGGGGAGCGGGCGTCGGAGCTGCTGAGGCAGGCGCACGAGGAGTCGCAGCGGGCGCTGGCGGACCTGCGGGAGGTCACCTGGCGGGTCTACCCCGCCGCGCTGGACGGCGAGGGGCTGCGGGCGGCGCTGGAGACGGTGGCCGAGCGGTCCGCGCTGCCGGTGGCGATCGACTACGACGTCCCGGTCCGGGTCCCGCACGCGGTGGAGACCGCCGCCTACTTCGTCGTCTGCGAGGCCGTCACGAACGCCGCGAAGCACTCGGGCGCCTCGGCGGTGCGGGTGGCCGTCCAGCACCGGCAGGCGGGTTCCGCGACAATGATCGGCGTGCGCATCGAGGACGACGGAGGCGGGGGAGCCGACCCCGCGGGCGGCGGGCTCGCCGGGCTGGCCCGGCGGGTGGCCGCCCTGGACGGGACGTTCGCCGTGGACAGCCCGCGCGGCGGCCCGACCGTGATCACCGCGGAGCTGCCGTGCGGGTGATGCTGGCCGAGGACTCCACGCTGCTGCGCGAGGGCCTGGTGCGGCTGCTCGCCGAGGAGGGCCACCGGGTGGACGCGGCGGTCGGCGACGGGGACGCGCTGGTCGAGGCGGTGGCCGGCGGCCCGCCCGACGTGGTGGTCGTGGACGTCCGGATGCCGCCGACCCACACCGACGAGGGCCTGCGCGCCGCCCTGGAGATCCGGCGGCGCTGGCCGGACGTCGGGGTGCTCGTCCTGTCGCAGTACGTGGAGAAGCGCTACGCGGCCGAGCTCATCACCGCCGACACCGCCGGCGTCGGCTACCTGCTGAAGGACCGGGTCGCGCAGGTCGACGAGTTCCTCGACGCCCTGGAGCGCGTCGGCGCGGGCGGCGCCGCGTTCGACCCGGAGGTGGTGCGCCGGCTGCTCGCGGCGCACGGCGCGCGGAGCGACCCGCTGGCGCGGCTCACCCCGCGCGAGCGGGAGGTCCTCGACACGATGGCGCAGGGGCACACCAACGCCTCGATCGCCGCGCACCTCCACATCTCGCAGAGCGCCGTCGAGAAGCACGTCAACGCGATCTTCGACAAGCTCGACCTGTCGCACACGACCGGGTACAGCCGCCGCGTCCTCGCCGTCCTGCGGTACCTGGGGTCCTGACGTCCGGTCGGGGCCAGGCCGCGGCGCCCTACTCGATCCCCTCGGCGATCCGCAGCGCCATCGCCATGATGGTGAGCTGCGGGTTCACCTCGGGGCAGGTCGGCAGGACCGACGCGTCGGCCACGTGGACGCCCCGCACGCCCCGCAGCCGTCCGGACGGGTCCACCGGCGCCCGCGCCGCGTCGCCGCCCAGCTTCACCGTCCCGGTCGGGTGGAACCCGGCCAGGTGCAGGTCGGCCGCGGGCGCCATCGCCACGGCGCGGACGAGTTCGGCCTCGTCCCGGGCGACCGGGCCGCGCGGCAGGCCGGTGAGGACCTCCTCGGCTCCGGCCGCGAACAGGATCCGGCCCATCGCGACGAGCGCCCGCCGCAGCCGGGCCGCGTCCTCGCGGGCCAGGTCGTAGCGGACGAGCGCGCGGTGCCGGGCGCCGTGCACGCGCCCGGACGGGGCGTCGGCGATCATCGCGCCGAGCACGGCGAGGCGGTCGGCGTCCTCCAGCGCGCGGCGCAGCGCCCGTCCCGCGCCCGGCAGCGGGAACGAGCTCATGCCGGGCGGGCTCGCGGTCGCCTCGATGAGGATGCCGTCGCCGTGCAGCTCCTCGACGCCGACGCTCTGCATCACCCCCGACCACGACACGACCGGCTCGGCGAAGCGCCCCGCGATGTTGGTCGCCGGGTGGACGGCCATCCCGCGTCCCACCCCGGGATGCCCGCCGAGCCCCGACCGCCGCAGGAGCAGGGGCGTCTCCGTGGCGCCGGCCGCGACGACGACGCGGGGGGAGAGGATCTCGAAGGCCGTGCCGTCCGGGCGGCGCGCGCGCACGCCGGTGGCCGTGCCGCGCTCGACGAGGATCCGTTCGACCCGGGCGTGGGAGACGATCTGCGCTCCCGCCTCGCAAGCCTGGGGGAGCGCGTTCAGGTGGACGCCGTACTTGGCGTTGTGCGGGCAGCCGGCGGCGCACTGCCCGCTGCCCACGCAGTCGGGCGCGTTGCGGCGCAGCGGCCCCGCGCGCCAGCCGAGCCGCCGCGCGCCTTCCAGGGCGAGCAGCCCGTTGCGGCCGAGGGGGCCGAGCGGCTGCCGCGCGACCCGCAGCGTGGCCTCGACCTCGTCGAGCCGGCCGCCGAAGTCCTCGACCGGGACGCCGAGCCCCGCCCACCGCCGCAGGACGCGGTCCGGCGTCCGGTAGCAGGTGCCGCTGTTGACGACGGTCGTCCCGCCGACCGCCCTGCCCTGGGGCAGCAGCACAGGCGGGCGGCCGAGCGCGACGGTGGAGCCGCCGTCCCGGTACAGGTCGAGGAAGCGGTCGAGCGGCGGGCGGTCGCGGAACTCGGCGACCGTGAACCGCCGCCCCTCCTCCAGGACGACCACCGACAAGCCCCGCCGGGCGAGGGTCCGCGCCGCCATCGCGCCGCCCGCGCCCGACCCGACCACGACGGCGTCGGCGGTCGAGCACGCGGGCCAGCCGCCGGACGGCGTGCAGTCCAGCGGCGCGTCGGGCCGCGGGTCGCCGGCCGCCGGGGGGAGCGGCAGCAGCTCGGTCCCGGCGGCGAGCAGCAGCGGGATCTTCAGCGCCTCCACGAGCCGCGCCGCCGGCTCGCGGGAGGTCAGCAGGGCGCAGAACGCGTCCCGGCGGTCGGCGTCCAGGCCGTCCAGCGGGTGCCCGGTGGCGAGCCGGGAGAGCGCGTCCAGCGTGCCCGCGCCGGCGCGCAGCCCGAGCCGCGCGGGCGCCGGGAGCGCCCGGCCGATGGCCTCCGCGCGGGCCGAGACCCGGGCGAGGTCGCCGGCGTCCTCGATGCCGAGCAGCGCCGCGACCGTTCCGGTCATCGCGCTCACCGCAGCCCCACCTCCGCGTGCCCGGTGCCGTCCAGCCGCCACTCGCGCTCGGTCTCCCAGCCGCGTCCCGACCGCCGGGCCAGGAGGATCCGGACGTCGGCGCGTTCGGAGTTGTGGCAGACGGCCGGGGCGCCGTCCGGATCGGCGTAGTCGACCGAGACGGTCTCCCCGGGCGGCAGCGCCACCCTGACGTGGACGGCCCGGTCCCCGATGCGGCCCCGCACGGTCCAGACCGGCAGGCCGATGTCGGCGCGCAGCCGCAGCGCCGCGAGCAGCGGGTCGCCGGAGGCCAGGTCGGCGCCGTCCACCCGGAGCCGGAGGAACGGCAGCGGGGGGAGCCGGTTCATCCCCGGCCGCGTCGAGACGGCGGCCACGATCTCGCACACGTCGCCGCCGCCGAGGTCGGCGTGCAGCCACGCCCACCGGCGCGCGTTCCCGTGCCCGTAGATGCGGGCGGACGCGCCCGGCGCCGCGGCGAGTTCGAGGGTGCGGCCGCCGAACCGGACCACGCCGTCGTACGCCGCGGCCGGCCTCGGGACCATCTGCGCCGCCGGGAGCAGCTCCGACTCCCACGCCCAGCGCGGGAACGTGTAGAGGGGCGGCCCGCCGCCCGACTCGCGCAGATCCCAGGTGAGGTCTCCGGCGGTCCCGGTGAGCCGGCCGTCGGCCTGCACGACGGGCCCGGCGGCAAACGCCGCGTCCTCCGGAGGGCTCCACTCCCGCGGGCCGAACCGCGCGAGGACCGGCGCCTCCCCGGGCGGGAAGACGGCGGCCCAGCCGTGCGCCCGCGCCGCGCCCGCCGCCCCGTCCCCGCTCGGCCCGTCCCCGGCCGGCCCGTGCTGGGCCGACGCGACCAGCTCGTGGTGGATCCAGACGCCGGTTCCGGTCGCCGGATCGGTCAGCGTCGTGTACCAGACCTCCAGCCGCCCGGCCTGGCCGCGCCAGCGCGACCGCATCGGATCGGGCCCGGGGAACCGGAAGCCGCCGAGGAAGCGGGCGAGGTCGCGGCGCAGGCGGAAGCGCAGCCGCGCCTCACCGACCACGGCCCCGTCCTCGTCGGTCACCGTGAGCGGCAGGAACGTCATCGACCGGACGGGACGCCGCGGGGTGACGGTCTTCCAGCCGTCCAGGCGCAGCCGCCGCCCGTCGCCGGCGGTGAAGCCGAGCGTGTAGCGGATCCTGCGCGCCGCGAGCGGCGCCACCCGCAGCCGCCCCGCCGCTCCGGGGTCGTCCGCCCAGCCCGGCACGTGGACGCGGCCGGCCAGCGCCCCCTCCGCGTCCCCCCAGGGCCGCAGGACGCCCGGCAGGTCGGCGGTCAGCTCCAACCGCATCTCGCGGTCGCGGTCCTCCCCGGCGAGCCGCAGGGATCCCTCCATCACCTCGCTGAAGACCGTGCGCCGCGCGGTCACCGCGCACCCCGCATGATCGACTCAGTCTCGGTGAAGTACGCGCCGGCCGCCGCGCGCGCCCGCGCGGCGTCGCCGTCGCACAGGGCGTCGACCAGGGGCGCGAGCCGGCCGGCGGCGGCCGGCGGGTCGGCGAACGCGTGCGTGAAGCCCTCCCGGACGGCGAGGTAGCCGTTCAGCAGGGCGTTGACCATGAACCCGTAGACCCGGTTGCCGGTGGCCGCCGCGATGACCCGGTGGACCTCGCACTCGGCGAGCTGCGCCTCCTCGGCCCCGGCGGCGTCCCGCACCTGCCCGGCGAGCTCCCGCAGCCGGGCCCGCTGCTCGCCGGTCGCGTGCACCGCCGCCTTGGCCGCGACCTGCGCGCCGACCTCGCGCCGCACCTCGAAGATCTCCGCCATCCAGGCCGTCCCGACCGTGCTGACCAGCATCGGCAGCAGCTCGGGGCCGCCCAGTCGCTCGTAGTCGCGGACCCTCGTCCCCACGCCGTGCCGCGTCTCCAGCAGCCCGGCCTGCGCGAGCCGGACGATGGCGTGCTTCAGCGACGTCCGGGTGACCGCGTAGCCGGCCGCGAGGTCCCGCTCGGGCGGGAGGTAGGAGCCGGGCGGGTAGCGGCCGCTCAGCACGTCGTCGCGCAGCCGGTCGACGAGCGCGTCCACGACCGTGTCGCGGGGGATCGGGGAGGACGGCACCGAGAACCTCCAGAGGATGAGTGGATGAGCCACTGGACCACGCGGGCGGCCCCGCCGTCAAGACCGTGGCAGGGTGGGAGGCATCACGGGAGGGGGACGGCACATGGTCGGCACGCTCGAGTGGGGCCCGGCGAACGGACGTCTCGACCTGCTGGCGGGCTCGGTGGCCGCGGCGATCGGCGGCCTGCCCGGCGCGGAGGCCGCCGAGATCGATCCCGACCTCGCCGACACGGCGGCGTTCTGCGAGCGCTACGGCGTCCCCCTCGAAGCCAGCGCCAACTGCGTGGTCGTCGCGGCCAAGCGCGGCGGCGAGGTCTCGTACGCCGCCTGCATGGTCCTGGCGACCGGCCGCGCCGACGTGAACGGCGTGGTCCGCAAGCACCTGGGCGCCCGGAAGGCCTCCTTCGCGCCGATGGCCGACGCCACGTCCCTGACCGGCATGGAGTACGGCGGCATCACCCCGGTCGGCCTCCCCGCGGGGTGGCCGATCCTCGTGGACGAGGCCGTGGCCGCCTCTCCGCACGTCGTCATCGGCAGCGGCCTGCGCAAGTCCAAGATCCTCCTGCCGGGCGGGGCCCTCGCCGGGCTCCCGGGCGCGGAGGTCATGGCCCTGGCGCAGTGAGCGGGGAGGCCTTTCAGCCGGCCTACCCCGTGGGCGGGACCGAGTCGACGGCGTAGCGGACGCCGCCGACGGCCTCGGCCCGGTCGAGCAGGGCCCGGTTCGCGGCGAGCATCGCGGCGACGGGCGCGCAGCCCGGTGAGGCGGTGCGCAGCACGCTGAACAGGACGGGATCGTCGGGCGCCGCCAGCATCGGGACGCGGTCGACCCGCAGCGCCTTGACGAGGATCACGCCGCTGAGGCCGAGATCCGCCGGGGTCATTCCGGCGACCGTCTCCTCGATCACCGCCGCGGCGGCGGGGCCGGGCAGGAACACCATGCCCCACGGGTGCGGGCGCGCCCACTCACCGAGCGCGACCAATTCCGCCACGTCGGGACGCAGCCGGTCGGCGAAGTCGGCGTAGGAGAGCTCCTCGGTCTCCGTGGTGCCCGGAGGCGGTTCGCCCGGTCCGTACAGGACGGCCTTGGCCTCGTACGCCCAGCCGGCATCGGAGGGCTTGACCTGGCCCGAGATGTGCTCGGCCGGGGTCTCGCGCTGGAAGCGCAGGAGGGCCGCGGCGTCCCGGCACGGCACCGTGCAGGACAGCACCCGCTCAGGCGCCGGGACGAGCCGCAGCGTCGCCCCGGTGATCATGCCGTGCCGGCCGAGCCCGCCGCGGACCGCGTCGAAGACGTCCGGGCGGACGGCAGGCGAGCAGGCGACGGGCTCCCCGTCCACGACGACGTCCAGGGCGAGGACGTTGTCGGCCTGCGTCCCGTACCGGTGGGAGGTCCCGCCGACGCCGCCCGCCGAGATCGTCCCGCCGACCGTGACGTCGAGGTGGTCGGTCAGGACCGGCGGGGTGAGCTCGAGCGGCAGGGTCGCGGCGAGGACCGCGCGCCAGCTCGTCCCGGCGCCGACCACCGCGCGGTCGGGGCCGACCTCGTGCACGCCCGCGAGCCCGCTCAGGTCGACCGAGACGCCCGAGGTGAGCGACTGCCCGTAGGTGGAGTGTCCGAGGCCCCGTGGCACCGCTTCGAGGCCCTGCGCGGCGGCTTCGCGGACCGCCGACGCCGCCTCCCGGGCCGTGGCCGGCCGGACGGTCCGCGCGGGCGTGCGTTCGACGATCCCCCCGAAGTCGCGCATGCAGTGATTTTAGTTGGCATGAAAACAGTCTTGAGGTTTCTAGATGGTCTGAATTTGAATCACTCTGCCCGCGTCCCCCGGGACGCTCGAACCTCCGACCGAAGGAGATGGGGAATGCTCCCACCCCGCCGTCACCCCGCACTGCCCGACGCCGGCCTGCTGATCGGCCGGATCGCGGTCGGGGTGGTCTTCGTCGCGCACGGCTGGCAGAAGCTCACCGACGAGGGCCACGCCGCCGTCACCCGCTCGTTCGACCACCTCGGCATCCCGCTGCCGGGCCTCGCCGCCGTCTACGGGACCTGGGTCGAGCTGCTCGGCGGCCTCGCGCTCATCGCCGGCGTCCTGGTGCCGCTCGCGGGCGTCCTCATCGCCCTCGACATGGCCGGGGCCTTCTGGTACGTCCACATGGGCAAGGGCCTGTTCAACCAGGAGGGCGGCTACGAGTACGTGATGGTCCTCGGCGCCGCCTGCCTCCTCCTGGCCTTCACCGGCGCCGGACGGTTCTCCCTGGACGCCGTCCTGTGGGGGCGCCGCGGTCGCGAGGAAGTCCCTGCCCGGCGCTCCGTGAACGCCTGATACACCGGGCCCCCGCGGTCGCGCGGGGGCCCACGACTGTGATCTAGGTAACTTTCGCCGCCCGCGGCGCCGGACGGCGTGACCGCGGCGTCAACAGCGGTCACCTGCCTGGAAAGGAATATGGCCCGCTCCAATCCGCCGTCCGCGCCGCCCCGGCCGTCTGACATCCCCCTTTGCGGGCATCGGGTCCTTTACGTCGAAGTGACAAGATGTTCCCGATGACCGTTTCTGGGCATGAGTGAGCGCTGAGAGTTCCCTGGAGAGGCGGGTCGCAGAGTGTCGCGCGGTAGTGAGTTCGTTGTGGTGGCCAACCGGTTGCCGGTGGACCGGAACGTCGGAGCCGACGGCGTGCCGCGCTGGCGGCGCAGCCCTGGCGGGCTGGTCAGCGCGATCGCCCCGGTGATGAGGCGCAGGCAGGGCACGTGGATCGGCTGGACGGGCGCGCCGGACGAGGAGCTGGAGCCGTTCGAAGAGGACGGCATGTCGCTGCATCCCATCGCGCAGTCCGCGCAGGAGGTCGAGCTCTACTACGAGGGGTTCTCGAACGCCACGCTGTGGCCGCTCTACCACGACGTCGTCGCCCCGCCCGTCTACGACCGGGCCATGTGGGACGCCTACGTCCGCGTCAACCGGCGCTTCGCCGAGGCGGCGGCGAAGGTCGCCGCGAAGAACGCCATCGTCTGGGTGCAGGACTACCAGCTCCAGCTCGTCCCGCAGATGCTCCGCGAGCTGCGTCCCGACCTGCGCATCGGCTTCTTCCTGCACATCCCCTTCCCGCCGGTGGAGCTGTTCTGGCAGCTGCCGTGGCGGCGGCGGATCCTGGAGGGGCTGCTCGGCGCCGACCTGGTCGGATTCCAGCTCCCCGGGGCGGCGGCCAACTTCGTGCGGCTCTGCCGGCGGCTCCTGGACGCCCGCTTCCTCAAGCAGGACGTCTTCTGGGACGACCGCGTCGTGCGGGCCCGCGCCTTCCCCATCTCGGTGGACGTGGGCGAGCTGAACGACCTGGTCGGGCGCGAGGACGTCCAGGAGCGCGCGCAGGAGATCCGCACCGACCTCGGCGACGCGACCGTGCTGCTGGGCGTCGACCGGCTCGACTACACCAAGGGCATCACGCAGCGGCTCCAGGCGTTCGGGGAGCTGGTCGAGGAGGGCCACATCAAGCCCGGCCAGGCCGTCTTCGTGCAGATCGCGACGCCGAGCCGGGAGCGCGTCGAGCAGTACCAGCTGCTCCGCGAGGAGATCGAGCAGCTCGTCGGCCGGATCAACGGGGAGCACGGCGAGATCGGGTTTCCGGTCATCCATTACCTGCACAGCTCGTATGACCGCGCCGAGCTGACCGCGCTGTACCTCGCGGCGGACGTGATGGTGGTGACCCCGCTGCGCGACGGCATGAACCTGGTCGCCAAGGAGTACGTGGCCTGCCGCAAGGACCTGCGGGGCGCGCTCGTGCTCAGCGAGTTCACCGGGGCCGCCGCCGAGCTGAAGCGCGGCGCCTTCCAGGTCAACCCCTACGACATCGACGGCCTGAAGAGCACCCTGATGGCCGCGCTGAACGCCGAGCCCGCCGAGCAGGCGCGGCGGATGCGCGCCATGCGCCGCCGCGTCATCGAGCACGACGTGGACCGGTGGGCCCAGGCGTTCCTCAGCGAGCTGGAGAACCCCGCCCGGCCGGCTCCGGCCGAGCAGACTACCGCTGTGCTGGAGGGCTGAGGCGCAGGTCGAAGGCGGCCCAGACGGCCTTCCCTCCGGTCGCGAGGCGCGCCCAGCCCCAGGAGTCGCTGACCGCGCCGACGACGACGAGGCCGCGGCCGCCCTCCGCGCACCGGTCGGGCTCGCCCGGTACCGGCTCGGGCGCGCCCGCGCCCGGGTCGGTCACCGACACGACCAGCCGCCTCGGGTGGCCGATCAGGACGAGCTGGATCGGGCACAGCGGCAGCGGCTGGGGGATGCCCTCCAGGCCGTGCCGCAGGGCGTTGGTCACCAGCTCCGACACGGCGACGACCACGTCCCCGGCATCGTCGGCCAGGCCCCACGCGTCCAGCGTGACCTGGGTGAACTCGCGCGCCGACCGGGGCGCGGTGATCTCGGCGGGGAGCACCCGCCGGGCCGTGCGCGGGGTGCCCGCGTGCGGGGCCGGCCAGAGCCCGGCGAGGCCGGGGACGGCGGCCGGGACGCGCGCGGCCTGCTCGTGGACGTTCGGGCCGAGCGGCATCGGCGGGGCGTCGGGCCAGGGCGTGCGGACGGCCGAGACGTGCCGCGGCCGCGCGCCCCCCATGGCGGCGTGGGCTGCGACGTCGTCTGCCTGGTCAACGGTCATGGTCAAACCTCAGAGGCGTGCGGGTTGGTCACCGGCGAGCGTTCGCTATCTTGCTCCCCAAGTCGTGCAGATGCAAGGCCGTCTGCATGAACGAATGCAAGAACGAATGCACGTGCATCTCGTACCATGGTGTGGGGTGGGGCGAGATCGCGGTCTCCCGGGACAGGGAGGCCGAGACGCCTAGAGGGGGCATTGATGGACGGCCACCACCAGATGTCGGACGTCCGGCGCAACGGGCTCGTCTGGCAGAAGAGCCGGCGGAGCAACCCGTCCGGGAACTGCGTCGAGATGGCGGAACTTCCCACCGGGGAGATCGCCGTGCGCAACTCCAGGGACCCCGAGGGAGCGATCCTCGTCTACACGCGCGAGGAGGTGGAGGCGTTCGTCGGGGGAGCCAAGGACGGTGACTTCGACCACATCCTCATCTGACCCGGCAGCAAACCGAACGGGATTCCATTTACCGGTCCGGCCAGGTAGGTTGCGGCCATGCATCTGGGGCAGATCGCCGCTCGGACGCCCGACAAGCCCGCCGTGGTCATGGCGGGCTCCGGGCGGGTCGTCACCTTCCGCGAACTGAACGAGGAGTCCAACCGGCTCGCGCAGCTGCTCCGCGCGGAGGGGCTACGGCCGGGGGACCACATCGCGTTCATGATGGAGAACCATCCGCTCTACCTGGCCGTCGCCTGGGCCGCCCAGCGGTCCGGGCTCTACTACACCGCCATCAGCTCGCGGCTCCAGGCCGAGGAGCTCGCCTACATCGCGGGCAACTGCGAGGCGAAGGCCTTCATCACCAGCGCCGCCACTGAGGTGGCGGCGCAGTCGCCGCCGGACGTGCCGCTGCGCCTGATGCTCGACGGCACGGCACCCGGCTACGACTCCTACGAGGAGCGCGTCGCCCAGCACCCGCCCACGCCGATCGAGGACGAGTGCGAGGGCATGGACATGCTCTACTCGTCCGGCACGACCGGCCGCCCCAAGGGCGTGAAACCGCCCCTGTCGAAGGCGCCGATGGGCGAGGCCGGGCCGCTGTACCAGCTCCTGGCGTTCCTCTTCCAGCCCGACGCCGACTCCGTCTACCTCTCCCCGGCGCCGCTGTACCATGCCGCGCCGCTGAGGTACTCGCTCAACTTCCACCGGTTCGGCGCCGCCGTCGTCGTGATGGAGAGGTTCGACGCCGAGCAGGCCCTCGCCGCCATCGAGAAGTACCGCGTCACGCACAGCCAGTGGGTGCCGACCATGTTCATCCGGATGCTGAAGCTGCCGGAGGAGACCCGCGCCCGCTACGACGTGTCGTCGCTGCGCTGCGCGGTGCACGCCGCCGCGCCCTGCCCCGTGCCCGTCAAGGAGCAGATGATCGCCTGGTGGGGGCCGATCCTGCACGAGTACTACGCCGGCACCGAGGGCAACTGCTTCGTGTACACGAACTCCGAGGACTGGCTGGCGCACAAGGGCACGGTCGGCCGGCCCATCCTGGGCGAGGTCCACGTCTGCGGCGAGGACGGCCGGGAACTGCCGCCCGGGGAGCCGGGCACGCTCTACTTCGGCAACGGCCCCGTGTTCGAATACCACGCCGACGAGGCGAAGACCGCCGCGTCCCGCGACCCCTGGGGGCACGGCTGGACGACCCTCGGCGACGTCGGCCACGTGGACGAGGACGGCTTCCTCTACCTCACCGACCGCCGCGCCTACATGATCATCAGCGGCGGGGTGAACATCTACCCGCAGGAGGCCGAGAACGTCCTCGCGGTGCACCCGAAGGTCGCCGACGTCGCGGTGTTCGGCGTCCCGGACGCCGAGATGGGGGAGGCGGTCAAGGCCGTCGTCCAGCCGCTGTCCATGGACGACGCCGGCCCCGAACTGGAGGCCGAGCTGATGGCCTACTGCCGCGACCGGCTCGCCCACTACAAGTGCCCGCGCTCGGTCGACTTCCGCGCCGAGCTGCCCCGGCACCCCACGGGCAAGCTCTACAAGCGGCTCCTGAAGGACGAGTACTGGGCGCACGCGCGCCCTGCCACGGCCTGAGAGCGCCCTGAACGGCCAAACCCCGGCCGGGGCCCCTTGGGGGTCGGCCGGGGTTTGGAACGCGCCAGGGGCGTTCTAGTGCATCGGCATCGGCGCGTCGACCGCGGGGGCCTCCGGCTTCTTGCGCGGCAGCAGCAGCGCCGGCAGGAACGCCAGGAGCAGCAGCCCGGCCGAGTACCAGTAGGTGTGCTGGAACGCGTCCGCCATCGGCCCGGCGATCTTCTGCATGACCGCCGGCGGCACCTTCTCGGTGCTGCCGATCTCGCCGCCGGCCCCGCCGCCGAGCTCGGACACCAGCCGGTTGGCCAGCAGCACGGAGATCATCGCGGTGCCGACGGAGGCGGACACCTGCTGGATGATGTTCAGCATCGTGCTCGCCCGCGGAACCTCGTCGTGGACGAGGGTCTGGATGGCCGCCGCCATGGTCGGCATCATCGTCATGCCCATGCCGAGGCCCATCACGAACAGCGCCCCGCCGAGGGCCCAGTAGGAGGTGTCGGCCTCCAGGATCGAGGCGAAGCCCGACACCGACGCCACCACGATGAGCATGCCGACCAGCACGACCCGGCCGGGGCCGATCCGGTCGGTCAGCTTGCCGCCGATCGGCATCGTGATCATCGCGCCCAGGCCCTGCGGGGCCAGCAGCAGGCCGGACTGGAGGGCGCCCTCGCCGCGCACGGTCTGGTAGTACAGCGGCAGCAGCAGCATGGCGCCCATGAACGCGATCATGAACAGCACCATCGTGCCGGACGCGGCCGCCACCGAGCGCCGCTTGAGCAGCCGCAGGTCGATCAGCGGGTTCTCGGCCTTCAGCGCGCGGAACACGAACCCGAGCACCAGCACGGCGCCGACCGCCCAGAACACCAGGGCCTCGGTCTTCAGGAAGTCCTTCAGCTCGGCGCCCTTGGCCACGCCGTAGATCAGCGAGGCGAGGCCGGGGGACAGCAGGAGCAGCCCGATGAAGTCGAGCCGCTCGGTCTTCTTCGGCTGGTCGCGCTTGAGGATCCGCGCCGCCATCACCAGCGCGACGATGCCGATCGGCAGGTTGATGAAGAAGATCCACCGCCACGACACGTCGTCGACGAGGTAGCCGCCGATGATCGGGCCGAGGATCGGGCCGAGCAGCATCGGCACGCCGACGATGCTCATCACCTGGCCGACCCGCTGCGGGCCCGCCGCCTGGGTCAGGATCGTCATGCCGGCCGGCATGATCATGCCGCCGCCGAGGCCCTGCAGCACCCGGAAGGCGATCAGCGACTCGGCGGACCAGGCCATGCCGGCCAGCATCGAGCCCGCCACGAACAGCCCGATCGAGATCATGTAGAGGCGCTTGGTGCCGAACCGGGCCGAGGCCCACCCGGTGATCGGGATGACGGTGGCCAGCGCCAGGGTGTAGCCGGTCGCGACCCACTGGATCGTCGCCAGCGAGGTCTCGAACTCCTTCGCGAGGTCGTTGATCGCGACGTTGACGACCGTCACGTCCAGGATGGACATGATCGCCCCGAGGACGACCACCATGGCCGCCGCGAGCACACCGCGGTCCAGTCCTCCTCCGGCGTCGGATTTCTCCAGCGGGCCGTCCGCCATCTTGGGAGATGCGGGAGCGGTCAACTCTCTTCCAATCGTCAGGGCCCGCATGTGGGCACGCGAGGGCCGTGGGCACGTAGCTCAGGGGGTTTGCTCAGGGCTTGCCTAGGTACCGCCGCAAAATACTGCAGCGACTGACACTTTCGCGAACGATTAAACCCTGGGCGCTCCGGGAGTATTCCAGCGGGGTCCGACAAATCCTGCCTGCTCTGCGCCCCTCACCCTCCGACCTCCACCGCACTCGAGGTCAACGAAGTGTGACGGACGCGACATCCCACCCTCCCTCCGCCTGCACGCACCCCAGACGGACCGCCGCCGCCCCCGAAACTCATCGCTCCGCGCGGGCCCTTCCGGCGCCCCGCCCGGGGCCGGGTGTGCTCCCGGCCCTACTTCGCGGGCAGGCTGAGGGCGTGGTCGAGTCCTCGGTCCACCCATGCGGCCACGTCGGACGGCGTGGCGCAGGCCTCGGGCTCCACCGTGATCCATCCCCGCATCGGGTGGCCGCGCATGACGGTCGTGGAGGTGCCCGGCTCGGCGAGCATCGCGTCGTGGTCGTCAGGGGAGACCCGGACCATCAGCCCGCCCCGACCCCTCACGACGACGGCCATGTTGCCGTTCACCATCCACGCGATCCCGCCGAACATCCGCTTGGGCGCCGCGTCCCGCCTCGCTCCGAGCAGGTCTTCCACCCGATCGGCCAGTTCCTTGTCGTAGCTCACCACGGCATGCTCCCCCTCTCCCCGGACCGCATGTGCCACCCGGATCTCCCTCCGCCGGGGGCGGTGGAGCGACGTCAGGGGTGGCGCTGGAAGCCGTCCTTGGTGCGGAGGCCGTAGCCGAGGGCGCGGTCGAAGGAGATGTGCGCCATCCATCCGCAGAGGGCGGCGAAGATCGGTGCCCAGTTCAGCGGGGTGACCGTGTAGACCACCATCAGCGCGAACGGCACCAGCGCCCGGTGCAGGGAGTTGTAGTACGGGACGGCGCGCGGAGGGAGCTGTCCGGGCTGCACTGTGCGGGCCTTGCGCAGGCCGGCGAGGAAGGCCAGGTCAGGGACCACGAAGAAGGTCAGGGCCAGGATCACCGCCGGCCACCCGTGGTTGACGCCTTCGAGGACGGCGAAGGCGGCCCAGAAGAGCGCCCCGGCGAACCATGCGGCGCGGCGGACGTTGCGAGCGCCGGAGGCCCTGCCCGGCGCGGTGACTGTGCTCATGACGACGACCTCCGAAGTATTGGCTAACGTCATTAGCCAAGGTAAAGCTAAGGTCGTTAGCTGTCAAGCTATAGAGCAGTCGACCAGGCTCGGCGGCCGCCTGCTCGCGTCGCGCCGCCTCGGCGGCGGCCGTGCGGTAGTTCGCCGCACGAACTGCCGGGATACGCTGGGCGCGTGGGCAAGGATGATGAGGGACGGATCGGCGTCGTGGGGGCACTCGTGCGGGGCGCGTTCCTCGTGAACGCCGTTTATGCCGAGTCGGCGCGGGAGTACGGCCTCACCTCGCAGCAGGGGCAGTTGCTGTGCGTGCTGATGAGGCGGCCCCTGGGGATGGGGGAACTGGGCGCGATGCTCGGGCTGGCCAAGTCGAGCCTCACCGGCCTGGTGGACCGCACCGAGCGCAACGGCCTGGTGCGCCGCGAGGCCGACCCGAGGGATCAGCGCGCGGTCAGGGTCGCGCTGACCGAGCGGGGGAGCGGGCTCGTCGAGGAGTTCTACGCCGAGACCTGCCGGCGGGTCGACAGGCTGCCGGAGGGCCTCAGCGAGGCCGAGCGCGACACGCTCGCCGACCTGCTCGGACGCGTCGTGCTGGAGAACGACGTTCCGGTGGTGTTCGCGGAACCCGACGAGGGGGCCGCCCGCAGGCACTGAGAGCGCCCGCCTCGGGGCGGGGTTGCAGTTCGCAGTACGAACTAATATTGTTCGTATCACGAACTGCAATTCCTGTCCGCGGGAGCGTGCAATCATGAGCAGTACGGTCGCGGTCGATCAACAGCGGATACCCGGCCGACGGGCGCCTCACCGCCCTCACCCCGCAGGGCCGGGTCCCCGTCACCGAGACCCTCAACGTCCGCGGGCACGAGCACGTCTACGCGATCCGCGACATCACCGACATCCCCGAGTCCAAGAGGGCCGGGTACGCGATGCAGCACGCCGAGGTCGTGGCGGAGAACATCGCCGCCCGGCTCCGGGGCGAGCGGCCCGCCGCCCGCTACCGGCCCGCGCCCGATCCCATGATTCTGCTACCCCTCGGGCCGCGCCGCGGCGTCGGCCAGCTGCCCGGACCCGACGGCCCGCAGGTCGTCCCGGCCGAGACGGTCGCCGAGTACAAGGGCGCAGACCTGTTCACCGGCCGCTTCGCCGACCTGTTCGGCAAGGCCTGACGACCCGCACGACGAAAGGAAGAACGATGTCAGTACAGCGGCCCCTTTTCGGGTTCGGCGCGCACACCGTCATCGAGGACGCCGCCGGCCTCCTGCGCATGGCCCAGCAGGCCGACCGGGACGGCCTCGACCACTTCTCCCTGTCCGACCACCCCTACCTCGGCGACCGCGTGGACGCCTACGCCGCCATCGGCTTCGTCCTGGGCCGCACCGAGCACATCGCGGGTCTGGCCAACGTCACGAACCTGCCGACCAGGCCGGCTCCCATGCTCGCGCGGACGGTGACGTCCCTGTCGGCGCTCTCCGGCGGCCGCGTCGTCCTCGGCATGGGCGCGGGCGGGCTGTGGGACCGGATCTCCGACATGGGCGTGCCGCGGCTGCCCGCGGGCGACGCCGTTGACGCCTTCGAGGAGGCGATCGTCCTGGTCCGGAAGCTGGCGGGCGGCGGCCCGCCGGTCACCCACCGGGGCCGCCACTACCGGGTGGAGGAGATCGAGCCGGCCCCGGTGGCCGCGCCGCCGGTGTGGACGGGGTCGGTCGGCCCGAAGTCCCTCGCCGCGACCGGCCGGGTCGCCGACGGCTGGATCCCCGGCCACGCGGCGGACTGGCTCAGCGAGCGCTACCGGACGTCGCGGCCGGTCATCGACGAGGCCGCGGCGGCCGCCGGCCGCGACCCGCGCGAGATCGGCACGATCTTCAACCTCCCGGGGCGCATCACCGACCGCCCGCTGCGGGCCACCCGCGACCGCGACGGGCGCTGGATCGGCGGCTCTCCGGAGCAGTGGGCCGAGGAGCTGACCCGGGCGGTCCTGGAGCACGGCGCGTCCGGTTTCACCCTGTTCTCGCCCGAGGGCGGGACGCACGACCTCGCCTCCGTCGGCCGCTGGGGGCAGGAGATCGCCCCCGCCGTCCGCGAAGCGGTCGCGAAGGAGGCCGGCGGCCGCCCCGCACACGAGGCACGGCGCTGAGGAGCGGCCGGGGCGGACTAGGAGCCGAACAGGGTGCGTTCGACGTGCTGCGTGTCGGTGTACTCCCGGACCGACGTGATCTTGCCGTTCCGAACGGTGAACACGCCGAGGCACGGGTTGTCGTAGGCCGCTCCGCCGCGGGCCGTTCCCCGCGACGTCCATTCCGCCACGACCCGGTCGCCGTCCGCGACCACACCGGTCAGGGCGACCTCGGGCTCGCCCCCGGGCTGGAAGAGCTGTCCGGCGCCTCCGAGGAAGCCGTCGACGATCGCGTCCCGGCCCTTCCAGGTGCCGCTCAGCGGAAGGTCGCCGGGGTAGGTCCAGCTGGCGTCGTCGGTGAAGCTCGCCTTGATCGTGTCCAGGTCGCCGTTCGCGACCGCCTCGACATAGCGCCTGACAACGGACGCGGGGTCGTCGCTCAGCCGGGCGGCGAGCCAGTCGAGCGTCTCGGGGAGCCAGAGCCAGCGGCAGTTCTCCAAGAGGTGGTTGCCCTCGGGGATCAGCACGTACTCGCCCTTCGCCGCCCGGCGGGCCAACTCCTCGCCGTTGGCGACGCCCGGGATGACGTCCAGCCCGCCGTCCAGGACGCGGAGCGGCTGCGGCACCGGGGGAGCGGTCACCCGGCGGGCGAACTCGCGGGCGGCCGCCTCCCCGCCCGTGCGCAGGACGAAAGACTCCGTCACGTACGGCGGCAGCTCGTCCCACGTGATGGCGGTGGGCCCGCTCACGGTGACGACGGCGCCGATCCGGGGCTCGTGCCGCGCGGCGGCGGAGGCGAGGAAGCCGCCCATGCTGAGCCCGATCAGCCCGACGGCGGAGGGCAGGCCGTCGACGGCGTCGAGGGCCTGTGCCACGACCCGCTGGTAGTCGGGTTCCCAGACACCGCGGACGGCGAGTTCTCCCTGGCCGGGCCCGTCGATGGCGAGCACGGCGAGACCGCGGTGCACGAGCGCGTCGGCGATCGGCATGAACTCGACCTTGCCGGAGTTCATGCCCGGCACCAGGACGACCAGAGGGGCGTCCGGGGACGGGCGCCGGAGGACGCCGGTGAAGTCGGGGCCGGTGAGGTGCTCGGCGTCCGGCGCGAGGACGGCGAGCGAACGGCGCAGGGCGTCGGCGGACGCGGCGGTGGCCCGGCCGTGCTCGGCGAGGTCGGGGTTCGGCAGCACCGTGGCGAAGTGGAACCACAGCGCGGCGTCGCGGAACGCCTCGCCCGCCGAGCGCGGCAGGTGCGCCTTCTCCGCGCGGGCGAGATGCTCCCGCCCGGTCCGCGCGAACGCGTCCGGCCACTCGTGCAGGGAGGTCAGGGTGGCGGTGACCGCGTCGTACTGGTAGGGGTCGATCCCCGCGGCGATGGCGCGCGACCGGTTGACGGAGGCGAAGGGGGCGACGGGCTCGTCGAAGAAGGCGGTCATCGGTTCTGCTCCAGGGTGAGGACGGCGTTGCCGCGGACGCGGCGCTCGCGGAGGTCGGTGAGGACGGCGGCGGTCTCGCTCCAGTCGGCGACGCGGCCGAGCTCCGGGTGGAGGCGCCCGGCCGCGGTCAGCCGGACGAGCGTGGCGAGATCATCCCCGTACGGGGCGCCCGCGTAGTGGAAGTGCCTGATGGACGCGGACTCGGGGCCGTCGAAGAAGTCGAAGAAGTCCAGCGTCACGGGCCGGCGGCTCGCCTGCCCGAACCAGATGAGCGTGCCTCCGGCCGCCGTGCGCGCCAGCGCGAGCGGCAGGGCGTCCCCGCCCGTGGACTCCAGGACGACGTCGAAGGGCCCGGCCGCGTCCCGCACATCGTGGACGACCGCGGCGCCCAGTTCGGCGAGCCGCCGCCCGCGCTCCGGGGACGCCGTGACGGCGGTGACCTCGGCTCCCGCGCCGGCCGCGAGCTCGACGAAGTAGTGCCCGACGCCGCCGGACGCGCCCGTCAGCAGGACGCGCATCCCGGCCGTGGCGCCGGACGCGCGCAGCAGGCGCAGCGCGGTGAGCCCGGCCAGCGGCAGCGCGGCGGCCGACTCGACGCACACGGAGGCGGGGATCTCGGCGAGCGACGTGGTCGGGACGGCGACGTACTCCGCCCAGCCCGCCGACGGCGGATGGCCCACGACCCGGCTGCCGGCCGCGGGCCCCGATCCGTCGGCGGCGGCCTGGACGACGAGGCCCGCGACGTCCTTGCCGGGCCGCCAGCCGGGCCGGTCGGACTCCAGCTGGAACGTCTCGCCCCGGTTCACCGAGAACGCCGCGACCTTCACCAGCGCCTCGTCCGGACGGGGGACCGGCTCGTCGACCTCGCCGAACGCCACCGAGCCCGTTTCGGGAAGGAGTGCTCTCATGCCCCGCAGGAAACCGGGCGGGCGCCGGGCCGGTCCAACAGCCGCCGGGCCGGGTTGACAACCACCGGTTGTCGCCCACGATGAGGGGCATGGACCTCGACCTCGGCCAGGTGCGCGCGTTCGTCGCCGTCGCGGGCCACCTGCACTTCGGGCGGGCCGCCGAGGAGCTGTCGATCAGCCAGCAGGCGGTCTCCAAGCGGGTGGCGAGGCTGGAGGCGGCGCTCGGAGTCGCGCTCTTCACCCGCGGGAGCGTGGAGCTCACCGGAGCGGGGCGCCGCTTCCTGGAGCCGGCGCGGGAGGCGCTGCGGGCCGCCGAGGCAGCGGTCGGCGCGGTCCACGCCGCCGGCCGGCCGCTGCGGCTCGACGTCTGGGGGCACCTGTACGGCCCGGCCCGGACGGTCGCCCCGGTGATCGAGGAACGGCCGGAGCTCGACGTCGAGCTCGGCATGAGCCGCGACCTCCCCGCCGCGGCGGCGGCACTGCTGCGCGGCGACATCGACGCCGCGTTCGGGCGCGTGCACCCGCCGCTGCCGGACGGGCTGGCGCACCGCCTCGTCCGGCTCGAACCCGTGGACGTCCTCGTCGCCGCCGGGGATCCGCTCGCCGCCGCGTCCGGCGTCCGCCCGTCCGACCTCGCCGGACGCCACCTGTGGTTCCCCGCGGCCGCCGACCGGCTCGACTTCATCAACCGGTTCTGCGAGGAGTTCGGCGTCCGCGCCGTGTCCGGCGGCGCCAACCTCGGGGTGGAGCACCTGCTGGCCGGCCTGCCGGCCGAGCCGGGACGGATCACGCTGTTCCCCGCCGACGCCCCGCTGCCCGGCGCCCCCGGAGTCCGGGCGGTCCCCGTCGTCGACCCGACCCCGCTCTACGCCTGGTCGCTGATCTGGCCGCGTCAGTCGCCGCACCCGATGCTCACCGCGCTGGTCAGCGGGTTCGCCGAGTACGGGCGGCGGCACCGCTGGCTGGAGTACGACCCGGCCCGCGACTGGCTGCCCGGCGAAGCGCCCCCTCCGGCCCGCTAGCCGCCGGGCGTGCGGAGGCGGGCGTAGACGTCCCCGGAACGGCCGCGCGGACGGATCTTCTCCAGCCGCCGGCGCAGCTCGGACGCGTCGAGCCAGCGCGGACTGGCCAGCCGCATCGTCTCGATGGGGGAGTAGTTGTAGACGTAGTCGCCCAGCCCGTCCACGAGGCCCAGCGCCTTCAGCGAGGCCTCGTGTGCCGACGGCACGTACTCGAACGACAGGGCGGGCAGAGGCCGGGACAGCCCCGCCAGCACGTCCGCCTCGAAGCCCTCGACGTCGATCTTGCAGAAGGCCGGCACGCCGTGGGCGGCGATGAGATCGTCCAGCGTCGTCACGTCGACGCCGATCGAGCGGTCCCACCGGACGCGGGCGAAGCTCTGGTCCGTCGTCACCGCGTCGATCCAGCCGGGGGACATGGAGGACACCGTCGGCGTCGCGGTGGACATGGCCAGGCTGGCCCTCCCGGACTCGGCCCCGACGGCGCCCGGCACGACGGTGACGTCGCGGTCGCGGCCGAAGAACAGGTTCAGGACGCGCAGGCAGTCGGGCTGCGGCTCCACCGCGACCACCCTCGCTCCGAGGCGCCGCCAGGTGCGCACCCGCCCGCCCACGTGGGCGCCGATGTCGAACGCGAGGTCACCGGGACCGAGGAACTCGCCGTAGAGGCGCATCGCGCGCCGGTGCTTGCCCGGCACCCCGTAGTACATGAGCAGGGAGCGGGCGATGCCGTACGCGCGCAGCAGCATCCGCCGACTGTATCGCGCCGGACGCCCCGCGGCCGCGAGCGAAGCGCGGCGCGTCCGGCCGGCCGGAAGGCGCCATCGCCGGTGCGGGGCCGAGCCCCCGCCGGGGAGAGCGCTGTTACTTTGGCGATCATTCTTGACCAGACGAGAATGTGTCTTATACGGGCATGTTCAATTTCCCTTGCCGCCTGATTTGCTGGCGTGTGTTTCACTGTTTCCTGGCGATCTGGCGACGGCTGTTCTAGGGGCGATGCGGCCATTGTCGCATTTACCCGAAAGGGGAAAAATGGGCGCATATCGAAGGGTGTTCCTCGGCGCGGGGGCGTTCGCCGCCCTCTCCGCGGCGGGAATGGCCGCGGCCTCGCCGGCGGTGCCCGCGCGGGCGGCGAGTCCTGGCCGGGCCGAACCGATGGCGGCCCACCAGTTCCAGGCCGATGTGCTGTGCGACACCGGGGAGCTCAAGTCGGCGATCGAGACCGGTAACACGAAGCCCGCCGCGACCATTCGGCTGGCCCCGAACTGCACGTACGGCTACACCACCGCCAACGGCCCGGCCTCGGCGCTGCCGCGGATCACCGGCAGGATCACCCTGGTCGGCCAGACGGGGACGCGGATCGTCCGGGACCCGTCCGCCACCGAGAAGTTCCGCGTCGTCGACGTGGCCCCCGGCGCCACTTTCGAGGCGACGAACGTGGCCTTCGAGGGCGGCGACGTCGACGGTGAGGGCGGCGGAATCAACAACGACGGGACGTTGTACCTCTTCCGGTCGGGCATCAGCGACAACAAGGCGACCGGCGACGGAGGGGGTCTGTCGAACGGGGCCGGCGCGACCGCACTGATCTCCACCACGAGCACGATCAGTGGCAACACCGGGGTCAGCGGCGGGGGAGTCGCCAACTCCGGCGACCTCAGACTCGTGACGACCCGCATCACGGGGAACACCTCCCCGCAGGACGGCGGCGGCGGCGTCTACACGAGCGAGACCGGCAAAACGACCATTTCCTCCAGCCGCATCGACAACAACTTCGCTGAGTTCGCGGGGGGCGGCGTCCTGAACTACGGCGTCACCGCGCTCTACGGCGTCGTGATCGAGAACAACCAGAACTCCGCCGCCCAGGGGTTCCCGGGCGGCGGCGTCTACAACGTCGTCTACAACATCCCCACCCCGGGTGTCGTGACCTCCGTGGGTTCGACCATCAGGGCGAACATCCCGGACAACTGCTACCCGCCGGGCACCATCCGCGGCTGCGAGCCGTAGACCGGACCGCGGCTCGGTCCCGGTCCACGGCACGCTGGGAGAGCGATGACCGCTCACTGCCTCGATGCCGACGAGGCGCCGGCCGGCCAGGGTACGGCTTCTTCGCGGAGTCCCCTCCTATCCGATGACGTAGGAGAAGGCGTCGATCTTGGTAGCGGTACCGCCCGCGGTGTTGACGACCACGTCCACGGGGCTCAGGACGCCGGGACCGGCGGGGGCCAAGGCGACGATCTCGGTCTCCGAGAGGGTGTTGGCGACGGCCTGGTAGCCGCCGAAGGTGACGGTGATGGAGTTGCTGACGAAGCCTGTCCCGGTGATGGTCACCTGGGTGCCCACGATGCCGAAGGTGGGTAGCGAGGTCGCGATCGTCGGTGTGTCGTAGGCGACGAACCGGCCGGTCAGCGTCGCGTTGCCGCCGGCGGTGCGGAGGGTGGCGTCCACGTATTGGAAGTAGGGCGAGCCGCCCACCTGGGCGATGGCGGCGGGGACCGCCTGCACCGCGTTGTCGGTGGTGGCGGACGCGGTCACCGGTGTGGCGTCGAACGTCGCCTGGTTGGCGGTCAGGAGGTGGTTGCCCGTGATGGTGATCGCAGGGGGCGCGGCAGCCGATCCTTCGGCCGGACTGAGGCCGCAGACGTACGGCGACGGGATGTAGTAGAAGGGCAGCGTGTTGCTCCAGACGCCGGCGTTGTAGACGGCGACGGCGACCACTCCGCTGCCGGTCGGAACGGTGCAGGTGGCCGTCGTGGCGGTGGTGGCGCTGGGAGTGGCCTGGGGGCCGTTGGTGCCGAACCTGACCCTGGTGGATCCGGCCAGGCCCGTCCCGGTGACGGTCAGGGCCTGGGGTGCGTTCCCTTGGTTGGTCGCTTGCGGGCCGCAGGAAAGGGAAATGATGACGGGTGCCATTGGTGGATCTTCTTTCTGGGGTGATCTGTCGGTGCGCGAGCGCGTCTCAAGGAATGCCGGGTACCCGGCAGCGCCGGTCATCCTGCGGGCTTGTGGGGCGGCCTACGGCTCAGTCGTAGGTGTACGGCACGGCGGGAGAACTGGATGCCAGCCTGTTCGCCACGGAGACCAAAACGGTTTCGCCCGAGCTGCCCTCCGGCGCGATGGCGGTGATCTGGAAATCGGAGATGACGGTGAAGGGGACGATGTCGGCACCGAAGAGCACGGTGTCGACATCGGTCAGGTTCGAGCCGTTGATGACGACGGAGTTGCCGCCGAAGGCCGGGCCGTGGTCGGGGGCCAGGCTGCTGACCGACGGGACTCCCATGTAGGTGTAGGTGCCGCACGTCCCCGCCCCGCCCGTCCCGCAGGGTGCGTTGACCGATACGTCGACCGTGCCGGTACCGGCGGGGACCGTGGCCGTGATCTGGCTGTCCGAAACGACGGTGAAGGCCAGGGCGGCGGCCTCGCCGAACCACACCGAGGTCACCGTCGACAGACCCGTGCCGTTGACGGTGACCGTGTTCCCCCCTTCGAGGGGGCCGACATCGGGGTCGACACTGGTGACACCGGCCGGGCCGGTACTGATGTAGCTGTAGAGCACCCCCGACTGGCTGCTGCCGCGCGGAGTGGTGACGATCACGTTGACCGGGGTCAGTGTGTATGCGGGCGGCGCCGTCGCGGTGATCCTGGTGTCGGAGTTGAAGATGAAGTCCGCGTTGGCCGTGCCGAAGCGGACACGCGTCACTCCGGTGAACCCGTGCCCGGTGATGAACACCGGGTTGCCGCCCGAGGACGGACCGGAAAGCGGGTTCAGGCCGCTGACCACTGGGAGAGCGATGACTGATCACTTCCTCGCTGTCGATGAGGCGCCCTGGCCGGCGCCGGCCGGCCAGGGCGCGGGTTCTTCGCGGAGTACCGTTCCTTACGGGGTGGGGTAGGCGAAGCCGCCGGTCAGGGTGTCGGTTCCGCCGGCAGTGGTGACAGCCACGTCCTGGGATCCGGTGAGGGTTGGGTCGCTGGGGGCGGTGGCGGTGATCTGCGTCTCCGAGATGGCCGTGGCCGCGGCCTGGATCCCGCCGAAGGTGACTTCGACGAAGGGCCCCACGTATCCCGTACCGGTGATGAGCACCTCGGTGCCCGCGTCGCCGCTGGAGGGGTCCACGGTGGTGATCGTCGGTGCGTCGTAGGCGATGTAGGCGTCGTTCAGCGTCGCGGTGCCGCCGGCGGTGCGGAGGGCCACGGTCACGCTCTGGAAGTAGGGCGGGGCACCCACCTCGGTGATGCTGGTGGGTGTCGCCTGGGCCGCGTTGTCGGTGGTGGAGCTCGCCGACACCGGTGCGGCGTCGAACGTCGCCTGGTTGGCGGTCAGGAGGTTGTTGCCCATGAGAGTGATCGCCGGGGGGTCGGTCGCCGGCCCGTCGGCCGGATTGAGGCCGCAGAGGCTCGGCGTGGGGATGTAGTAGAAGGTCAGGGAGTTGCTCCAGACCCCGCCGTTGAGGACGGCGATGGAGACCACTCCGCTGCCGGCCGGAACGGTGCAGGTGACCGACGTGGCCGTGGTGGCGCTGGGAGTGACCTGAGGGCCGCTGGCGCCGAATCTGACCTTGGTGGATCCGGACAGGCCGGTCCCGGTGATGGTCAGGGTCTGGCCGGCGTTTCCCTGGTTGGTCGCCTGTGGGCCGCAGGAGAGGGAGGTGATGACGGGTGCCATGATGGATCTTCCTTCTGGAGTGGTCTGACGGGGTTCGAGCATGCGCCCAGGAATGCGTGGCTGCCTTTTCGTTTTCTTGGACGCAGGCGCGGCTGGCGCGGCATACTTGAAGGCCGCGCCGGTATTGGGCCTTGCGGTGAGTTTCTTGCGAAGGCGTGACAGGCCGGGGAGATTCCTGTTCGGAAATGGCGGGAAGGTGCACCCGGTGAAGATCGCAGATCCTCGCAGGTCTCGGGCGGGGACGCCTGTGGCGCGGTTACTCTGAGCGGGAGTCCTGAGTCAATTACTGACCCCCCTTGTGATCGATATTTACTCTAGGTCCAACTCAGAGAATACCCTTCGGCAAACTGCATTAAAAGCGAGTCGAGCGCAGATCATGAAAGGCGTAGTGTAGATCTTTTTGCTTCGCGGATCGATCGATAGAGCAAATGCCATAAAAGGGATATAGCAAGGGCGGGGGGAGAGGTGGCGCCCCTGCGCCGCTCATCGGCGGGGAGGCTCGACCGAAGGTGTGAAGGGCGCCATGCATCAATAAGGGCGCCCCTGAGGCAGGGGCGCCCTTGGCGCGATTCGGCGGCCGGGCCGCGGGGAGCGGGCCGGCCGCCGGGGCGGGTCAGGTCAGGAGGTCGGGAGGCCCAGGGCGCGGGCGATCAGCATGCGCTGGACCTCGGAGGTGCCCTCGCCCACTTCGAGGATCTTCGCGTCGCGGTAGAAGCGGCCGACGGCGTACTCGTTCATGAAGCCGTAGCCGCCGAACACCTGCGTGGCGTCGCGGGCGTTGTCCATGGCGGCGTTGGAGGCGACCAGCTTGGCGATGGCGGCCTCCTTCTTGAAGGGCTCGCCCGCCAGCATCTTCGCGGCCGCCGCGTAGTAGGCGAGGCGGGCGGTGTGCGCGCGGGTCTCCATGTCGGCGACCTTGAACTGGATGGCCTGGTAGCGGCCGATCTCCTTGCCGAAGGCCTCCCGCTCGCGGACGTAGCGCAGGCACTCGTCCACGCAGCCCTGGGCGAGGCCGACCGACAGCGCGGCGATCGCGATGCGGCCCTCGTCCAGGATCCGCAGGAACTGGGCGTACCCCCGGCCGCGCTCGCCGACGAGGTTCTCCGCCGGGACGCGGACGTCGTCGAAGGACAGCTCCCGCGTGTCGGACGCCGACCAGCCGACCTTGGAGTACTTGCGGCCGACCGTGAAGCCGGGCGTGCCGTTCGGGACGATGATCGTGGAGATCTCGTTCTCGCCGGTGAACGCGGTCACGGTCACGAACGCGGTGATGTCGGTGCCGGAGTTGGTGATGAACGCCTTCGAGCCGTTGATCACCCAGGAGTCGCCGTCCAGCCGGGCCGTGGTGCGCATGCCGCCGGGGACGTCCGAGCCGCCGCCCGGCTCGGTCAGCCCGAAGCCCGCGAGGCGCTCGCCCGAGGTGAGCTGAGGCAGCCACCGCTCCTTCTGCTCGGCCGACCCGAACCGGTAGATCGGCATGGCGCCCAGCGACACCCCGGCCTCCAGCGTGATCGCGACGGACGAGTCGACGCGCGCCAGCTCCTCCAGGGCCAGGCAGAGCGTGAAGTAGTCGCCGCCCATGCCGCCGTGCTCCTCGGGGAACGGGAGCCCGAACAGCCCCATCTTCCCCATCGCGGCGACGATCTCGTAGGGGAACTCGCCGCGCTCGTACAGGTCCCCGATCACCGGGGCGACGCTCTCGCGGGCGAACCGCTCGACCGTGCGCCGCAGCTCCTCCTGCTCCTCGCTGAGCGTGAAGTCGATCATTTGCGCTACTCCGATTCAGGTGACAGGGCTTGGACTACGCGGGACGGGCTTGGGCGGCCCAGGTGGCCCGCCATCCAGCGGCTCGTGGCCGCGAGCCCGGCGAGGTCGACGCCGGTCTCGATGCCGAGGCCGTTGAGCATCCAGACGAGGTCCTCGGTGGCCAGGTTGCCGGTGGCGCTCTCCGCGTACGGGCAGCCGCCGAGGCCGCCCGCGGAGGAGTCCACGACGGTGACGCCGGCGCGGAGTGCGGCCAGTGTGTTGGCGAGGGCCTGGCCGTATGTGTCGTGGAAGTGGACCGCCAGCCGGTCGGTGCCGATGCCCGCCTGCGTGAGCGCCTCGATGAGCGCGGTGACCTGGCCGGGCGTTCCGACGCCGATGGTGTCGCCGAGGCTGAGCTGGGAGCAGCCCATGTCCATCATCCGGGACGCGACGGACACCACCTGCTCGACGGGCACGTCGCCCTCCCAGGGGTCGCCGCACACCATCGACACGTAGGCGCGCACCCAGAGGCCCTCGGCGCGCGCGCGTTCCACGACCGGGGCGAACATCGCGAGGGACTCGTCCACGGTGCGGTTGAGGTTGCGGCGGGCGAACGTCTCGGTCGCGCTGCCGAAGATCGCGATCTCGGTGACGCCGTTGGCGAGCGCCCGGTCGAGGCCGCGCTCGTTCGGCACGAGGACGGGATACCGCAGCTCGGGGGAGCGGGGCAGGATGTCCAGCAGCTCCTCGGCGTCGGCCAGCTGCGGCACCCACTTGGGGTGGACGAAGCTGGTCGTCTCGATCGTGCGCAGCCCCGCGCCCGCCAGGCGGGTCACGAACTCCGCCTTCACCTCGGCGGGGACGACCGCCTTCTCGTTCTGCAGCCCGTCCCGCGGCCCGACCTCGTAGATCGTGACCCGCTCGGGAAGGCCGGAGAGGGGTACCGGCACCGTCATGCCTCCTCGATCACGGCCAGCACCGCGTCGAGCGCGACCTGCGCGCCCGCGCGGACCGGCAGCTTCGCCACGACGCCGGCGAGCGGCGCGGTGACGGTGTGCTCCATCTTCATCGCCTCGACGACCACGAGGGCCTGCCCGGCCTCGACGCGGTCACCCTCGGCCGCCTTGACCGCCAGGACCGTCCCGGGCATCGGGCTGCGCAGCACCCCGTCGCCCGCGGCCGCGGCGTCGGCGCCGCCCTCGGCGCGGACGTGCTCGCTCAGCGCCCACGCGTGCCCGTCGCGCCCGAGCCACAGGGTGCGCCCGTCCCGGGCGCTCGCGAACGAGGTCGTCCTTCCACCGTAGGTCAGCGTGAACGGCCTGGTCAGCGACGCGGAGACCGGCTCCTCGCCGCCGACGGCGACGCGCGCGGACGCGGCCCTGCCCTGGACGCGGACCTCCACCGGGTCACCGCCGGACGGGGTGATGATCCACGGCGCCCAGGCGTGGGCGCCGGGCCGCCAGCCGTCCGGGACGTCCCACGGGTCGTCGCCGGACTCCAGGTCGAGCATCCGCTCCAGCGCGGCGGCGGCGAGCACCTCGGGCGGGACGGACGCGCCCGCGACCAGCTCGTCCAGGGCGCGCTCGACCAGGCCGGTGTCGAGGTCGCCCGACACGACGGACGGGTGCCGCATGAGCGCGCGCAGGAACGCGACGTTCGTCGGGACGCCCAGCAGCGTGTAGGACGCGAGCGCGCGGTCGAGCTTGTGGAGCGCCTCGGCGCGGTCGGCGCCGTGGACGATGACCTTGGCGAGCATGGGGTCGTAGGAGCCGCCGACCTCCGTCCCGACGTCCAGCCCGGAGTCGACCCGCGCGGTCTCGGGCTCGCTCAGCGCGAGCACCTTCCCGCCCGTGGGGAGGAAGCCGCGGGCCGGGTCCTCGGCGTAGACGCGGGCCTCGATGGAGTGCCCGTCGAGCCGCACCTCGTCCTGCGCGAACGGCAGCGGCTCTCCCGCCGCCACCCGGAGCTGGAGCTCGACCAGGTCGAGGCCCGTGACGAGCTCGGTGACGGGGTGCTCGACCTGGAGCCGGGTGTTCATCTCCATGAAGAAGAACTCGTCAGGGCGGTCGGCCGAGACGATGTACTCGACCGTCCCGGCGCCCACGTACCCGACGGCCTGCGCGGCGGCGACGGCGGCGGCGCCCATCCGCTCGCGGGCCGCGGCGTCCAGCAGCGGGGACGGCGCCTCCTCGATGATCTTCTGGTGCCGGCGCTGCAGGCTGCACTCGCGCTCGCCGAGGTGCACGGCGGCGCCGTGCGCGTCCGCGAAGACCTGGATCTCGATGTGCCGCGGGTTCTCCACGAACCGCTCGGCGAGCAGCGTGTCGTCGCCGAACGAGCCGCGGGCCTCCCGCCGCGCGGACGCGATCGCCTCCGGCAGGTCCGCGGCGTCCCGGACGAGCCGCATGCCCTTCCCGCCGCCGCCCGCGGACGGTTTGAGCAGCACCGGCAGCCCGACCTCCAGTGCGGCGGCCTCCAGTTCGGCGTCGGACAGGCCGGGCTCGTCCCGCCCGGGGACGACGGGGACGCCGGCGGCCGCGACGGTCCGCTTCGCGCGGATCTTGTCGCCCATCGCGTCGATCGCCTCGGCCGGCGGGCCGATGAACACCAGCCCCGCCTCGCCGCACGCCCGCGCGAACGCCGTGTTCTCGGCGAGGAACCCGTACCCGGGGTGCACGGCCGAGGCGCCGGAGTCGCGGGCGGCCGCGATGACGGCCTCGATGTCCAGGTACGACGGGATCAGCAGGGCCTCGTCGGCCTCCCGCACGTGGCGCGCCAGGGCGTCGGCCCCGGCGTGCACGGCCACGGAACGGATGCCGAGCCGCCGCAGCGTGCGGAACACGCGGACGGCGATCTCCCCGCGGTTGGCGACCAGGACGCTGTCGAACATCAACACCCTCACATCCGGAAGACGCCGTAGCCGACCGGCTCCAGCGGTGCGTTGGCCGCGACCGACAGCCCGAGCCCCAGCACGCGCCGGGTGTCGAGCGGGTCGATCACCCCGTCGTCCCACAGCCGGGCCGTCGAGTAGTACGGGTTGCCCTGCGCCTCGTACTGCTCGCGGATCGGCGCCTTGAACCCTTCCTCGTCCTCGGCGGGCCACTCCTCGCCGCGCGCCTCCATCTGGTCGCGGCGCACGGTGGCGAGGACGCTCGCCGCCTGCTCGCCGCCCATGACCGAGATGCGGGCGTTCGGCCACATCCACAGGAAGCGCGGCGAGTACGCCCGGCCGCACATCGCGTAGTTCCCGGCGCCGAACGAGCCGCCGATCACGACGGTGAACTTCGGGACGCGGGCGCAGGCGACGGCGGTCACCATCTTCGCGCCGTGCTTGGCGATGCCGCTCGCCTCGTACTCGCGGCCGACCATGAACCCGGTGATGTTCTGCAGGAACACCAGCGGGACGCTGCGCCGGTCGCACAGCTCGATGAAGTGCGCGCCCTTCTGCGCGGACTCCCCGAACAGGATGCCGTTGTTGGCGACGATCCCGACCGGGTGCCCGTGGATGCGCGCGAACCCGGTGACGAGCGTGGCGCCGTACTCCTTCTTGAACTCCTGGAAGCGGCTGCCGTCCACGATGCGGGCGATGACCTCGCGCACGTCGTAGGGGGTGCGGGAGTCCGGCGGGACGATCCCGTACAGCTCGGAGGGGTCGGCGGCCGGCTCCTCCGGCGGCGCGACCTCCCACGGGCGCGGCTCGCGCGGCCCCAGCGTGCCGACGATGTCGCGGACGATCCGCAGCGCGTGCGCGTCGTCCTCGGCGAGGTGGTCGGTCACGCCGGACGTGCGGGAGTGCAGCTCGCCGCCGCCCAGCTCCTCCGCCGTCACGACCTCGCCGGTCGCGGCCTTCACCAGCGGCGGCCCGCCCAGGAAGATCGTCCCCTGGCCGCGGACGATGACGGCCTCGTCGCTCATGGCCGGGACGTAGGCGCCGCCCGCCGTGCACGACCCCAGCACCGCCGCGATCTGCGGGATGCCGCGGCCCGACATCGTGGCCTGGTTGTAGAAGATGCGGCCGAAGTGCTCGCGGTCGGGGAACACCTCGTCCTGCCGGGGCAGGAACGCGCCGCCGGAGTCGACCAGGTAGACGCAGGGCAGGCGGTTGTGGAGCGCCACCTCCTGCGCCCGCAGGTGCTTCTTCACCGTGACCGGGTAGTAGGTGCCGCCCTTGACCGTGGCGTCGTTGGCGACCACGACGCACTCGCGGCCGGAGACCCGGCCGACCCCGGTGATGATCCCGGCGCCCGGCGCCTCGTCCCCGTACATGCCGTTCGCGGCCAGCGGCGACAGCTCCAGGAAGGGCGAGCCGGGGTCCAGGAGCGTGTCGACCCGGTCGCGGGGGAGCAGCTTGCCGCGCGCCACGTGCCGCTCGCGGGCGCGCTCCGGTCCGCCGCGGCCCGCCCGGTCGACGCGGTCGCGCAGCTCCGCGACGAGCGCCTCGTTGTGCGCGGCGTTCGCCTTGAACGCCTCGCCCGCGACGTCGGCGCGCGAGCCGATCTCGGGTCCGCTCATGACCCCCCTTCCCGGTTAACGTTCATTAACAATGCCGATGTTAACGGTCGTTAACAACTCTAGTCTAGACTGGCCGCATGACGTCGCATCCGGCCGAGGCGCCGCCGGGCCCGCCCAATCCGCGCCGGGCCGAGATCCTCGGCGCCGCCGCCGAGCTGTTCGCGCGCCGCGGCTACCACGGGGCGTCCATCGGCGACCTCGGCCGGGCCGTCGGGCTCACCGGGCCCGCCCTCTACCGGCACTTCAGCGGCAAGGAGGCCGTGCTCGCCGAGATGCTCCTCGACATCAGCGAGCGGCTGCTCGCCGAGGGCGTCCGCCGCGCCGCCGACCCCGACCCCGGCCGCGCCCTGGACGCGCTGCTGCGCTGGCACATCGCGTTCGCCCTCGACAACCCCGCGCTGATCACCGTGCACGAGCGGGAGCTGGACAACGTCCCCGAGCCGCAGCGCCACCGCATCCGCCGGCTCCAGCGCGCCTACGTCGAGGAGTGGGTCGCCGTCCTGCGCCGCCTCGGCCCCCGGCTCCCGGACGACCGCACCCGCGCCGCCGTCCACGCCTGCTTCGGCCTGCTCAACTCCACCCCGCGCAGCGCCGCGCAGGGCCTCGACCGCGACGCGATGGGCGACCTCCTGCACGGCATGGCCCGCGCGGCCCTCGAACGCGCCCGCTGACCGGCCGCGGTCAGCAGGACGCCGTGCGCCCGTCGAGCGAGCGGCCCACAACCCTGGCGAACGTCTTCGCGTCCGTCCCCGACCGGTCGAAGATCTTCTGCACGCAGCCGCGGAACGTACCGGTGAACGTGCTGTAGTGCGGCGTCACGGGACGCGGCTGCGCCCGGGCCAGCGCCTGCACCACGGCCTTCCCGAGGTCGGTCAGCTGCGCCTCGTCGAGTTCGACCTCCTCCGATTCGGCGCCGTCGGATCCGCCGCCGCCCGACTTGAGCGCCTGCTCGGCGGCGGAGCACGTCATCACCTTCACATCGGCCTCCGCGTGGTGCTCGGGGCTCAGGCCGAGCGCGCTGTAGCGTCCCGGCGCGAAGCCGCCGCACGCGAACAGCAGCCGCTGGCTGTCCGTTCCGCTCAGGTACTCCACGAGCTTGAGCGCGGCGTCCGGATGGGGGGAGTGCTTGGAGACGGCGAGGTTCTGACCGCCCAGGACGGTCGTGCCGGGCAGGGCGGCCACCGCGTACCGCAGGCGCTTCCCGTCCCGCATCCCCGGCTCGGTCGCGAGCGTGGAGAACGCGTAGGGCCAGTTCCGCATGAGCGGCGCCCCGGACAGGAACGCCTCCATGCTCTTCTGCTCGTCGTACGACCGCGACGCCGCCAGCGGCCAGCGCGCCGACCGCGGCTCGCGAACATGCGAGGCCATCCGCTCCAGCGCCGGGAACACCTTCTTCCGCAACTTCTCCTGGTCGGGGTGCTCCTCGCCGGTGAGCAGACGGCCGCCCCCGTCGTTCCACACCGCTTCCAGGGCGTTGACCGTCAGCCCCTCGTAGTCGCCGAGCTGCAACGCGGCCCCGGAATCGAGCAGGTTCGACCAGTTCCCCGGGGCCTGCACGCCGTCGCGGCGGTAGAGGAGCCCGACATCCACGTTGAACGGGACGGCGTACTGCTTGCCGTGCCACTGCCCGGTCTCCAGCGCGACGGGGAAGAAGTCGCTCCGCCTCCCGATGTCGTCGAGCGGCCGCAGGTAACCGCCGGCGGCGAACTCCGCCGTCCAGGTGTTGTCCATGACCAGCACGTCGTAGCCGCAGCCGCCGGACTCCTCCATCGCCTTGATCTGGCTGTGCTGGGAGTCGGTGGACTCCGCGACCTCCACGAGCGTGGCGTGCGGGTTGCCCCCGGCGTTCCAGTCCCGGATCAGCTGCCGGCGCTGGTTGTTCAGGCTCACGTCGGTACCGCCCGCCACGACCAGCTCCGAGCGGGCGCAGTCGGGCGCCAGGGCCCGGTACCCGGAGGAGCCGGGCCACAGGACCAGCGCCGCCCCGCAGACCAGCACCGCCCCGGCCCCGCTCGCGGCGCCCAGCCAGGACGTCCGCCCCCGGGGCGGGAACCGTCGCCGCCGTCCCGTCATCGCCCTCCGTTCATCGCAGGTCGGAGAGGAGCTGCGCGGCCTGCTGCGGTTCCGGCGTCCGCGTCAGCGCCACGCACGCCGTGCCGTCCGCGGGGCCGAACGCGTCCGCGACCTCCTTGGCGGGGGAGGCGTCGCAGCCCGTCGGACCCGTCAGCACCACCGTCACCCGCACGTCCCGGTGCCGGTCGCGGAACCTCGCGGCCGCCTCGCGGATCGATCCGGGATCGCCGGATCCGCCGGACTGCCCGTCGGTGACGACGATCAGGTTCTTCGCCCCCTGGCCCAGCTCGGCCTTTCCGATCATGTCGCCGAGCGCGATGTCGCTCCCGGTGGTCGCGACCGCCTGGAGATGGCTCGTGATCCGGTTCTTCTGCCGGGGGTCGGTCCCGGTGAGCCGGACGTTCTCCAGGGTGTAGGGGTCGACCGGCGACTTCTTCTCCGACGCCACCTGCAAGCCCGCGCTGTCATGGCTCTGGAGCTGGGCGACCAGGCTCTGCAGGAACGAGACCCCGCGCGCCAGCCGGGTGTCGCGGCCCACGGCCGGGCGGCTCATCGACCCCGACACGTCGAGCATGAGGGCCACGGAGATCGGGGGGCGCGCGCCGGCGACGCGTTCGAGGTTCGCGGCCACGTCCTGGCCGCCGCCGTTCGCGCCCACCGGGGCCAGTTGCGTCGGGACGATGTTGGAGCCGGCCTTCTTCCGCAGGGCCACCAGGTCGGGGCGGGCGGAGTCGCCCTCGTGCGCGGACGGCATGAGGCCCTGCGGGTCCCGGAAGCCCTGCTGGGTGAGGGGATGGCCGGCCAGCCAGCGGTGGAACCGGGCGACGCCCTGGTCGCGCTCGCGCGTGTCCTGGCCGCGCCAGGTCACCTGGATGAAGGGGTAGTCGAGCGTCGGCAGGTCGGCCGCGTAGTACGGGTACAGCATCCACTCGCCGCCGGCGGCGGGCGCCTCGGCGGCGCCGCACTGCTCCTTGAGCCGTCCGGTGTCGTAGTCGCTGACGACCTGCTCCGGAACGGCGAAGGCGATGCGGTCCGGCGGACGGGAGCCCTGGCGGGCCTTGCACAGCAGGGTCACCGCGTCCGGCGCGACCAGGGCGGTGGGCGAGGCGAACTCCTCGTCCTGACGCGCGTCGCCCGGCAGCGCCTGGTAGAGGACGGGCGTCACCGCCAGCGCGGGAGCCGACGTCTCGGGGACGGGACGGGCGATGTTGCGCGGCCTCACGCCCGCCTCGTCGAAGCGCTGCAGCAGGGCGGCGGTGGACCGCTCCGGCGGCTTGAAGGCCGAGTACCTGACCCCGTACTTCCCGAACAACGCGAGGACCAGGGGCGACGACCCCAGCGAGCCGCGGGGCGTGAACACCGGGTCGACCTTGGCGGGCGGGCTCGGGCTCGGGGACCCGGCGGCCGGCACCTCGCGGACCTGGGCCGGGCTCTTCTCCACGTACTCGAACTCGGCCGTCGACGACGGGATCCAGACGTCGGGCTGCGGGCCGTAGAGCCGCTCGTCGGCCGGTGCGGGCGCCACCTCGCCGCTCGGCGGCTCGCTGCGCCGCCACAGCCGTCCGAACGCCTCGGAGAGCTGCACGAACTCCGGCTCCGGCGTGACGGTGACGGTGTACTCGCGGCAGCCCCGCTCCTCGCTGCCGGCCTCGAAGGCCTTCGCGGTGTCGCGCAGCGCGGGAAGCGCTTCCGGCGTGGTGACGACGCGCAGTTCCAGCGGCCGGCCGCACGGGCGTGCGTGCCCGGCCAGCGCGACGATGCCCGTCCCCGCGAGCAGGACCACCGCCATGGCCGCCGCGCCGGCGAACGTCCACGCCACGGCCTCCGCGTTCCAGGGGAGCTTCTCGAAGACCCTCTTCAGCACGGCCCCCGCCCGCTGGGAGCGGAACAGCGCCACCGACAGCGCCACCGAGCCCGCCGCGATGGCCAGACCGAGCAGCGCCAGCGTGAGGGTCTCCAGCCAGGCGAACGCGTTGATCAGTTTGACGATCAGGCCGGAGAGCACACCGAAGAGCAGACCGGGAATCGCCGCCTGCATGAGCCGGTCGAGCCGCGAACCAGAGTTCTCGTTGCCCGACTCACTCATTCCGGCTCCGTCGCCGAGGAAAGCACGGTGTTCCGTTCTTCGATCCGACGTCCAATGATAATTGCCCGGACGAGCAAGGTCATGGAAAACCGCTGTCCTGGATCGGACGATCTTCCCCATCGGGCGTGGGCCGGACACCGGCGGCCTTGACTGTCCCGGCGCCGCCCGGATCAGATGGTCGAACACGATTCGGTTGCATGCCCCCCGGACGGAGGAGAGCCGTATGGGCGTCGAGGGTGTCGGCTTCTACGAGATCGCGCGCAACGACCCGGACCGCCCCGCCGTGCTGGCCCCCGGCGTACCGATGTCCTACGGCGAACTGCACGCCGAGGTGAACCGGCTCTCCAACGCATTGACCGCGATCGGGCTTCGTCCTGGCGACACGCTGGCGACCGTCCTCGGCAACCGGCCCGAGTTCCTCACCGTGCTGCTGGCGGCGGTCCAGTCGGGGCTGTACCTGGTCCCGGTGAGCCGCCACCTGACCGCGCCGGAGATCGGCTACATCCTGGGCGACAGCGGCGCGAAGGCCGTCATCACCGAGAGCGCGCTGGCGGAGGCGGTGGCGGGCGCGGCCGACGAGGCGGGCGTCCCGGCCGAGGGCCGGGTGAGCGTCGACACCGGCGGCGGATTCCGGTCGATGGCCGCGCTGTGCGCCTCCGGGAGCGCGGAGCCGCCCGCCAAGCGGCGCATGGGCTCGATCATGCTCTACACCTCCGGGACGACCGGGCGGCCCAAGGGCGTCCGGCGGCCCCTGCTCGACATCGCGCCCGAGGTGCTGATCGACATCATGCGGCGGACGCTGGGGCGGCACCTCGGGCTCGTCCCCGGCGACGAGGTCCACCTCGCCGTCGCGCCGCTCTACCACTCCGCGCCCTGTGTGCACGCGATGATGGCGCTGAACCTCGGCCACGCCGTCGTCGTCGCCCCGCGGTTCCACCCCGAGCACACCCTGGAGCTGATCCAGCGGCACGGCGTCACCAACGCGTTCATGGTGCCGACGATGTTCCACCGGATGCTGGCCCTGCCGGACGACGTCCGCGCCCGGTACGACCTGTCGACGCTGCGCCAGGTGTACCACAGCGCCGCGCCCGTCCCCGTGGAGACCAAGCAGAGGATGATGGACTGGTGGGGGCCCGTCCTCTACGAGTACTACGGCTCCACCGAGAGCGGCGCGGTCGTCGTCGCGGCCCCGCACGAGTGGCTCGCCCGCCCCGGGACGGTCGGACGCGCGGTCGACGGCGTGCAGATCAAGATCCTCGACCCGGAGGGCGCCGAGCTGCCGCCGGGAGAGATCGGCCTCATCTACGCGTCGGGTCAGCCCGGGTTCGAGTACCACGGCGACCCGGCCAAGACCGCCGCCGCGATGCGGGGCGAGTACTACACCCCGGGCGACCTCGGCCGCCTCGACGAGGACGGCTGGCTCTACATGAGCGACCGCCGCACCGACCTCATCATCTCCGGCGGGGTGAACATCTACCCCGCCGAGGTCGAGTCGGTCCTGCTCCAGCACCCGGCGGTCGGCGACGTCGCCGTCATCGGCGTCCCGGACGACGACTGGGGGCAGCGGGTCGTCGCGCTCGTCGAACCCGCCGAGGGCGCCGCCCCGGGGGACGCCCTCGCCGCCGAACTGCTCGCGCACTGCGCGCCCCGGCTGGCGCGGATCAAGCATCCCCGGCAGGTGGAGTTCCGCGAATCGCTGCCGCGGACCCCGTCCGGAAAGCTCAGCCGCCGCAGCGTGCGGGAGGCCTACCTGCGGGAACAGGAGGGCTGACGCCGCGGGGAGGGACCGGCGGGAACTCGTCGCCGCGAACGTCGAACGCCTCCGGGCGTCCGTGCGTACAACGGCACATGAAAGACCTGAAGGTCGCCCCCCTCGACAACGTCGCCCCGACCCCCGCCGCCCCGACGCAGACCGACCTTCCCGTCATCACCGACCCCGCCGCCTACGCCGAGGCGGAGGAGCCGGCGGCCCGCGCGGACCCGGCGGGCCCGCGGGCGGCCTCCGACGCGCTGCCGGACGCCCCGGCCGGAGCGGGGCGGGCGCCCGCCCCCGAAGACGACCGCGCCGGGATCGCACGCCTCGGTGACCCGGTCGCGGTCTGGCCGTGCGCCGGCTGCGGACGGCCCGTGCCGCAGCCGGTGCGCGGCGCCCGCACCGTCCGGTACTGCCAGGACGGGGACGGCGCGTGCGAGCGGGCCGCGCGCGAGAGCCGGGAGCGCGGACTGGAGTCGCCCGGCCTCACCGGCCAGGTCGCCTGGACGTGGGAGATGGTCGACCGGCTGGAGGGCCTCGCCGACCGGCTCGCCGGCTCGCTGGTGTCCGAGCTGAGCGTCGCGGGCGTCGAGCGGCGGATCGCCGAGGCCCGCGCCGAGGCCGCCGGGCATGTCGCGATCGCGCAGCGCGAGCGCGACGCTTCCCAGCGCCAGGCCGAGGTGGCGTGGCGGGAGACCGCGACCGCCCGCGCCCGCGCCGAGGCCGCCGAGCAGGAGGCGGAATCCGCCCGCGCCGAGGCCGAGCGGCTCGCCGCCGAGCGGGACACCGCGCGGCGCGAATGCCAGGAGGCCAGGGACGAGGCCGACGGCGCGGGCGCCGCCCGGCTCGCCGCCGAGCGCGAGCGCGACCGCATGGCCGCCCGGGAGGGCGAGCTGCTCGCCTCCCTGGAGAGCGCCCGCTCGGAACTCGTCGCTCTGCACGGGCGGCTGTCGGAGGCCGAGACCCTGGTCGAGGGGCAGCGCGTCGAGGCCGCCGCGGCCGTCCGCGCCGCCGAGGACCTGCGCTCCGCCGTCCGCGACGCCGAGGCCAAACGGGGGCAGGCCGTCGCCGATCGCGACCAGATCCAGGCGCGGGCCCGCGAGCTGGAGCAGCACAACTGGCAGCTCACCCGCGCCGCCGAGGAGCTGCGCGCCGCGGTTAAGGCGCTGACCGCCGAGCGGGACGCCGCCCGGGCCGAGGCCGAGCGCGCGCGCCGCCGCGTCGACGCGCTCACCGCGCTGTCGGAGGGGCGCGCGGACCCGTCCGCGACCGGGCCGCGCCCGGCCGTCGACCGGGAGCCGCCGACCGGGCTGCACTCCCTGCCCCCGATGGGCGGGTCCCTGCTGGACGGGGGCGACCCGCTCGCCACCGACCCGCTGCCCCGCAACGACTACAACGGCTACGGACACGGAGGACACGGCGGGATCAACGGACATCGCCTTCCCCATGCCGGCTGATCGCCTGCCGGCCACGCGACGCACAGGTAGGAGGTGAGGCCTGACCCCCACACTGCACTGGCCCTGAGACCGGCCGCCGTACCGCACCGGGGTGGTACGGCGGCCGGTTAACCGCCGGCCTCCAGCCGGGCGGCGTAGTCGAGGGCTCCGGCGCGGACGGCGGCGTGCACGGCCCGGGCGATCCGCGAACCCCAGGTGGACCGGGGTCCTGCGAAGACCTCCCGCTCCCCGCGGGTCGTGGCCGCGACGCAGAGCGCGTCGGACGCCGTGCCCGTGCACGGGAAGCCCGCCTCCAGCAGCGCCTGGGTCTTGGCCTCGGTGGCGGTGACGACCGCGTTGACCAGCGCCGCGTCGCTCATCGGGACGGGAACGGCGACCACGATGTTGATCGTTCCGGGCGTCCGGGCGTGCGTCCCGTCCCCCTCCAGCGGGGCCAGTTCCGGGTCGGGCGTCCCGGCGGGGGAGGCCGCCCAGGTCGGCACGCGCAGCCCGACCGTCGCCGACACGCTCACGCCCTCGTCGTCCCGCCGCACCGTGCGCGCGACCGAGGCCGCCGTGAGCATCCCGACGCCGGGGCCCTCCAGCCCGCGCGCGGCCGCGAGTTCGGAGAGGTGCGCGACCGGGTCGGTCCGCGCGTATGCGCCGGGCACCTGCGCGTTCAGCACCCAGCGGGCCGGGCCGATGCCGCCGCCCAGCATCGCCGAGGAGATCATCCGATGGCCGGGGCCGGCCCGCCACACGGTCGAGGCGAGCCGCCGGCCGTCCTCCTCGCGCCACACCGTCTCGAGGTTCACGGGCGCTCCAGCGACAGGATCGGCCGGCCGCCCGGCCCCGGGGTGACGACCACGCGGGCGTCGAAGTGCTTCTCGACGGTGTCGCGGGTGAGGACCAGGTCGGGCGGGCCGGCCGCCGCCACCCGCCCCTCCGAGACGAGGACGAGCCCGTCGGCGTACTGCCCGGCGAGCGTCAGGTCGTGGATGGTGGTCACCACGGTCAGCCCGTCGGACAGCCGCAGCCGGTCGATCAGCTCCATCACCTGCTGCTGGTGGCCGATGTCGAGCGCCGTCGTCGGCTCGTCCAGCAGCAGCACCGAGGTCTGCTGCGCGAGGGCGCGGGCCAGCACCACGCGCTGCCGCTCCCCGCCGGAGAGGTGGTCCAGCGGGCGGGCCGCGAACGGGGTGAGGCCCAGGCGGTCGAGGACCTCTCCGGTGACGGCGCGGTCGCGGGCGCTCTCCCGTCCCAGATGCGGGATGTAGGGGGAGCGGCCCAGCAGGGTGTAGTCGAACACCGTCATGCCCACCGGAAGGTTCGGGCTCTGCGGGGCGTAGGCGACGAGCCGGGCGCGCTGCCTCGGCTTGAGCGACTGCAGGTCCGCGCCCGCGAGGGTGATCTCGCCATGGGACGGCACCAGGCCGAGGACCGCCCGCAGCAGCGTCGACTTCCCCGCGCCGTTCGGCCCGATGACCGCCGTCCACGACCCGGCCGGGACGTCCAGCGACACGCCCTTCAGCACCTGCCGCCCGCCGAGCGCGACATCGAGGCCCCGCACCGAGACGGTCATGTGTCCACCTGCCTGCGGGACGCGCGCAGCACCGCGACGAAGAACGGCCCGCCGACGAACGCCGTCACCACGCCCAGCGGGACCTCGCCCGGGCTGATCACCGTCCGCGCCACGAGGTCGGCGACCTCCAGGAACGCCGCGCCGCCGAGCAGCGACAGCGGCAGCACGATCCGGTACGACCCGCCCGCCAGCCGCCGCACGATGTGCGGCACGACGATGCCGACGAAGGCGATCAGCCCGCTCACCGCCACCGCCGACGCCGTCGCCAGCGACGCCGCCACCAGCACCGTCAGCCGGACCCGCGACGCCGACAGGCCGAGCGACGCAGCCTCCTCGTCGCCGACGCTCAGCACGTCCAGCAGCCGGCCGTGCGCGAGGAGGACCACGGTGGAGACCAGCGCGTACGGGAAGACGAGCCCGAGCTGGTGCCAGTCGGCCGACCCGACCCCGCCGAGGATCCAGGAGTAGATCCGCTGCAGCTCCTCCGACTTCATCTGCTGGATGAGCGTCTGCACCGCGGCGAGGAACGACGAGACCGCGACGCCGGCCAGGACCAGCGTCGCCGTCCCGTTCCCGCGCCCGGTGGCGGCGCTGCCCAGCAGGTAGGCCAAGGCCACCCCGCCGATCGCGCCGACGAAGGCCGCGAGCGGCACCCCGTACCCGGGGTCGCCCGGCACCAGCGCGATGACCAGCGTCGCCCCGACCCCGGCCCCGGCCGCCGCGCCGAGCAGGTACGGGTCGGCGAGCGGGTTGCGGAACACCCCCTGGTACCCGGCGCCCGCGACGGCGAGCATCCCGCCGACCAGCGCCGCCATCAGGGCCCTCGGCACCCGGAGCTGGAACAGCACGTTCTCGTCGATGACGCCGAACCCGCTGTCGACGCTGACGAACGGGATCCTGTCGGCCAGCGCCTTCAGGACCCCGCCGACCGACAGCCCGGCCGACCCGACCAGCACCCCCGCCAGCAGGGTCGCGAGCAGCAGCCCGGCCGCCGCCACCAATGGCAGCGCCCGCAGCTTGGCCTGGCTCCCGTCCCGTGAGCCGTCGTCCCCGGGCCGCGGCCGACGCCTGCTCACGGCCGGGCGTCCTCGGCGGAAGCGGTCACTGAACCTTCTGGACCGCGTCGCCGATCGCCTTGACGAACTCCGCCAGGCGCGGCCCCCAGCGGGAGGCGATGTCGTCGTCGAGCTCCACCACGCCGCCGTGCCCGACCGCGTCCAGGTCGGACCAGCCGGGGCGCTTGGCGAGGGAGGCGGCGCTCTGCCCGCAGCACTTGGTGTCGGCAAGGAAGATCAGGTCGGGGTCCTGCTTGAGCAGGTACTCGCGGGACAGCTGCGGGTAGCCGCCGGACGCCTTGTCCGCCTTGTCGGCGATGTTCTGCAGGCCGAACAGCCCGTACACCTGGCCGACGAACGTCTTGGACGTCACCGAGTGAAGCTGGTTGTCCAGCTCGTGGTAGTAGGTGAGGCCCTTGGCCTTGGCCGACGCGGCGACCGTCTGCTGGATGTCCGCGCGCATGCCGTCGGTGACCTTCTTCGCCTCGGCCGCGTGGCCGGTCGCCTGCCCGAGGTCGTTGATCTCGTCGTACACCTCGTCCAGGTTCGCGGCCGCCGGCTCCAGCAGGACGGGGACCTTCACCTTGCCCAGCGCCTTGACGATGCCGTCCAGGTCGTCGGACAGCACGACGAGGTCCGGCTTGTACGCGATGATCGCCTCGGCGTTGGGCTTGAAGCCCGACAGCTTCGTCCGGGGGGCGTTGGCCGGGTGGTTGGAGTAGTCGTCCACGGCGACCACCTGCGACCCGGCGCCGATGGCGAAGAGCGTCTCGGTGTGCGTGGGGGAGAGGGACACGATGCGCTTGGGCTTGGCCGGGACGGACACCGCCCCGTTGGCGGCCTGGACGGTGACGGACGCCCCGTCCTTCGCGCTGCCGGACTTGCCGTCGCCGCCGCCGCAGGCGGCGGCGAAGGTGACGACGCCGATGGCCATCACCGCGCCCAAGGTGCGTACGGGTCTCACAAGAGCCTCCTGGCTGGAGGGAAGCCGCGGCCCGTTCATGACGGATCGCCCTTCCACGAGGTCGACAATCGTCGGCGCGCGAGGAGGCGACCTGGCTCGGCCACTTCGAGAGGGGCACCACAGTTGCGGGACAGCGCCGGATTTTCCACCGGACTTCGCTCCAGGCGCGCAGCATCGCAACGGTATCAGCCACCGAATGCTGATCTGTCGGGTTGTGCGGAGTGAGTATCATGCTCACTTCGGTATTGACGGAGTGAGTACTCACTCCGTACGGTGGCGGGCATGGAGCAGAGAACCAGGCGGCGCGCCCCCGGGATGAGCCCGGAGCAGCGCCGCGAAATGATCATCCGGACCGCCCTGCCGCTCGTCGCCGAGCACGGCACGTCCGTCACCACCGCGCAGATCGCCCGCGCCGCCGGCATCGGCGAGGCGACCGTCTTCCGCGTGTTCGCCGACAAGGACGAGCTGCTGGACGCCTGCGTCGCCGAGGCGCTGCGGACCGACCACGTCCTCGCGGAGATCGGCGCCATCCCGCTCGACCAGCCGCTGCCCGCGCGGCTCGCCGAGGCCGCCGCCGCGATCGACGCCTACCTCGCCCGGATGGGCCTGGTGCTCGGCACCCTGCACGCCACCGGGCGGCGCGAGCGCCGCGCGCCCGGGGAAGGCGAGCCGGGGCCCGACCGCGCGGCCTCCATGGTCCAGACCTGCGAGGCGCTCGCCGAGCTGTTCGAGCCCGAACGCGACCGGCTGCGCCTGCCCGTCGAGCAGGTGGCGAGCCTCTTCATGGGCTTCGTGTTCAGCCGCGGCCGCGGCGCCGGCCCCGGCGCACCGGGCCCGTCCGTCGAGGAGTACCTGGACGTCTTCCTGCACGGCGCTCTCAAGGAAGGGGACGCCGCGTGACGATCACCCTGAACCACGCGATCGTGACGGCCGCCGACAACGACGAGGCCGCCCGCTTCTTCGCCGCCGTCATGGGCCTGGAGTACACCGGCGCGCACCCGCACGCGCGGCACTTCGTCCCGATCCGCGTGAACGAGGGCCTCACCCTCGACTTCCTGACCGTCGCCTACCCGCAGGGCCACCATCTGGCCTTCGACGTGGACGCGGTCACCTTCGACACGATCGTGGAACGCCTCGACGCCCGCGAGATCCCCTACGGCGACGACCCCGCCCACGCCGACAGCGGCCGCGTGGACGAGGACCACCCGCTCGGCGGCCGCGGCGTCTACTTCTCCGACGCCAGCGGCAACCTCTACGAGCTCATCTCCCCGCGACCGACTTGAGGAAGTCCCGGGTGCGCCGGTCGCCCGGCATGTACTCGGCGGCGACGAAGTCCGTGACGCCGGCCTTCGCGAGCTCCTCGAGCTTCGCCGCGGCCGCGTCCTCGCCCCCGACGATCGCCAGGTCCTTCGGCCCTTCCACGCCCTCCCGGTCCATCATCGCCCGGTAGGACGGCAGGACCCCGTACACCTCGAACGTCTCAGCGGCCTGCTCCCGCGCGCGCTCCACCTCGCCGGTGACGCACACGGGCAGGACGCACACGACGCGCGGCGCGTCCCGTCCGGCCGCCTCGGCCGCCGCCGTGATGGTCGGCACGATGTGCTCGCGGACGGTGACGGGCCCGGTCATCCACAGCACCGTCCCGTCCGCGCGCTCGGCCGCCAGCTTCAGCATCTTCGGGCCGAGCGCCGCCAGGAGCAGCGGCACCCGCCCCTCGTTGGGCACGCTCAACCCGATGTGGCCCCGCACCGTCTCACCCGTGAAGGAGGCGTTCTCCCCGGCCAGCAGCGGCGCCAGCACCGACAGGTACTCGTCCATGTGCCGGAGCGGCCGGCCGTAGTCGTACCCGTACATGTCCTCGATGACGATCTTGTGGGACAGCCCGATGCCGAGCGTGAACCGCCCCTGCAATGCGAGGGCGGTCGTCCTCGCCTGCTGCGCCAGCACGGCCGGGTGGCGCGGATACGTCGGGACCACCGCCGTCCCCAGCTCGATCCCCGGCACCCCCCTGCCCGCCACGGCCAGCGCGGTGAGCGCGTCCACCCCGAAGATCTGCGACATCCACGCGGAGGAGAAGCCGTCGTCCGCCGCGCGGCGCGCGTCGTCGGCCAGCTTGCCCAGCGCCTCGACCCCGCCCCGCTCGTTGAGCAGAACCCCAACCCGCACAAGGACCTCCTCTAGAGATGATCAGATCCTTGCACAGTTCCCCACCGTCCGAGCGGAGAAGCCGGAGCGCGTCCGGGCTCGGCGGGCCGGGCGCACCGGGCGACGCCGGCGGGCCCGGCATCGGGCTGATGCCGGGCCCGTCGTCCGCGGTCAGGATCCGGTGGGGAGGCGGTCGGCGACCTTGACCTGGAGGACGGTGGTCTTGACCTCTCCGGCGCCGCTCTCCGGCTCGGAGGTCCAGTCGCCGCCGACGGGGCGGGGCTTCAGATCGAGGTAGCGGCTGCCGAGGAAGCGGTAGGTGGAGCGGTCGAACATCAGCTCCAGCCGACCGCCGCCGGAGTCCTGGGACAGGGCGACGGCGGGACGGCCGAGGGCGTCGGTCGCGTGCTCGTCCACCCTGACCCGCGGGACGTCGCTGAGGAACTCGAAGACCTCGGCGCGCAGTCTCGGGGGCAGGTAGTCGCCGACTAGCTCGCCCACGCCGTACCAGTTCCACACCCCGAAAGCCCTGTCGCGGCCCGGAGTCGCGGCGGGAGCGGGCGTGTGCGCCTTGACCTGGGGCTTCCAATGCTCGATCAGCCCCGGCAGCTCACGCACCAGCCACAGATGACTGCCCGGACGGGGAACGGGCGCGCTCTCGTCCTGGACGGGGATCGGGGAGTCGCAGACATCGGCTCCCGGCCTGCGGCAGGGTTCGCGCAGCAGCCCCGGCTCGGAGCCGTCGACCGACACCCAGCGCTCCCGCGTCTCCTTGCCCGCGGACTTGCCCGTAGCGACCTTGCCCGGCCCCCAGGCGACGACCGACCGGACGTAGAGGTACTGGCCGGGACGGGGGTGCAGCTCGGGCTCCAGGCGGGCGGCGGCGGCCGCCCGGGTCAGCACCTCGTGGGCGCTGACCGGCCGGATCTCGCGGGGGCCGTCGTCCGAGCCCTGCGCCGCGACCACCATGGCCCCGGCGGCCGCCACCGCGCCGGCCAGAGCGACCGCCAGCAGGCCCCTCGACCGCCGGGGCCGCGGGCTGCGGCGCCGGTCGTCCCCGGTGAGGGCGACCAGCCGGGCCCGGCCCTCGGCCAGGACCTCCGGGCTCGGCGGGGCCACCTCGTCGTACATGCGGTGGAGTTCACCCATGGAACTGCTCCTCTCCCATGTCAAGGGGGTCGATCCCGCCGAGCGCCTCGCGCATCCTGGCGCGGGCGCGGCTGAGCCGGGAATGGACGGTGCCGGTGGCGATGCCGAGGGCCGTGCCGATCTCGGCCGGGGACAGGTCTCCGGACGCGGTCAGCAGCAGCACGTCCCGCTGCCCGCGGTTCAGGCGGCGCAGCGCGTCGGCCAGTCGCGGCCGGGTGCCCTGGGCGGCCACCCGGTCCGCCACCCCCTCGTCGGCCGAGCCCGCGGCGGGGTCGGCTCCGGTGCGGGCCACAGCCCGCCAGAACCGCATCTCGCGGCGGCGGTGCTGGTTGATCAGGTTGGTGGCGATCCCGTACAGCCAGGGCAGCGCGTTCAGGCGCTCCGGGTCGTAGCGGTCGCGCTGCCGGAACGCCTGCAGGAACGTCTCGGCCATCAGGTCGTCGGCCAGATCGCGCCCGAGCCGCCGGGCGAGGTACCGGTGGATCGCCGGGGCGTGCCGGTCGTACAGCCCGGCGAACGCCTCCGGATCCCGCCGGGACCTCTCGATGATCGCCTTGTCGCTGTGCTGGTGCACCTCGGCGGTCACCGCGGTTTCATCCTGGTCATCGCGGACCTTTCGCAGCGTCGGTATCGGTCACCGGCTTTTGACCGCACCCCCGCGTCCGCTTCCCGCCGGTTCAGAGGGCCGGCCTTCCGCATGACGGAGTCATGCGCCGGCGGCCGACGCCTCCGCGTCCCGCCGTGTGCGGGGAGGCGGGTTCAGAGGCGGTCGGGTTCGCTGCTTCGCGGCGCGTACTGCCGGGCCAGGCTCCTGTCGTTGTCGGCCCACCGGCGATGGCGCGCGGCCGACTTGAGATGCAGTTCCGCCTCTTCGGGATGGGCGGTCGCCATTCCCTCCAGGAGCACCGCGGCGCGGTCGTGGGCCCGTGCCGAGGAGATCATCGCCTGCCGAGCGTACTCCTCGGCCTCGCGCAGGTGCTCCGGAGCGGTTCCCGGGGATTCCGGATCGTCCGGGAGCGGGATGCCTCCGCGCTCACCGGCTCGCCGCGTACGGCGTGCTCTCACCCGCAGCGCGCGGTCTTCGCTGTCCATAGCAGCCAATCCGACGCCTGAGCCCGCCGACCAATCAGCCCACCAGACACGTTCGGATATCTACCCAGCGGCCTGCCCTTTCAGCCCACCCCGGAGGTGACACCCCCAAATCATCATTTCCCCATGGACAACCGTGGTGCCTGCTGTGGGCCATTGAGGTGCGGGATTCCCGGGGGTCGATTAACGCACCGGTTCCGCTTGCGAGTCTTTGTGCTCGGCGTGACCAGAACCGTGGTTTGGGAATGCGGTTTTGGCCGTGTCGCGGGAAGGCCGTTATGGGACCGAGGAGAAGCCGTCCCGGCCCTCACCGCGGCCGATGCGGGATCATTGAGGTGTGGCGACACCCGAACCGCTGACCCTCTACGCCGCCGACGGCGTCCGCATCGACGCCGGTCACACGCGGCACGAAGGCGACGTCTGCTTCGTCCTGGCGCACGGCTTCACCTGCTCGTGGCGGCAGCCCGCGCTCCGCCGGATCGCCGCCGCCCTCGGACGGCACGGCGGCGTCATCGGGATCGACTTCCGCGGCCACGGGCGGTCCGGCGGGCATTCCACGGTCGGTGACCGCGAGGTCCTGGACGTCGACGCGGCGGTCGCCGCGGCGCGCCGCCGAGGATACGGACGGATCGTCCTGACGGGGTTCTCCATGGGCGGCGCCGTCGTCGTCCGGCACGCGGCGCTGCACGGCGGGGTGGACGCGGTGGTCTCCGTCAGCGCCCCGGCCCGCTGGTACTACCGCGGGACGGCGCCGATGCGGCGCGTCCACTGGGTGATCGAACGGCGCGCGGGCCGGATGGCCGTCCGGCTGGCGCGCGGCACCCGGATCGCCCCCAACGGGTGGGATCCGATCCCGGAGGCGCCCCACGAGGTCGCCGGGCGGATCGCGCCGGTGCCGCTGCTGGTCGTCCACGGCGCAGCGGACTCCTTCTTCCCCGTCGAGCACGGCCACCAGCTCTACCGGGCGGCGTCCGACCCGAAAGAACTCTGGATCGAACCGGGTTTCGGCCACGCCGAGGTGGCGGCCACCCCCGACTTGATCAACCGCCTGGCCCTGTGGGCCACGAGCGCCGTCTCCGCGGCGCCGGTCCCCGAGGAGCCGCCACCGGGCGGCACGCTCCGCGACTAAAGCTCCGACCTGGGGAAATTCAAGTTATCCACATTCTTGGGCCGGCATTCACGCAAACCCCCGGCCCGCCATCATCGGGCCATGGACGGATTCACCCTCACCTGGAAGCGAACGGCCGCCGATTCGATCATTCCCGTCGGCCCGGGCGCCTATCTCCTCCCCGTCAAGGGAGCCGGTCTCGCCGCACGCGCCGCAGCGTTGAGCGGCCTCCTTCCCCGCGAGGTCGTCATCGCGCGGCGCACGGCCGCATGGTTGTGGGGCCTGGACGTATTACCCCCGGGAGTGAGCGAGATCGACTGGGACGTCGAGTTCCTCACTCCCGGAACGTCCGACTCATTTCCGGTCACCGCCGACAACGTCGAGATACCGCCCGACCACGTGGTGGAGGAATCCGATGTACGCCTCACATGCCTGGCCCGCACCGCCCTCGACTGCGCCCGCTGGCTCCCTCGCTGCGAGGCGGTCGCGGCTCTCGACCAGTTCCTGCGCCGGCACGTGGACGTCGGGGAACTCGCCGCGATGGCACGCACGCTGCCGGGATACCGAGGCAACAAACGGCTTCGCCAGATCCTCCGGCTCGGCGACCGCGGCGCGGCCTCCCCCGGCGAGAGCTGGATCCGCGTAGCCGTCGTGGACGCCGGCTTCCCGCGCCCGGAGACCCAGATCCCCGTCCAGGGCCCACGGGGCCATCCGCTCTACGTCGACCTCGGCTACCGCGACTTCCGCGTAGGCCTCGAATACGACGGTGAACGCCACCACACCGGCCGAGAGGCCAGAGCCCACGACGCACGCCGCCGAGACTGGCTTGCCAAGGAAATGGGCTGGGAAATCATCCCCGTCACCAAGAACTTCCTAACCCGCCCCACCCCCTACCTGGCCACCCTCCTGACAGCACTACAACAACGCGGCTGGAACCCCGACAACACCACGATGGACCGCATAGCCACCCGCCTAACCCACCTAAACCGCCGCCCCCACTGACCCACGAGGACGACAACACCGAACCCCCCCAACGCCAGCACCCCCGTACCGCCAGTCGCCACGCTAAACGCCGCCCTCCGCCACTACGCCCGCAGCCTCCCGGCCAGCCGCACGGACCGACCCAGTACGCCGCACGGACGCCCCGAGCCCCCGCGCACGCCACCCGGTACCTCCCGCATGCGATCGCCCCACCGTCCGCACGGGCCAAATGCCTCCCACACGTGGCACCCGGCCCGCCGCGCGCAAGGCACCTGGCACGCCGCTCGTATGCGATCGACCCCACCGCGCGCACGGCCGAGCGCCTCTCACGCGTGGCGCTCGGCCCGCCGCACGGACGGGCCGAGGGCCCCCGCGCATGCCCCCCGGTACGCCGCCCGTATGCGATCGCGCCCGCCGCGCGCACGGGCGGCCGGCTCTGCCACGCGCACGGGCCGGGCACCGCACGCGCATGGCACCCGGCACACCGCGCGGACGGGCCAAGCGCGACGCTCGCGTGGCATGCGGGATTCACGGGCGCATGGGCAGGGTGCAGAGGCGCGCATGCCGCCCGGTATGCCGCGCGTTTCGGCCGGGCGCGGCGCTCGGGTTGAGACCCGGTAGGCCGCTCGTATGCGATCGAGACCGCCGCGTGCCATGGCTGTGCGGAGAGGCGCGCATGGCGCCTGGCGCGCCGCCCGGTGCGGTCGCGGCGGCCGCGCGGACGGGCCGACCGGCCGGACACCGCATCAGCGCGGACACGGGTGGGTGCCGCAGCTGCGCGGATGGGCCGGGCGCAGACGCGTGCATGGGACCCGGCAAGCCACGCGGACGGGTCGGCGCGACATGCGTATGCCATAGAGCACGCTGTGCGCACGTCTGCCATCTAGCGCGCCGTGCGCACGTCATCGAGTCCGCCGTGTGTGGCGGCGTGCCCGCCGTGCGCATGGGCCGAGCGTCGTGTGCGAGGACCGGATGTGCTGGCACCGGACGTCGGCGGCGATGCTCAGTGAGAGGAGGGCTGTTCGCTGTCGAGGAGCTTGACCAGGCGCTTCGGCGCGATGAGTCGGTAGCTGTCCTCGATCAGCTCGGTCATCTCGTCCCAGTCGTGGTCGACGTCGAGTCGCGCGCCGACCCAGCCCTTGGGGCCCACGTACTTCGGGACGAAGAAGCGCTCCGGGGCCTCCGACACGAGGGCTTCTTGCACGCCGGGTCCGGCCTTGAACGTCAGGGACAGGCCGTCCTCGGAGGTCATCACGAACATCTTGTCGCGAATGCGGAAGGAGGGCGCCGTGTGCCCGCCGAAGGGTTTCTCCACCACCTCCGGCAACGACAAACAGATCTCTCGCACCCGGACCAACGCGTCGAAGTCACTCATTTCTGCCATCCCATCCTGAAGTTCGGCCCGTTCATGGAGGAGTTACTCAATGAGAGAGGCGTGAGGCCGCAACACGCAGAACTCGTTGCCTTCGGGGTCGGCGAGCACGACCCACGACACGTCGGCGGACTGGCCGATGTCGACTCGGCAGGCGCCCAGAGCGAGGATGCGCCGCACTTCGGCGTCCTGGTCGTCCGGGTCGAGGTCGATGTGCAGCCGGTTCTTCGAGGTCTTCGTGCCGTTGTCGCGGATGAAGCACAGTCCGGGGTAGGTGTGCGGGTCCGCCCCGACGATGACCTCGTCCTCCGACCGGTAGAGGACCGGCTGCTCGAGGACGGCCGCCCAGAACTCGGCGAGGGCGGACGGTTCTCGAGAATCGATGACCAGGTGGGAGAAGCGCGCTGCCATGGCCAGAGGCTAGCCGCCCCCACCGACACGCGCCGATGCGAGAGCGGGGCCGCCCGCTCGTCCCGGAAGCAGGCGAAGGCGTGCATGGCGCAGGTCAGGACGCGGCCCCGGAAGGATCAGCATGAGCCGGGCACTGGCGAGAGCGCTGGTGCTGGCGATCGGCGGCGTCGACGCCACCGTGCCCGGATGGACTGCCGTGACTGCTGGCGGTGGGGTTGGACGCGGCCCTGGGAAGCATGGGGCCGCGTCCAGTCGGGGGCGTGAGTTGGGGCGCGTCCGACGCTTCGATCCTTGTGGGTGGGCGTAACGGGAGTGTTGGTTCCTTCCGCTGTGCGGAAAACGGCTTGGCTGGTGGGCCAACGTTGGGGTGTGGCGGTCGGTGTCATGTGCCTGCGGGCGGGGCCGCGTTGCCGGTCGGTGGTCGGTGGTCGGTGGAGGTGCGTGCGAGTGGTCCTCGCGGGCCCGGCGGTGTGGTGCTGTGGTGGGCTCGTTCGCGTGGTCGTTTTGGGCAGGTCAGGGGGTGAGGTGTAGGGCGCGGCGGAGGGCGTTGGTGCGGTCGGCGAGCATGCGGTTTGTGATGGTGGCGGCTGTGATCATCGTGGAGCCGTGGAAGGTGCCTGGGTAGTGGTGGACCTCCGTGGGGACGCCTGCCTGGATCAGGCGTTGGGCGTAGGTCAGGGCCTCGTCGCGTAGCGGGTCGAACTCGCAGGCCGTGATGTAGGCGGGCGGTAGACCGGACAGGTCGGCGGCTCGGGCGGGTGCCGCGTACGGGGAGACGGCTTCGGTGCCGCGGACACCCTTGCCCAGGTAGTAATCCCAGCTCAGTTCGGCGTTGGGGCGGTGCCAGATCGGCGTGTCGGTGAAGGTGCGCATGGAAGGCGTGTCTAGGCGGTCGTCCAGTTCAGGGACGCTGAGGAGTTGGAAGCACAGCGGGGGACCGCCCCGGTCCCGGGCTAGCAGGGCGACGGCCGCGGAGAGTCCGCCGCCCGCGCTCTCGCCGCCCACCGCCAGCCGGTCAGGGGCGATGCCGAGATCGGTGGCGTGCGCCGCCGTCCAGGTGAGGGCGGCGTAGCAGTCCTCGAGCCCGGCCGGGAAGGGGTGTTCGGGAGCGAGCCGGTACTCGACGGAGACCACCACGGCGCCGGCCTCTGCCGCGATGCGGGTCGCGTCGTCCTCGGACATGTCGATGCTGCCGAGGACGAATCCGCCCGGATGGAGGTAGACGAGGCCGGGAAGGACCCCCGCCCGGTCTGCCGGAGCGTAGACGCGGAGCGGGACGTCCGGGGCGCCCGGTGGTCCGGGGATGGTGATGTCGCGGGTCTCGACCGGTGCGGGAGGGACGTATTCCGGCATCCCGCCGAACATCTTCGCTTCGTCCCGGCGGGTCTGCTCGATGTCGGCGATCGACAGATCCGGGACCGTCTCGATCCACGGGAGGAGTTCCGGATCGTAGGCGTACGGCACCTCGGGGCTCCTTTCGGCGCGGTCCCACCAGTGTCGGCCGGTCCGCGCCCTTTGCCCAGCCGCCTTTTCCGGGGGTCGATCTGCGGTCGCTTCGGCGCGGCGGAGGTGGGGGGTTCGCGGGTCTGGCGGCGCTGGGGGCGGGAGTGCGTGTTCGTTCTCACCGATCTGTTATTGCCAGACTGATCATCCGTAGGCAGCCTCTGAGGTATGGGAGACGCCGACGCCACCGTCCTTGTCCGGGCTCCCGCCGACCCCCGCGGTGAGGGGAGGCGGCGATGAGCTTCTCCGAGTACCTCGCCGAACGCTGGCCCACGATCGCCCGGATGGCGGGCGAGCACGCCGAGGTCGTCCTGATCGCCGTCGGGATCGCGGCGGTGGTCGGGATCGGGCTCGGTATCGCGGTCGAGGGGCGGCCGCGGGCGCGGGGGCTGGCCCTCGGCGTCACCGGCACCATGCTCACCGTCCCGTCGCTCGCCCTGTTCGGGCTGCTCATCCCGGTGTTCGGGCTGGGCCTGGCGCCCACCGTCACCGCGCTGGCGCTGTACGCTGTGTTCCCGATCCTGCGCAACACGATCACCGGCCTGGACGGCGTGCCGAGCGCCGTCGAGGAGGCGGCGCGGGGGATGGGGATGGGGCCGCTGAGCCGGATGCTGCGGGTCAGGCTGCCGCTGGCCTGGCCGGTCGTGCTCACCGGCGTCCGGGTCGCCACGATCATGACCGTGGCGATCGCGGCGATCGCCGCCGCCGTGGCCGGGCCGGGGCTCGGCGAGCTGATCTTCGGCGGGCTGGCCCGCATCGGCGGCGCCAACGCGCTGAACGACACCCTCGCAGGCACGCTCGGCGTCGCCGTCCTGGCGCTCGTCCTGGACGCGCTGTTCCTCCTGCTGTCCCGGCTCACCACCCCCAGGGGGCTGCGATGACCGAACCCGCCGCGACCGAGACCGCGCAGGCCGCCCCGCCCGGACGGGAGATGATCCGGCTGGAGGGCGTCACCAAGCGGTATCCGGGGCAGGACGCCCCGGCCGTCGACGACCTCACGCTCAGCGTCCGGGACGGGGAGATCGTCGTGCTGCTGGGCCCGTCCGGCTGCGGCAAGACGACCACGCTGCGCCTGGTCAACCGGTTGATCGAGCCGACCGCGGGACGCATCCTGCTCGACGGGGAGGACGTCACCCGGGCCGACCCCGACCGGCTGCGCCGCCGCATCGGCTACGTGATCCAGCAGGTCGGGCTGTTCCCGCACATGACGATCGCCGCGAACGTCGGACTCATCCCGCGCACGCTCGGCTGGGACAAGGGGCGCGTCCGCTCTCGCGTCGACGAGCTGCTCGACATGGTCGGCCTCGACCCGGGCACCTACCGCGGCCGGTATCCGAAGGAGCTGTCCGGCGGGCAGCAGCAGCGCGTGGGGGTCGCCCGCGCCCTCGCCGCCGACCCGCCCGCGATGCTGATGGACGAGCCGTTCGGCGCCCTCGACCCGATCACGCGGGAGCGCCTGCAGGACGCGTTCCTGGAGCTCCAGGCCCGGATCGGCAAGACGATCGTGCTGGTCACCCACGACCTCACCGAGGCGCTCAAGCTCGGGGACCGGATCGCGATCCTCGGACAGGGGGCGAAGCTGGTGCAGTACGACACGCCCGCGGCGATCCTCGCGGAGCCGGCCGACGGGTTCGTCAGGGAGTTCGTCGGGGCGGGCGCCGCGATGCGGCGGCTGCGGCTCGTCGAGGTCGGCTCGATCGAGCTGCGGCCCGCCGCCGAAGGCGCCGCGGGCGCGACCGTCCGCGCGGACCAGTCCCTGTACGAGGCCCTCGACGCGATGCTCCGCGCCGGGGCCGAGACCGCGACCGTCCTGGACGGGGACGGCCGCCCCGCCGGCGCCGTCTCGTGGTCGGCGATCGTCCGGCAGGCCCCGGAGCGGCGGCGATGACCGTCACGGCGGTGCCGGAGCGGACGAGGCCCGGCGACGAGGCCGGCGGACGCTCCCTCGCCGGGCTCCTCGTCACCCCCGTCTTCCTCGCCGTGGTGTCGGCGGCGCTCTACCTCTACGTGCGCGGCCTCGACCTCGACGCGATCGAGCGCCGCTCCCTCGACCGGACCGAGATCACCCACCAGTTCCTCCGGCACATCGCGCTGGTCGCGGTGTCGACGGCGCTCGTCCTGGCGATCGCGATCCCGCTCGGCGTGCTGCTGACCCGGCCGCGGCTGGACCGGCTGGCGGCGCCGTTCCTCGCGCTCGCCAACGTGGGCCAGGCCGTCCCGTCCATCGGGGTCCTCGTCCTGCTCGCCGTGACGGTGGGCATCGGCTTCCAGAAGGCGGTGATCGCGCTCATCCTCGTGTCGGCCCTGCCGGTGCTGCGCAACACGATGGTCGGCCTGCGGGGCGTCGACCGGTCGCTCGTCGAGGCGGGGCGCGGCATCGGCCTGTCCAGGGCGGCGGTCCTGTTCCGCGTCGAGCTGCCGCTCGCCGTCCCGGTGATCCTCGCCAGCGTCCGGGTCGCGGTGATCCTCAACGTGGGCAGCGCGACGCTGGCCGCGTTCACCAACGCGGGCGGGCTCGGCGACCTCATCAACACCGGCATCTCCCTCAACCGGACCCCGATCCTGCTCACCGGAAGCGTCCTGACCGCCGTGCTCGCGATGGCCGCCGACTGGCTGGTCGGCATCGTCGAGTTCGTCCTGCGCCCCCGCGGCCTCTGAACCCCCGAGGAGAGTCACCATGCGCATGCTCCCCGCCGCCGCGTCCCTCGCCGCCGTCGCCCTGACCGCCGGATGCTTCAGCTCGACCGGAACCGACGCCAAGGCCGGGAGCCTGGCCAAGGGCGCCTCGCTGAAGGGCGTCACCCTGACCGTCGGGTCCAAGGAGTTCACCGAGCAGCTCGTCCTCTGCCAGGTGACCGCGCTCGCGCTGCGCTCGGCGGGCGCGACCGTCAAGGAGAAGTGCGGGCTCCAGGGCAGCAACACGACCCGGGCCGCGCTGACGTCCGGCAGCATCGACACGTACTGGGAGTACACGGGAACCGCCTGGATCAACTACCTCAAGCAGACCGAGCCGATCGGCGACCCGGCCGGGCAGTACGCGGCCGTCGCCGAGCAGGACCTCGCGAAGAACAAGGTGAGGTGGCTGGCCGCCGCGCCCGCCAACAACACCTACGCCATCGCGGTGAAGACGACGACCATGCGGCGGCTCGGGATAGCGGACCTGTCGGGTTACGCGCGGCTGGCGAAGAGCGACCCGTCGAAGGCGTCCACATGCGTGGCGAGCGAGTTCGCGGGACGCAGCGACGGCTGGCCCGGCCTGCAGAAGGCCTACGGGTTCAGCCTGCCGAAGTCGGCCGTGGCGACCCTGGCCGAGGGCGCCATCTACGACGCCGTCGGCAAGGGCGAGCCGTGCGCCTTCGGCGAGGTCGCCACCACCGACGGGCGCATCAAGGCGCTCGGCCTGACCCCGGTGCCGGACGACAGGAAGTTCTTCCCCGTCTACAACCCCGCCCTCACCGTCCGGGAGTCCGTCTACAAGGACGCGCCCGCCATCGGCAAGATCGTGAACCCGATCGCCGCGGTGCTCACCGACTCGGTGCTCCAGGAGCTCAACGGCGAGGTCGACATCAAGGGCAAGCAGCCGGAGGAGGTCGCCGAGAGCTGGCTGAAGTCCAAGGGGTTCATCGGCGGTTAGCCGGTGGTCGGGGCGGCGCGCTGCCGCCCCGACCACCCGGTCAGGCCGTCACACCATGTACTGGTCGTGGCGCCGGTACAGGTCCGTCCACTCCTCGTCGCTCAGCTGCCGGCCGGTCGCGGCGATCTCCGCGAGCTCCTCGAAGTAGGCCTCGCGGGGAGCGCCCGGCGTGAAGAGCAGCAGCATCGCCGCCGGCTCGCCCGACTCGTTGCGGAACGCGTGCACGCCGCCCTCGGGGACGAACAGGAAGTCGCCGGCCGAGGTGTCCTTCCAGCCCGTCCCGTCGTACAGCCGGACCGTCCCCGAAAGGATGTAGAACGACTCGGTGATGGTCCGGTGGAAGTGCGGGCTCGGGCCGGAGGGCTTCGGCCCCATCTCCCACCGGTAGAGGCCGAACGCGCCGTTCGTCGAGCCGCCCGTGCCCAGGTAGTGCACTCGCGTCCCGCGGTGGACGCCGTCGTCGTCGGCCGCGCCCATGAGCAGGTCGGGCGCGGCCCCGGCGGGACGGAACGCTCCACTGTTCTCGCCGTCGCCGAAGTAGCGGGCGTCGGGATAGGTCATGGCTACACCACCAGGTTCAACAGGAGGACGAACACGAGGCCGCTCACCGAGATGAGGGTCTCCATGATCGACCATGTCCTGATGTTCTGCCCCACCGACAGCCCGAAGTACTCCTTGACCAGCCAGAAGCCCGCGTCGTTGACGTGGGAGAAGAACAGCGAGCCGGCCCCGATCGCGAGGACGAGCAGCGAGGTCTCGCCGCTGTCGAGCGTGGTGACCAGCGGCGCGAGGATCCCGGCCGCGGTGACGGTGGCGACGGTCGCCGACCCGGTGGCGAGCCGGATGAGGACGGCGACCAGCCACGCCAGGAAGAGCACCGACATGCCGCTGTCCTTGACCCAGTCGGCGACCAGTTCGCCGATCCCGGTGTCGACGAGCGTCTGCTTGAAGCCGCCGCCCGCGGCGACGATCAGCAGCGGGCCGGCGATGGGCGGCAGCGACCCGGCCAGCGAGGAGGCGATCGCGTCCCGGTCCATGCCCGAGCCGCGCCCGAAGGTGAACATGGCGACGACGACCGCGATGAGCAGCGCGACCAGCGGGGTGCCGAGGTTGTCCAGGACGGTGCGGACCTGGCCGCCCTCGTCCAGGGTGATGTCGGCGATGGCCTTGCCCAGCATCAGCACGACCGGGAGCAGCACGGTGAGCAGGGTGACCGGGAAGGACGGGCGCCGCCGCGGCTTGACCTTCATGACGGCTTCGTCGTCGGCGTCGCGTTCGTCCGCGGTCTTGCGCTCGTCCGCGCCGGTGACGTAGAGCTCCGGCGCGGGGACGTCGACCCAGCGGGCCGCGTACCGGGCGAAGACCGGGCCGGACAGCGCGATGGTCGGCAGCGCGACGAGGATGCCGAGGCCGAGGGTGAGGCCGAGGTCGGCCTTGAGGGCGTCGATCGCGACGAGCGGCCCGGGGTGCGGCGGGACGAGCCCGTGCATCGCCGACAGGCCCGCCAGCGCCGGGATCCCGACCGCCACGATCGACATCTGGGCGCGGCGCGCGACCAGCACGATGACCGGCACCAGCAGGACCAGCCCGATCTCGAAGAACATCGGCAGCCCGATGAGCGCGCCGACGAGCGCCATCGCCCACGGCAGGAACCGGCGCCCGGTGCGCCCGATGATCGTGTCGACGATCTGGTCCGCGCCGCCGGAGTCCGCCAGCAGCTTGCCGAACATGGCGCCGAACGCGATCAGCGCGCCGACCCCGGCGGCGGTGTCGCCGAACCCCTTGACGAAGGCGTCGATGGTGTCGGCGACCGGCAGCCCCGCGACGAGGCCGACCAGCAGCGAGCCGAGCGTGAGACTCAGGAACGGGTGCACCTTGAAGTAGGTGATCAGTACGACGATCAGCGCGATGCCGGCGAGCGCGGCCGGCACGAGCCTCCCGCTCGACGCCGCCGGCGCCGCGGCCAGCACGATCGGGTGCATGGGTCATCCTCCTGGGAGCCGGAGAGAACGATGATGGTCGCCCGAGTGTCGCGGCTATAACCTGCCGTTAACAAGGGATAGAGCCGTAAAATCGTATCTTTGTCGGCATCTAACCCTGTTTCATGTGATGATTGGCGCATGGTGGAGACCCCGCCGGCGGGCCTGCACGGCAGCGTCCTCGACCGGCTCGGCATGCTGATCACGTCCGGCGCCCTGCCCGCGGGCGAGGTGCTGCGGATCGAGCAGCTGGAGGCGCGGTTCGCGGTGTCCCGGTCGGTGGTCCGGGAGGCGATCCGCGTCCTGGAGTCGATGGGCATGGTCACGAGCCGCCGCCGGGTCGGCGTCACGGTCGCCCCGCGCTCGGCCTGGAACCTCTTCGACCCCCAGATCATCGGCTGGCGGCTCGACGGCGACGGCCGGGACGAGCAGCTGCGCTCCCTCGGCGAGCTGCGCCGCGGCCTGGAGCCGGTGGCCGCCGCGCTGGCCGCCCGCCGCGCGACGCCGGCGCAGTGCGGCGCGCTGACCGGCGCGGTCATGGAGATGGCGGTGCACGGCAGGTCCGGCGATCTGGAGGCCTACCTGGACGCGGACATCCGCTTCCACCGGACGCTCCTGGAGGCGTCCGGCAACGAGATGATGGGCGCGCTGAGCGGCGTGGTCGCCGCCGTCCTGGCGGGCCGCACCCACCACGACCTGATGCCCGCGCACCCCGAGCCCGCCGCGATCCGCTGGCACGCCGAGGTGGCGCAGGCGGTGCAGGCCGGGGACGCCGAGGCCGCCGAACGCGCCATGCGCGACATCGTCGAGGAGGCGACCCGGGCGATGCTCGAGCCGGGCTGACCGGTCAGAACAGCGTCGGAGGCTCCGCCGGGACGGGCTCGGGCAGCGGCTCCAGCCCGGGCACGCGGGCCCGCACCTCGTCGTGGAAGCGGCGGGCGAGTGCGAGCGCGTCGGCGTTGTCGGGCGTGTGGACGAACACGGTGGGGGAGCGCCCCTCGGCCAGCCATCCGGCGACCCGGTCGACCCAGAACCGCCAGCCCTCGACGGTGCTCTCGGTGTCGTCGCGGCCGAGGTAGCGGACGATGGGACGGTCGGTGAGCGCCGCCGCCCGGCGCGGTACCCGCGGCTTCTTCGTCCAGGCGTCCCGCTCGGCGTCGCTGGTCGGACGGCTCCGGAAGAACGCGGTCGTGTCGAACGGGACCCATTCGGCGCCGGCCCGGGTCAGCACCCGTTCGAGGTCGCGCGCGGACCCCGCGTCCTCGAAGAACGCGCGGTGGCGCACCTCGACGGCGTAGGCGTGCGCCGCGGGCAGCCCGCGCAGGAACGCCGCCAGCGTCCCGAGGTCACCGGGGCCGAACGAGCCGGGGAGCTGGATCCACAGCGCGTGCGCCCGCGGCCCGAGCGGCTCGATCGCGTGCAGGAACGCCCGCAGCTCCTCACCGCCCCCGGCGAGCCGCCGCTCGTGCGTGATCGTCTTCGGCAGCTTGAGCACGAACCGGAAGTCGGGACCGGTCTGCTCCGCCCACGACTCCACGGTGCCGCGCTCGGGCGTCGCGTAGAAGGTGGTGTTGCCCTCCACCGCGTTGCACCAGCTCGCATAGGCGCGCAGCCGCTCGCCCGGAGGCAGCGACGGCGGGACGAACCGCCCCTGCCACCGCGCGTGGGCCCACATCGCGCACCCCACATGAAGCCGCATGCCCCGACGCTACCGGTGATCCGGCCCGCCGAGGGATCCCCGGCCGCCCCGGGCGTCAAGGAGCGGAGCGCCGGTCGGCGGCCGGGAGGAAGCGGCTGACCGTCATCGCGGCGGCGATGGCCCCCGCGGCCGTGGCCCAGGCGATCGGATCCAGGGGGATGCAGCCGAAGAAGCCGCTGACGCCCGGCGTCTGGACGATGACCGCCAGGAGCGCCGCCGAGCCGAGCGCGCTGAGGAGGACGGCGCGGTCGTTGTGGCCCGCCTTGAGCGTCTGGGCGAGCTGGGTGCCGATGAGGGCGACCAGGCCGATGGTGCGGGCGCGGACGGCCGGGCCGGTGAAGCGGCCCGCCAGCCAGCCGGTCAGCGCGCCGAGCGTGGTCACCGCCGCGCGGTGCGCGATGTCGTGGGTCAGGGCGGAGCCGAGCGAGGTCTCCGGGCCTTCCGACAGCAGCACCGTGCTGGTCTCCTCGGTCGGGACGCGGACGGCGACGGCCAGGGCGGGAGCCAGGTCCGTGAGCAGGTTCATCAGCAGCATCTGGCGGGCCGACAGCGGGGCGCGGCCGGTCAGCAGCGAGCCGAGCAGCGTGAAGGCGATCTCGCCGAGGTTGCCGCCGACCAGGATGGCGAGGGCCTCGCGGACCGACGCCCACATGGCGCGCCCCTCCACGAGCGCGGAGACGATGGTCTCCAGCCGGTCGTCGGCGACGATGAGGTCCGCGGACGCCTGCGCCGCGGCCGTGCCGCGCCGGCCGAGCGCGATGCCCACGTCGGCGAGGCGGATGCCGGCCGCGTCGTTGGCGCCGTCGCCCGTCATCGCGACGATGCGGCCCCGACCGCGCAGGGCGCGCACGACGCGGACCTTGTGGACGGGAGTGCACCGGGCGACGACGTCCACGCCGATCAGGGCCTCCGACAGGGCGTCGTCGTCGAGCCGGTCGATCTCGTCGGCGGTGATGACGCGGTGCTCGACGCTGTCGCCGGCGACCTGGGCGGCGATCGCCGCGGCGGTCGCCGGGTGGTCGCCGGTGAGCATGATGATCTGGACGCCGGCGGCGCGCAGCTCGGCGACCGCGGGCGCGGCGGTCGCGCGGACGGTGTCGGCGAGTCCGAGCAGCCCGAGGAAGGTCATGCCCGTCACCTCGTCCTCGCCGACCGTCTCGGCGCCGCCCGGCATGCGGCGCTCGGCGACGGCGAGGACGCGGTGGCCGCTGGACGCGAGCCGCTCGACGCGCGTGCGCACGCGCCGCCGGGTCTCGCGGTCCAGTTCGCCGTCCGGCGTGCGGGCGCAGAGCGGGAGCACGACCTCCGGGGCGCCCTTGACGAACACCGTCGGCTCCCCGCCGAACGAGCCGAGGGTCGCGTGGAACGCCCGCGACGGCTCGAACGGCATGCTGTGGACCTGCTTCCACGCCCCGCCGAAGTCGCGGTCCACGCCCGCCTTCGCGGCGCCCTCGTCCACGGCGGCGTCGGTGACGTGGCTGTGCCGCCCGTTGGCGGGCAGCGGTGTGGCGCGCAGGGCGGCGGCCAGGACGCCGCGGAGCGCCTCGTCCGGCCGGCCGGCGTCCCCCTCGTGGCGGTGGTCGGCGATGCCGGCGAGCGTGATGCGGCCCTCGGTCAGGGTGCCGGTCTTGTCGAAGCACAGCACGTCGACCCGGCCGAGCGTCTCGATGGTGCGCGGGTCGCGGACGTAGATCCCCCGGTCGGCGAGCCGCCGGATCGCGGCCACCTGCGCGGCGCTGACCAGCAGCGGGAGCCCCTCCGGGACGGACGCGACGGCCAGGTTGACGCCCTCGGACAGCGCGCGGCGCAGCGGTCCGCCGCGCAGCAGGCCCGAGGTGACGACGCCGAGGGCCGCGCCGAGCGCCATCGGCGTGGTCGCCTCGGTGATCTGCTTGAGGCGGGCCTCCACGCCGCTGGTGGTGGGACCCGACGCCAGCGAGGCGGCCATGGCCCGCCCGCTCTCGGTGGCGTCGCCGAGCGCGACGACCACGGCGGTGCAGTCACCGGCGGCGACCGAGGTGCCCTCGTAGAGCATGCAGCGGCGCTCGGCGACGTGCCGGGTCAGGGTCGGCGCGGTGTCCTTGGACACCGGGAGGGACTCGCCGGTGAGGGACGACTCGTCGGCCTCCAGCCCGTGCGCGGTGACGATCCGGCAGTCGGCCGGGACGGCGTCCCCCGCGGCGAGCACCAGGACGTCGCCCCGGACGAGGTCCTCCGCCGGCACCCGGGTCTCCGCACCGTCCCGCAGGACGCGGACGGGCCCGCCGGACCGGGCCGAGATCCCCGCGATGATCTCGTTGGCGGAGACCCGCTGCCGCCCGCCCACCAGGCCGGACAGGCCGATGGTCGCGGCGACGAGCGCGGCGTCGGCCGGCGAGCCGACCGCCGCCGCGCCGGCCGCGCCCGCGGCCAGCACCGCCGTCAGGGGGTTGGCCAGTTCCTGGAGCACGGCTCGCAGCAGCGGCCGGCCTCCCTCTTCGCGTTCCGGTCCGCGCATGCCGCGCTCGCGCGCCTGGTCGCCGGACAGGCCGCCCGGACGGCTGTCCAGCCGGTCCAGCACCGCCTCCACGGGCATGGCGTGCCAGGGCGTGGACGCCAGCGGCGGCGCCGGAACGTGCCGCATCACCTCGCGGGCCGTCCAGGCGCCGTGGACCATGCCCAGGGCCGCCGCGCCGTTGACGGCCGCCAGCGCGCGGTCCGCCGCCTTTCCGGGCGGCCCGGTGAGGGCGAGCAGCGCGGCCACTCCCGTGCCCGACCACGCGAGCGTGACGCCCCGCTCGCTGACGCGGCGCGCGGCGGCGACCGCCGCGACGACGTACGCGGCCGCGGCCGGGTCCCGCAGGACCATCAGGTGCGCGCCCCACGGCGGCGCACCGTCCGTCCGGACCGCCACGCCGATGTCGGCCGCGGCGAGAGCCTCCGGATCGCCCGAGACCAGCAGGACGCACGCCCCGTCCTGCTGCAGTCCGTGGACGGAGGCGGCGAGGTCCGCGCCGCCGGGGGCGGTGGCGTCCGGGGGGATCGGCAGTTCGACGCCGGAACCGGCCAGCACGATCGTCGCGCCGGCCTCGCGCGCGGCGGTCACCAGGGCGTTCGTCTCATCCCGCAGGGAGCGGCGCATGCGGATGAAGGCGCGCGGCCGTCCGTCCTCGGCCAGGACCAGCACCGGCCCCGGACCGCGGAGGAGTTCCCGGCCCTCGGCCGGGACCCTCCGGCCGGCCGGCACGCTCCCGACCGGGCCGAGGGACCATCCGTCCGCCTCCCGGACCTCGTCCGGCGCCCTGAGGTCGAACAGCGCGTGGACGCGTTCGGACACCTCGGCCTCCGACGTGTCCGCGAGCACGGCGACCTCGTCCACCACCAGGTCGCCGGCCTGGAGGGCGCCGGCGTCCAGCACCACCGTGTCGATCCGGTCCAGGCGGCGCAGCGCCCTCGGATCGAGGGCCAGCACCCCCTGCCCGGCCAGCCGGGTCGCGAGCTCGGCCGCGAAGACCTCGCGCGCGGCGTGGGGCGCCTTCGGCACCGCGGAGACGCCGACGTCCAGCGCGCGGCGCCCGCTTCCGGTCAGGAGCCCGCCGAGCGCGATCCCGCCGAGGCCGAAGGCGAGCATCCGGCGCGCGTGCCGCTCCGGCGGCCCGTCGGGCAGCTCGCGTGCGGGCCCGCCGGGGGCGGCGGTGGAGGCGGCCCGCTCGGGGGCGCCGGTCAGCTCCTCCTCGGCGAGCCGCCACAGCCGGCCGGTGGCGGCGGCCTCGCGGCACTGCCACAGCCGCTGCGCCGCGTCCACGGCGAGGCCCGCCCCGCTGGACGTCAGCGCCTGCACGGCGGCCTGGGTCAGCGGGAGCCAGCGCTCGATCGGCGCGCCCGGCACGGCCCGCTCCAGGATTCCGCGCAGGAGGGGCACCGTGTCCGCGAACGCCACCAGCCCCGAGAGCTCGGACGGCAGCAGAGCCCGCCCGAGCGCCCGCTGCGCCCCCGTGATCGTGAGCCCCACCAGGTCGGCGCCGAGGGCCATCGCCGCGGGCGGCGCCGCGGATCCGCCCAGAACGGGCACCTCGCCCTCCAACGCCTCGTCCAGCGCCTCGACGACCTCCAGGACGGTCTCCGGTGAGACCTCGTCGGACACGTGGACGATCAACCGTCCCAGGGCCGCGTTGACGCGCGCCCAGTGCACGGAGGGAAGTCCTTCGACGGCGTGCTCCAGGGCTTTCGCCTCGGACCGCCTTTCCGCCCTGTGCAGGTGCCGCAGCTCGATGTGCAGCCGCTCGGGGTACCGGTGGACGGTCCGCGCCGGCCGGAGGGCCCGCCCCACCATGCCTTCGACTCCGCCGAGGACACGTCCCGCCCGCCGGATCGGGACGGACGCCGCCCGGACCCCGAGAGCCCCCGTCCGGACGCCCAGAGCCCCCGCGTGGTCCGCCGCGGCGACGACGGTCTCTCCGCCGGGGAGGGCGGCCGCCGCCGCCAGTCCGCGGCGCAGGAAGTCAAGGGCCATGACGCAGCCCTAACCCCTCAAACGGGGCCTAAGCGCGTATCAAAACCTGTTTGCGGAAGTTCACCGCTCACGTGACCTGGTCGGGAGGGAGCGCGGCGGCCAGGCGGGCGCGCAGGACGGGCATCCGGTCGGGGGCGGCGGCGAAGGTCGTGGGCGGCCCCTCCTCCGCCAGGATCTGGAGGAGGATCGCCAGCTGGCGCGGCTCCTCCTCGGCCAGCAGCTCGTCGGCGCGCGCCACGGTGAAGGCGGGCCGGTCGAGGTCGCGCAGGCAGTCCAGGAACGCGTCCCAGTTGCGGCCGAAGTAGGCGGGGAAGCCGAGGGCCCGCGCCGCCTCCCGGAAGAAGGCGGCGCGGGTCCGGCAGTCGTGCCCGTCGACGGCGGCCCGCACCGGGTCACTGGTCAGCGTCAACCAGGGCGGCGGTGAGGTCATCGGACGGGTCCCGTTCTAGGAGATCTTGTAGAAGTTCGAGTAGTGGTCCGGGGAGAAGTAGACGGCGCCGGTGCTGCCGTGGACGATCCGGTAGGCGTCGCGCGAGGCGCCCTTGTTCCGCGAGTACACGTCGTACTCGTGGTAGGTGGCGCTGGAGGGGAGCTGGCCGTCGTAGTTGTGGTAGACGCCGCCGGTGTAGTTGTACAGGCCGTCCGGCCAGGAATACCAGCCCGAGGTGGCCGGCCACCCCTTCCCGGCCCACACCGAGGCGGCGTAGCGGCCGTCGGAGCAGCGTGAGATCGTGCAGGATCCGTAGACCGTCGCGCTTGCCGGGACGTTGGCGGTGACGCCCGTCGCGCACGTCGCGGCCACCAGGGTGGCGGCGGCTCGTTTCGTCCAGGACGGCCGGGAGCGCTGCTTGAGCACAGGTACCTCCTACGAACGAGTGAGTCCCCGGAGGGGACGATTCCCTCGGACCCGGCGCTCCCGGGACCGGGGGCGAACGCCGCCATGATGACCTTGCTCATGGGCGTAGTCGATACAAAGCCGCCAAGTTTCTATGAATAGCTCGTGATCGCCCAAATTCGGATTCAAGGAACGAAGCGGACGAAAGCGATCGTCCGCTGCCGGATCAGCGCAGCTCCTGGATGCGGACCAGGTTGCCCGCCGGGTCGCGGAAGGCGCAGTCGCGGACTCCGTACGGCTGCTCGGTCGGCTCCTGGACGACCTCGGCCCCCGCGGCCCGGACCCGCCCGAAGGCGTCGTCGAGGTCGGGGGTGGCGAACAGGATCCAGCCGTAGGTGCCCTTGGCCATCATCTCGGCGATGACGCGGCGCTCGTCGTCGGTGACGCCGGGATCGGTGGCCGGCGGTGCCAGCAGGATCGAGGTGTCGGGCTGCTTGGGCGGGCCGACCGTGATCCAGCGCATCCTGCCGCCGCCGACGTCGCTGCGGACCTCGAAGCCGAGCGCGTCGCGGTAGAAGGCCACCGAGGCCTCCGGGTCGTCATGGGGGAGGAAGGTCGTGTGAATGGTGATGTCCATGCCGATCACGCTAGCCGCGGCTTCCTCGGCCGCGCCTCCCGACTCCGCACGGGTCTCGCCATGGGCCGCCCGGGTTTCGCCATGCGGCGGCCGGGACGGACGCCGCGGCCGGACGGCGCCCGCCGGGCGCTAGGTGCCGGCGAGCAGGCCCTGGCGGAGCCGCTTCAGGGTCTGGGCGAGGAGCCGGGAGACGTGCATCTGCGACATCCCCAGTTGCACGGCGATCTGGGACTGGGTCTTGTTGCCGAAGAACCGCAGCAGCACGATGGTGCGCTCGCGCTCGGGCAACCCGTCCAGCAGCGGCCGGAGCGCCTGGGCGTCGACGATGCCCTCCAGGTCGGGGTCGTCGGCGCCCAGGCTGTCGCCCAGCGTGCCCGGGTCGTCCTCCCCGGAGCCGCCGGCCGGGGCGTCCAGGGACAGCGGGCGGTAGGCCTCGCTGGCCACCAGCGCGTCGAGCGTCTCCTCCAGGCCGACGCCGAGCCGGTCGGCGAGTTCCGCGGCGGTGGGGGAGCGGCCGTGCGCCGCGGTGAAGTCGGTCATCGCCCGGTGCAGCCTCGGGCGCAGCTCCTGTATGCGGCGCGAGACCTTGACCCCCCAGGTCCGGTCGCGGAAGTGCCGGCGGACCTCCCCGGTGACCACCGGGTAGGCGTAGGCGAGGAAGCGGATGCCCCGGGTGGGGTCGAACCGGTTGATGGCGGAGACCAGGCCGACGAAGGCGGCCTGCTCCAGATCCTCCACCGGTTCGCCGCGGCCGGCGTAGCGGCGCGCGACGCTGCGCACGAGGGCGGTGTTGAGCGTGACGATCTCGGCGCGGAGCCGCTCGCGGACGGGATCGTCCGGGGCGAGGCGGTGCAGCCGCTCCAGGAGCTGATGGGTGCGCCGGTCGATCGATTCGCGTCGGTCCGCTGCCAATGATCGCCTCTTCCCGCGGCGCGCGGCGCACGACCTGTGAAGACGTCCTCGGGCGGGGGGAGGCGCCCGCGCGACCACCATGATCTTTGCATTGGGCAATAATCCGCCGCTGCGGTCCCTACCCGGTATCGGCGGGCTCACACGGCACGGCGGTCCCAGAAGCGGAGTGGCTCTCCGCCATGCGGCGACGAAGAGCCTTCCGGGCGTGACGGCCGAGCCGGGCCGCCCTGTCCGGCCAGGGCGGCCCGGCTCGGCCGGGGGAACTCTCCTGCGGGTTCTAGGGCGCGTGCCGATCGAGGAAGGCGCCGATCGCGCCGGCCACGGCCTCGGGGGCCTCCTCGGCCATGTGGTGGCCGGAGTCGACGGGGCGGCCGGTGACGTCGCCGGCCCAGTCCCGCCAGATCCGCACCGGATCGCCGTAGAGGTCCTCCAGGTCGTCGCGGGCGGACCACAGCACCAGCGTCGGGCACTGGACGCGGCGGCCGGCGCGGCGGTCGTCCTCGTCGTGGCGGCGGTCGATGCCCAGGCCGGCGCGGTAGTCCTCCAGCATGCCGTGCACGGTCGCCGGGTCGTGGATCGCCTCGCGGAAGTCGGCCCACGCCTCGGGGGCCATGTGCTCGTCCGTGGTGGTGTACCAGGCGCCGGGGTCGGCGCTGATGATCCGTTCCGCGGGCTTGTCCGTCTGCCCGAAGAACCACCAGTGCCACCACTCCGCCGCGAAGCGGGCGTCGCAGCGCTCCAGGTGCTCGACCACCGGCAGTCCGTCCATGGCGATCAGCGCGGTGGCCGCCGCCGGGTGGTCCATCGCCGTCCGGAACGCGACCAGCGCACCGCGGTCGTGCCCCGCGACGGCGAACTCGTCGTGGCCGAGCGCCCGCATCAGGACGACCATGTCCCCGGCCATCGCGCGCTTGGAGTAGGGGGTGTGGTCGGCGTCGGTCGGGGGCTTGGACGACTTCCCGTAGCCGCGCAGATCCGGGCACACCACGCTGTGCCGCTCTGCGAGGAGGGGAGCGACCTTGTGCCAGGTGGCATGCGTCCGGGGATGACCGTGCAGCAGCAGCACGGGCGTTCCCGCCCCGCCGTGCCGCACTCGAAGCGTGACCTCACCGACGTCGACATGGTCCAGTGCGAAGCCGTCGAAGAACATCACCGCGCACTACCCGCGCCGCCTTCCGCCAACCCGGCCTCCGGGGCGGGCCAGGCGGTGCGGCGCGGGGGTCAGTGGCGGGTCGGGAGGCGGACGACGGTGACGAAGAAGTCGTCGATCTGGCGGATGGCCTTGATGAACTGGTCGAAGTCCACGGGCTTGGTGACGTAGGCGTTGGCGTGCAGCTTGTAGCTGCGCAGGATGTCCTCCTCGGCCGACGACGTGGTCAGCACCACCACCGGGATGGAGGCGAGCTCCGGGTCGGTCTTGATCTCTTCGAGGACCTCCCGCCCGTCGCGCTTGGGCAGGTTGAGGTCGAGGAGGACCAGGTCGGGGCGGGGCGCGTCCGGGTGGTCCCCGCGCCTGTAGAGGTAGTCCAGGGCCTCCGCGCCGTCGCGGACGACGTGCAGGGTGTTGCCGACCTTGTTGTGCTCGAAGGCCTCGCGGGTCATGAGTTCGTCACCGGGGTCGTCTTCGACCAGCAGGACGGTGATGGGCTGGACGGCGGTGCTGGTCACGAACTGGCTCCTTGGAGGTCGGTGGTCGGGGACGGAACGCCGGCGTCCGGCGCTGCGGTGTCGGAACTGGCGCTGTCGGACGCGGCGGCGCCGGACACCGCGTCGGCGGGCCGGTCGGACTGCTCGGGCTCTTCGGGCCGTTCCTCGACCGGGAGGGTGAAGTGGAAGCGGGAGCCCTCCGCGCGGTCGGGATCGAGCCAGATCCGGCCGCCGTGGTACTCGACGATCTTCTTGCACAGCGCCAGGCCGATGCCCGTGCCGGCGTAGGCCTCGCGGCTGTGCAGCCGCTGGAAGATGACGAAGATCTTGTCGGCGTACTCGCCGGGGATGCCGATCCCGTTGTCGGTGACGGTCAGGTGCCAGAACCCGTCCTCCCGCTCGCACGTGACGCGGACGACCGCGTCGCGGTCGGGGGAGCGGAACTTGACCGCGTTGCCGAGCAGGTTCTGCCACAGCATGACCATGAGCGTCGGGTCCGCGGTGACCTGCGGAAGGTTTTCCGGCCTCTCGATCCGGGCGCCGGCCTCGGCGACGGCGTCGTCGAGGTTGGCCAGCGCCTGGTCGAGCGGCTCGTCCAGCGCGAGCGTCCGCTGGTGCTGGTGCAGCCGGCCGACCCGGGAGAAGGTCAGCAGATCGTTGATCAGGACCTGCATCCGCTTGGCGCCGTCCACCGCGAAGGCGATGTACTGGTGGCCCCGCTCGTCGAGCTGGTCGGCGCAGCGGCGCTCCAGCAGCTGGCAGAACGAGGCGACCTTGCGCAGCGGTTCCTGGAGGTCGTGGCTGGCGACATAGGCGAACTGCTCCAGCTCGGCGTTGGAGCGGCGCAGCTCGACGGTCTGCGCGTCCAGTTCCGCGGTCTGCCGCTGGAGCAGGCGCTCGCGCTCGGTGGACTGGTCCAGCGCCATCGTGATCCGGCCGCGCATCGCCTCCACCGCGTGGGCCACCTCGCGCACGTCGGCGGGGCCGTGCGCGCCGATGACATGGGTGAAGTCGCCGTCGGCGACCCGCCGCGAGGCGGTGCTGAGCATGCGCAGCGGCCGGTCCACGGCGTAGTGCAGCAGGGCCGCCAGCAGCGCCGCGGTCGCCAGCAGCGCGAGGAACAGGGACGTCAGCGTCCAGTCCCGCACCGCGCGGGTGTGCCGGAGATCGGTGCGGCTCTCGGCGCGGACCTGGGCCAGGTGGCGGTTCTGGACCGTCCAGGTGGCGCGGACCGTGTCGAAGGACGACTTGCCGCGCGCCGCGGTGGCGGCCGCCTCCACGCCGGGCCCCCGCTCGTCGACCTGGGCGACCACGACGGCGCCGTAGTCGCGGCGCCACACGCCGATCGCCCGCTGGAGCGCGTCGATGTCGGCGCGCAGCCCGGGCTCGTCGGCCAGCAGCCGCCGCAGCCGGGCGAGGGACTCCTGCTCGGTGGCCACCCCGTCGGTGTAGGGCCGCAGGAACTGCCGGTCGCCCACCAGGGCGTAGCCCCGCACGCCGGTCTCCTGGTTCAGCATGGCCATCTGCAGCCGGCTCGCCTCGACCTGCGCCGGTGCGATCCGGTCCACCAGCCGGTCGGAGGCCCGCGCGGTCTCCTCCAGCAGGTTGTGGACCACCACGGCGCCGGTGACGGTGAGCCCGACGATCAGCAGCGCGGCCAGCATGAACCATGCCCGGACGGTCGGTCCGCGCCGCGGCGGGGGGCCCTTCGCCGGCGCCGGTGCGGCGGAACCGGCGGGTTCGCCCGGCTCGGTGTCCTGCACCGTCAGGGGCGGTGTGCTCATGCGGGAGTCCATCCAAGGTGTATGACGGCGACGTCGTCGTCCAGGCCCCCGTGCTGGAGCGAGGCCGCCTCGACGTCGGTGATCAGTGTGTCGACGAAGTCGTCGGGGGAGCGTTCGCGGTGGCCCTGGGCGAGCCGGAGCAGGCCGGTCAGGTCCAGGCGCCGGCCGCCGGCGTCGATCTGGCCTTCGAACAGGCCGTCGGTGAACAGGACGAGGGAGGAGCCGGGCGGCAGCGGGACCTCGTGCTCGCGCCAGGTGCCGAGTCCGGGCACCATGCCCACGCCCAGCCCGCCCGGGGGCTCGACCAGCCGGACCTCGCCGCGCCCGTGCAGCAGGAACCCGGGGTGCCCGGCGCGCACGACCTGTGCCACCGGGCGGTCGGGGAACAGGGTCGCCGTGGTGAGGGTGACGAACATCTCCGAGCCGCCGTCCTCCCCGGCGAGCAGCTCTTCGAGCAGCTCGACGACCCGGGCCCCGCGGGTCCCGGCCAGCACGAACGACCGCCACGCCACCCGCAGGCTGACGCCCAGGGCGGCGGAGGCGGGACCGTGTCCGGCCACGTCCCCGATCACGGCGTGCACCAGGCCGTCGCCGGTCTCCACCACGTCGTAGAAGTCGCCGCCCAGCAGGGAGTGCGCCCGTCCGGGCCGGTAGCGCGCGACGACCCGCAGCCGCGGGTTGGACACCCTCGGGCGCGGCAGCAGCCCGCGCTCCAGCCGGGCGTTCTCCTGGGCCCGCATCTGCTCGACCTGCAGCGCCGCGACCGCCTGCTGGACCTGGCGCCGCTGCACCGCGTAGCGGATCGCCCGCCCGAGCCGGTCCGACTCGAGCTGGTCCTTGGACAGGTAGTCCTGCGCGCCGGCGGCCAGGGCGGCGGTCCCCGCCTGCGACTCCGCGAGCCCGGTCAGCACCACCACCGCGGCGCCGGGCGCCCACTCCAGCACCTGCCGGAGCACCGCCAGGCCCTGCGACTCGCCCAGGTTCAGGTCGAGCAGCACGCAGTCGGGCTCGGGCTTCGCGGACAGCGGGCCCCGCGCCTCGGGAAGGGAGCGCACCCACTGCAGGGACGCCCGCAGCCCGGTGTCGGCCAGCGTGTCCTCCACCAGGATCGCGTCGGCGGAGTCGTCCTCGACCAGCAGCACCCGCAGCGGCCCCAGCTCCGGCCCGCCGTCGGCGGCGCCGTCCACCGGGACCGGTACGCGCGGCCCGGGCAGCGCGGGAGGGGTCGCCTCGAGACCGGTCGCCTCAAGACCGTGCGCCATCAGTCCGTCCACCACCTCTTCCCCCTCCGCCCCGCCGGTGCCGCGCCGATAGTAGTTGCCTTATGGCAAATATGCATCCGCGGCACACCGCGCTCCGGCCCGTCCGCCGCCCGCACGGCCGCGCGACCGCGCGACCGTGCGACCGTAATGTACAGGTGGTCCTCCGTCCGCCCGGCCGGGCCGCGCCCGCCGGGGTCCACGCCGGACGGCCGCCGTCGCCGCGCGGACCGGCCGGCCGGCGGACTCAGGTCCTCCGGAGGTCGGCACCCGGCGGCCGCGCGCCCGCCAGCGCGTCGTCGAGGGTCGGATGGATGGTCAGGCGCTCGTCGACGTGGGTGATCTGCAGGACGCGCCGGACCGAGTCCTGCAGCGGGCCGGCCAGCACGGCGCTGCCGCCGCGCCCCTCGGCCGCCAGGTAGAACCGCATCAGCAGGCTGAGGCCCACCGAGTCCAGGTAGCGCAGGCCGCTCAGGTCGAGGACCAGGTGCTCGCCGTGCTCGCCGCGCAGCCGGCGCATCTGCTGCTCGGCCTGCTGCGCGGTGTCCAGGGCCAGGTCACCGGTCATCGTGATCACAGTCCGGCCGTCCCGCGCGCGGCCGGTCACCTCGGCCATGGCGTTGCCTCCACGTCGTTCCGCTTTCCTCTGGGTCGGGGTCCGGCGCCACCGGTGCGCCGGGACTTCAGGTGTGGTCGGTCTCGGGCCGCGCGGGCTCGGGGGGTGCGGCCCCGGGGGGCGCGAGGCGGACGGTGGCCAGCTCCGGAAGCCCGGAGAGGGTCAGCACCGGTTCCAGGAGCCGCGGAGCGATCAGTTCGAGATGGTCCGCGTGGGCGAACAGAACGCTCAGTCCCGCGCTATCAAGGTACTCGACCGCGGTGAGGTCGAGGACGAGACCGCCCCTCTCCTCGTGCGCCGTGTCCAGCGCGGCGGCGAGGACCCGGCTGTTGCTCATGTCGATCTCGCCGACGGCCGTCACGAGCGCCCTCCCGTCCGGGCGCCGGGCGGTCGTGAGGGACAGGGGTGTGCTCATGAGCCGATCCTGGTGTTCATGTGGACGGTGGTGCCGTCCGGTCCTGGCGTGATGGTGAGGTTGCTCATCAGCGCGCGCATCAGCGCGGTGCCGCGCCCGCGGTTGAGGCCGCCGTCAGGGCCGGGCGGCTTCCAGCGGCCGGTGTCGGCGATGGTGAGATGCAGCTGGTCGACGAAGGCCTCGGCCCGCAGCCGGATGGTGTGCACGCCGCCGGTGGGGCGGCCGTGCTCGACGGCGTTGGCGCAGGCCTCGCCGGCGGCGACCAGGACGCCCTGGGCGGTGCGGCGGGGGAGCTGGCACTGGGCGAGCCAGCCGCGCAGCGCCTCCCGGAGCGGGGCGAGCTGCGAGGACTCGGCGGGGAAGCTCACGTCCAGCGGGGCGGGATGCCGGTACAGCATGAGCGCGACGTCGTCGTCGTAGCCGCCCGGTGGGGCCAGGCTCGTCATGATGCGGGTGGCGAGCTCGTCGACTCCCTGCTCGCGGCCGTCCTGGACGGCGTCGCCCACCTGCCGGATGCCCTCGTACAAGGAGCGGCGGCGGCGCTCCACGAGGCCGTCGGTGTAGAGCAGCACGGTGGCCCGGGCCGGGATCGTGGTCGCGGCGACGGGCCGGGGCCGTGCCGAGCCGACGGCGATCGGGACGGACCGGCCCCCGTCGAGCAGCTCGGTGGTGCCGTCCGGCCGGGCGAGGATGGCGGGCGGATGCCCGGCGCTGGAGTAGGTGAGCTCGCCCGTCCGGGGGTCGAGGACGCCGCAGAAGACGGTGGAGCACCGCGCGCCGGGGATGCCGGCGGCGAAGCGGTCGAGGGCCGTGAGGGCCCGGGCCGGCCCGGCGTCCTGCAGCAGGAGGGCCCGGCAGGCGCTGCGCAACTGGCCCATGACGGTGGCCGCCTCCAGGCCGCGGCCGACGCAGTCGCCCACGATGATGCCGATGCGGCCGTCGGGGAGGGCGAAGATGTCGTACCAGTCGCCGCCGACCTCCAGCGGCCGCGCCGCGGGCTCGTAGCGGACGGCGAACCCGTCGGGCAGCTCGGACGGGCCGAGGATGGCGCGCTGCAGGGCGAGGGCGGTCTCGCGCTGCTGGTCGATCAGGTTGGCGCGGGACAGCCCCTGGGCGAGGCGTCCGGCCAGCAGGGACAGCAGCAGCCGGTCCTGGTCGGTGAAGGGGCGGCGGTCGTTCAGGTCGATCCAGAGGACCAGGGTCCCGCGGGGGTGTTCGAGCGTGATCGCGGTGGCGTGCTCGGCGACGGGGGTGAGGGTCGGGTGCTCGCGCAGCGCGGCCATCTCCTCCCGGCGCTCCTCGGGCAGGTCCTGCCAGGCCAGTCCGGGCTCGGTCGAGGTCAGCTCGGGCGGGCCGCCGGTGAAGACGGCCGCCAGCACCCGGTCGGCGTGCCACAGGTCGCGCAGTTCCTCCAGCGCGCCGGCCAGGGTGTCGGGCAGGTTCACGGCCTCGGTGAGGCGCATGCCGAGGGCCGCGAGGGCGCTCTCCCGCTGGATGGCGTAGTGGTCGGCGGTGACGTCCCGGAAGGTGCCGACGATGACGCGCCGGCCGGTCTCGGGGTCGTGGACGTGGTTGTAGGCCACGCTGACCCATACCCGGTGCCCGTCGCGGTGCCGGAGGGAGACGTTGCGGGTGCCGCGCTCCTGCACCAGCATGTCGGCGAAGGCGGCGGCGACCTCCCGGCGCGCCTCGGGATCGGTCTTCTCGTCCGGCCACCAGGGGGGCTCCGGAGGATAGGGCAGCCCGGCGGCCTCGTAGCCGAGGATGTCGGTGAAAGCGGTGTTGAACTCGATGCAGGAGCCGTCCTCGTCGCAGACGAAGAACGCCTCCCGCATGGACTCGACCAGTGCGGTGCGCCAGCGGGCGTGGTGGCCGCGCAGCCGGGCCAGCTCGACGTTGGCCCGCACGCGGGCCAGCAGCTCGGCGGCGGCGAAGGGCTTGAGCAGGTAGTCGTCGGCGCCCGCCCGCAGGCCCTCGATCGAGGCCTCCTGCCCGGCGCGGGCCGACAGCAGCAGCACCGGCAGCGCGGCGGTGCGCTGGTCGGCGCGCAGCGCGGCGACCAGCTCCAGCCCGTCCACGTGCGGCATCATCACGTCGCTGACCACCATGTCGAAGCCGGTCTCGCGGACCGCCTCCAGGGCGGCCCGGCCGTCGGCGACGGCGTCGACCTCGTAGCCGGCGCCGCGCAGCAGCCGGGTGAGGTACTCGCGCATGTCGGCGTTGTCGTCGGCGACCAGCACCCGCGCCGCGGCGTCGGGCGCGGGCGCCGAGACGGGCTCGGCCGGCGTCGGGTCGGTCGAGTTCGGGTCGCCGCCGGGCTCCTCGGCGGGCAGCCAGCGCAGCGCCTCCTGGAGGTAGGGGTCGGCGGTGACCGACGCCGCCGTGGAGGAGCGCGGCGGGGCGACGGCGCCCGGGGGCAGATGGTCGCTCCCGAACGGCAGCCGGACGGTGAAGCGGGTCCCCTCGCCCTCGGTGCTGGCGGCGGTGATGGTCCCGCCCTGCAGGCCGACGAGCTCCTTGACCAGGGCCAGCCCGATGCCGCTGCCCTCGTTGGAGCGGGCGCGGGTGTTCTCGACGCGGTGGAACCGCTCGAACAGCCGCGGCACCTCGCCGGCCGCGACCCCCACCCCGGTGTCGGCCACCGTCACCTGCGCCATCCCGTCCACGGCGCCCACCCGGACATGGATCGCCCCGTCGAAGGTGAACTTCAGCGCGTTGCTGAGCAGGTTCAGCATCACCTTCTCCCACATGTCGCGGTCGACGTACACCGGCTCGGGGAGCGGGTCGCACTCGACGGCGAAGGAGAGGCCGGCCTTGTCCACGGCGGAGCGGAAGACGCTGGCCAGCTCGGCCGTGACCTCGGCCAGGTCGACCGGCTCGTAGCGCGCCTGCATCCGGCCGGCCTCGATGCGGGAGAAGTCCAGCAGGGAGTTGACGAGCCTGCCCAGGCGCAGCCCGTTGCGGTGGATGACGTCCAGCTCCTGGTGGACCTGGTCGCCCGCGTCGCCCAGCCGGGTGCGCAGCTCCTGCACCGGGCCCATGATCAGCGTCAGCGGGGTGCGGAACTCGTGGCTGATGTTGGAGAAGAACGTCGTCTTGGCGCGGTCGAGCTCGGCGAGCTCCTCGGCGCGCCGCCGCTGCGCCTGGTAGCTGCGGGCGCTGCCGATCCCGGCCGCGACGTGCCCGGCGGCCAGCTCCACGAAGCCGCGGTACCCCTCGTCCAGCTGGCGGTACGGGTTCAGCGCGGCCACCAGGAACCCGTACGGGGCGCGGCCCTGCCGCAGCAGCGGCGCCACCAGGGCCTGGTCGGGGGGCTGGGTCCAGGCCCCGGAGGGCAGGACGCCGAACTGAGGATCATCGAGCTGCATCAGCACCGATTCTCCCCGCGCCAGCGCCGCCGCGGGCCAGATTCCGTCCGGTTCGTCCGCCCGCAGCTCGGCGCGCGCGGCCGGATGGTCGCGGGAGATGCCGGTCGCCCCCGCGAGCCGCGCCGTACCCCCGTCCTCGAACAGGTACGTCAGGGTGAAGGGAAGGTCCTCGCGGTTGCGGCCGAGCTGCCGGTCGGCGAAGGCCAGCGTCTCCTCCTCGGTCCGGACCACGCTGGGATCGGACCCGAGTTCCCGCAGCGTCGTCATCCGGCGCTCGCCGATGACGCGCTCGGTCTCCTCGTTGACCACGCACAGCATCCCGACCACGCCGCCGGTGTCGTCGCGCAGCGGGCTGTAGGAGAAGGTGTGGTAGGTCTCCTCGGGGTACCCCGACCGCTCCAGGAACAGCAGCAGCGCCTCGTCCCAGGTGGCCTCTCCCGTGCCGAGCACCGTGTCGATCCTCGGCCCGATGTCGTCCCAGATCTCGGTCCACACCTCGCGGGCCGGCCGGCCCAGCGCCCACGGGTACTTGCGCCCGAGCGTGTCGCGGCGGTAGGCGGCGTTGCAGAAGAAGGTCAGCTCCGGACCCCAGGCCATCCACATCGAGAACCGGGACGACAGCAGGATGTCGACCGCCGTCCGCAGGCTCTGCGGCCAGCCGTCCGGGGGGCCGAGCGGCGTCGCCGCCCAGTCGACGGCGGCGAGGTCGGGGCCGATCTCCCCGTCGGCGGAGAACAGCCCGGCCCCCGCCCGCGGCTCGCGTCGGGCGCCCCCGGCGAACCCGGCGTCCTCCGAAACCGCCACCGCACCCCTCTTCCACTCAGGCGATCACCCACCGCGACTCAGCGGACGCCCCGCGCGTCCGCGCACCGCATGGCCAACCCTTTACCCCCGGAGACCCGGAGGCAACAACCGTTTCCCCGGTACCCGGACGTGCGGTGCGCCGCGTCCGCGGTGACCGGCGACCGTCAGATCGCCGCCGAAGTGATAAGCAGTACAAACAGGGTAAAGCCCATCTTCTGGCGGAACCGCCGCCGACCGCTACCGACCACAGGAGGTGACGGTGACGGACCCCGGCCGCCACCTCGGACCCGAACCCGCTCTGCCCGGCGAGCGGGAGCGGCTGGCGGCCGTCCGCCGCTACCGGATACTCGACACCCCGCCCGACGGCGCCTTCGACACCATCGCCTCCCTGGCCGCGCGCAGCTGCGGCACGCCGATGGCCGCCGTGGGCATCGTGGACCGCGACCGCGTCTGGTTCAAGGCCGTCCACGGCCTGCCCGGCGTCTCGCAGATCGCCCGCGGCCCCGGCCTGTGCGCCTCCGCCGTCCTGCGCGACGCCCCGTACGTCGTCACGGACGCGCTCACCGACCCGGCGGCGGCCGGCAACCCGCTCGTCCGCGGCGAGCCGGGCGTCCGCTTCTACGCGGCCGCGCCCATCACCACCGCGGACGGCCACCGGCTCGGCACCGTCAGCGTGCTGGACACCCGCCCCCGCGACGCGACCGAGGAGCAGCTGGGCATCCTGAGCGACCTGGCGGCGCTGGTCGCCCAGGAGCTGGAACGGCGGCTGTCCTCGATCTGCACCATCACGGCCGAGCGGACCATGCGCGCCGGAGCCGAACGCCTGGTGCGCACCCTGCAGCGCACGCTCCTGCCGCCAGCCCTGCCCGAGGTGCCCGGCCTCGACGCCGCCGCCGCGTACCACCCCGTCTCCCAGGACGAGGTCGGCGGCGACTTCTACGACCTGTTCCCCTTGGACGACGGGCGCTGGGCGTTCTTCCTCGGCGACGTGTGCGGCAAGGGCGCCGAGGCCGCCGCCCTGACCTCCCTCACCCGCTACACCCTGCGCTCCGCCGCCATCTACGACCCCGACCCGTGCGCCGTGCTCGGCAACCTCGACGCCGTCCTCAAAGGCGAGTACCAGAGCGACCCCCGGTTCTGCACCGCCCTGTTCGGGGTCATGGCCCCCGAACCGGACGGCTCGTTCGCCGTGACCCTGGCCGGGGGCGGTCACCCGCCCGCCCTGGCCGTCCGCGCGGACGGCACGGTCGACGCCGTACCCACGCCCGGTGGGCAGCTCATCGGGATACTGCCCGAACCGCGCTTCGCCCAGGCAGACGTCCGCCTCGCCCCAGGCGACGCCCTCCTGCTGTACACGGACGGCCTCACCGAAGCCCGCACGCCGGACGGTGCGATGCTCGGAGACGAGGGCCTAACCGCCCATCTGACCAGCAAGCCCAGTGACGGAGCGGATAGTCTGCTGGCGAACATCCATAAACTTCTCACGGAACTAGGCGCGGGAGTCGGTGACGACACGGCGTTGCTGGCCCTCTCCGTGCCCCGCCGTCCAGCCGCGTCCGGACAGGAGCCTCCTCGGTGACCGAGCCCACCTTCACCGTCAACCTCCCGTCCGAGGGAGCGGAGGTCCCCGTGCTGCGCGTCGCGGGAGACCTCGACTACCACACCGCCCCGCGCCTGCGGGAGGCGCTGGAGGCCTTGCCCCTGGCCTCCGGGGGCGGCGCCGTGCTCGACGTGACCGACCTGAACTACTGCGACTCCACCGGCATCACCGTCCTCATCGCCGGCTACCGCCGGGCCCAGGCCGCGCAGAGCAGGATCGTGCTCGCCGGGCTGAACCCCGACCTCACCCGGGTCTTCGAGATCACCGGGCTCGACCAGGTCTTCGCCTTCCACCCCACCGCCGACGAGGCCGTCAAGGCGCTGCGCGAGCAGTGAGGCCGCGCGAGCAGTGAGGCCGCGCGAGCAGTGAGTCCGCGGGCGCGTCAGCCGCGCCGCGGGGTGACGAGGCCGGATTCGTAGGCGAACACCACGAGCTGGGCGCGGTCCCTGACATGCAGCTTCGCCAGCACCCTGCTGACGTGCGTCTTCGCGGTGGCCGGGCTGATCACCATGTGCGCGGCGATCTCGTCGTTGGACATGCCGCGGGCCACCAGCACGGTGACCTCCCGCTCGCGCCTGGTCAGCATGTCGAGCCCCTCGGGGGCGGGCTCGGGGCGGCGCGCGACGTACTCGCCGATCAGGCGGCGGGTGATCGCGGGGGACAGCAGCGCGTCGCCGCGGGCCGCGACCCGCACGCCCTGCACCAGGTCGGCGGGCTCGGTGTCCTTGACCATGAATCCGCAGGCGCCCGCGCGGAGCGCGTTGAAGACGTACTCGTCGAGGCCGTAGTTGGTGAGGATCACGACGTGGACGCCGCTCAGCCGCCGGTCCGCGGCGATCAGCCGGGTCGCCTCGATGCCGTCCATCACCGGCATCTGGACGTCCACGAGGGCGACGTCGGGCCGGTGCTCGACGGCGAGCGCGACGCCCTGCTCGCCGTTCGCCGCCTCGGCCACCACCTCGATGTCGTCCTCGATCTCCAGCAGCGCGCGGAAGCCGCCGCGGATGAGCGCCTGGTCGTCCACCAGCAGCACGCGGATCACGAGGGCTCCCCGAGGGGGAGCTCGGCGCGGACGGTGAAGCCCCCTTCGGGGCGGGGCTCGGCCCGCAGCCGGCCGCCGAGCGCCGCGACGCGCTCGCGCATGCCGAGCAGGCCCGTGCCGGGGACGGGCGGCGCGGCCGGGTCGGCCTTGCCGTCGTCGTCGACCTGCACCACCAGTTCCCCGCCCGCGTAGTCGATGCGCACCGCCGCGGCCGCGCCCCCGGCGTGCCGCGAGACGTTGGTGAGCGCCTCCTGGACGATCCGGTACGCGGCCCGGTCCACCTCGGGCGGCAGCTCCCGCCGCGTGCCGGAGACCGTCACCGTGGCCGGCAGCCCGGTCGAGCGGGCCCGCTCCACGAGGCCGTCGAGCCGGTCGAGACCGCTGGCCGCGGACTCGCCGTCGGGCCGGTCGGAGTCCCGCAGCACCTCCAGGGTGGCGCGCAGCTCGCGCATGGCGTCGCCGCTGGCCTCCTGGATGGCCAGCAGGGCGGGCGGCACGTCCTCGCCGCGCCTGCGCGCCAGGTGGACGGCCACCCCGGCCTGCACCTTGATGATCGAGATGCTGTGGGTGAGCGAGTCGTGCAGTTCCCTGGCGATGCGCAGCCGCTCCTCGCCGGCGCGCCGGCGGGCCGCCTCCTCGCGGGTGCGCTCGGCCTCGGCGGCCCGCCGCTCGGCCTCCTCCAGGTACGCCTGCCGGTGCCGGGCCACGGTCGCCGCCACGCCCGCCGCCGCGAACCAGCCGACCAGCAGCGAGAGGCTCTGGAGGTCGCGCAGCGACCCTTCGGCGCTGGGCAGCCCCACCACCAGGCCGGCGCCCAGGAAGGCCGCGCCCACCAGCGCCGTGGCCAGCCGGTGGCCCGCGCTGAAGGCGGCGAACACGGTCACGATCACGGGAAAGGCGGCCGCCGGGCCCGGCCGGACGTGCGCCGCGAGCGCGAGCATGCAGCCCGCGCTGCCCACCAGCGACACCAGGGGCGCGCGCCGCCAGGCGACGAGCACGAGCGAGCCGGCGAGGGCGAACGCGAGATCGAGCATGCCCGCGTGCGGGGTGATGGCCACGACGAGCGACAGGAAGAGGGCCATCGCCACGGCGAGCAGTCCGTCCTGGGCGAGCGGCCGCCACCGGTTCATGGAGCTCATTCGTGCAGATTAAGACTCTTTCCGGCGAGATTCCTCGGCGTCGCGGCGGAGAAATCCACTACTCCCCGCGGTGTAGCGGCGCCGTTCGTACGCCGCGGGCGTCAGGGGAAGAAGCCATCCCCGGCCCGATGACCGCCGACCTGCTCGAACACCACGATGTCGGGCATGCACACGAACGAAGTGAAGGACGCCGCCCGCCCCGGGCCGACTCTCGCCGCGGTGGCCGTCGTGCAGTTCATGGTGTCGCTGGACCTGTCGGTGGTGAACGTCGGGCTCCCGCAGATCGCCGCCGGCCTCGGTTTCAGCGCGGTGGGCCTGACATGGGTGATCCACGCCTACGCCCTCTCCTTCGGAGGGCTGCTCCTGCTGGGCGGCAAGGCCGCCGACCGGTACGGCCGCAAACCCGTCCTCCTGCTCGGCCTCTGCCTGTTCGGCCTGGCGTCCCTCGCCGGGGGACTGGCCCGGGAACCGGGCCAGTTCGTCGCCGCGCGCGCCGCCCAGGGGGTCGGCGCCGCCGCACTGGCGCCGGCGGCGCTGGCGCTGCTGAGCGCGACGTTCCCGTCGGGCCGGGAGCGGGTCCGGGCCTTCGGGATCTGGAGCGCGATGAACGCCGCCGGCGGCGCGTTCGGCGTCCTGATCGGCGGCGTGCTCACCGAGTACGCCGGATGGCGCTGGGTGATGCTGGTGAACGTCCCTATGACCGCCGTCGCGCTGGCGCTGGCCTGGCGCGGTGTCGCCTCCGGCCCGGCACCGGACCGCGCCCGCCGGCCGGACGTCCTCGGCGCTGTCCTGGCCACCGCGGGGATGACCCTGCTCGTGTTCGGCATCGTCCGCACGGACCGGCACGGATGGACCTCCCCGGCCACCCTGGCGACCCTGGCGGCCGCGGCGGTCCTGCTCGCCGCCTTCCTCTGGCAGGAGCGGACCACCGCCCGGGAGCCGCTGGTCAGGCTCGGCCTGTTCGCCAACCGCTCGGTGGCCGGCGCCAACACCTTCAACCTCCTGGTCGGCGCCGCGATGGCCTCCTCCTTCTACTTCATGTCCCTCTATCTGCAGCGGGTCCTGGGGCACGGGCCGGCCATGTCCGGGACCATGTTCCTGCCCTTCGCCCTGGGGGTCGTCGCCGGATCGGTGCTGGCCGTCAAGCTCGGCTACCGGCTGGCCCCGCGGACCCTCCTGGTCGCCGGCGGGCTGGTGACCGCGGCCGGGTTCACCTGGTTCGCCATGATCAGCTCGGACGGCGCGTTCGCCACCGATGTGCTCGGGCCCTCGATCGTCGCCAGCGTGGGCTTCGGGCTCTGCCTGGCGCCGGTCGTCTCCATCGCCACCGCCGGCGTCGCGTCCCACGAGACCGGCACCGCCTCGGCGCTGCTCAACAGCTCGCGCCAGATCGGCGCCTCCCTCGGCCTGGCCGCCCTCGGCACGGCCGCCCAGCACCGCACCGGCGGCGTGCCCACCCCCGAGGCCCTCAACGACGGCTACGCGCTCGGCCTCGGCCTCGGCGCCGCGCTCCTGGCCGCCGCCGCCCTGATCGCCCTCGCGGTGCTGCGCCGGACCGTCCCGCCGGAGCGGACCGGGCGGATCGACGACCGCGACCTGGTGCCCGTCCAGGACTGACGGGCCTCCCCGGTCAGCAGACCACCGCAGAAAGGACCGTGCCAGGCGGCTGAGCCACCGCCGGCCCGGTGCGCGGCCCCGGGCCTCGGGGGAGCGGTCAGCCGGCTTCGTGGCCCGGTTCGAGGTCGGGCAGCGTGCGGAAGGTGAGCGGGGCCGTGTCGGCCCCGATCGCCACGTCGACCGGGGCCAGGAGGAACCCGGTGTGGTCGCCGAGCTCGACGCGCTCCTCGATCCGTCCGACGAGGCGGCGGGGGGCGCCGGTGAGGAGGGGCACCCCTTCGGGCCCCGGCCGCCAGGAGCAGCGGGTGAACTTGTCGATCTCGTCGCCCGTCCGCTCTCCGAAGAGCGCCGCCAGCCGCCGCTGCTCCTCGCTGCGGCCGAGGACGTGCACGGCGAGGACCTTCGCCGCCTCCGCCGCCCGGTAGGTGCGGTTCCGCCGCGACAGGCACACCAGGAACCTGAACGGTTCGATGCTGGTCTGCGTGGTGAACCCGACCAGGCAGCCCGCCCGCGTCCCCGTGCCCGGATCGACGGTGGTCACCACGAACATCGGGTAGTCGAATCCGGCGACGAATTCATCGCTGTCCATCCGGTCACCCTATGGTGATGCGGCCGGGGCGAGATCCGAGGCCGCGGGGGTCGCTCCCCGACCTTCCGGGCGGGCGACCGCGTTCCCGGCGACCGGACACGCTGGGAAGGAAGGCATCACGATGAGCACGTTCGTCGTCATCGGGGCCGGCCTCGTCGGTGCCGCGACCGCGTGGCAGCTGGCCCGCCGCGGCCACGAGGTGACGGTGCTGGAGCGTGACACGCCCGCCAACGCCATGGGCAGTTCGCACGGGTCCGCGCGGATCCTCCGGTACGGCTATGCCGATCCGCTCTACGTCCGGATGGTCGTCGACGCACGGCGCGAGTGGGACGAGCTGGAGCGGCTGTCCGGCGAGCGGCTCTTCACCCGGACGGGCTCCCTGGACGCCGGGGCGGCCCGCGACCCCGCGGCGCTGGCCGCGGTGTTCGCGGAGGTCGGCGTCGACCACGAACTGCTCACCGCGTCCGAGGCCGCCGCGCGGTGGCCCCTGTTCCGTTTCGCGGACGGGTCCGATGTGCTCTGGCACCCGGCCGCCGGTGTGGTCGACGCGGAGACCGCGGTGTCGGCCATGCTGCGGCTGGCCCGAGCCGAGGGCGCCCGGGTCGAGACCGGCCGGCCGGTGGCGTCGGTCGAGCGGGCGGGCGCGGGCTACCGGGTGGCGGGTCCGGCCGGCCGGGCGGTCGAAGCCGAGAAGGTCGTCGTCGCCGCCGGGGGCTGGCTGCCCGACCTGCTCGGCGGCCTCCCGCTGCCGGAGGCGTTCCTGTCGGCGTTCCCCCCGCTCCAGGTGATGCAGGAGAACGTCTTCCACTTCCCCTACCGGGAAGCCCCGGCGGAGACGTGGCCGACGTTCATCCACACGGAGGCGGCCATGCTGGTCTACGGCCTGCCCGGTGGCCGGGACGCCGCCCTCCCCGGCGGCCGGAGCGGCCAGAAGGTGGCCGTGTTCAACGGCGGACGGCCGGTCCGGAGCGCCGCCGCGCAGGACGGCGCGATCGACCCGGCGAGCCGTGAACGGATCACCGCCTACGCCCGGCGGGTCCTGCCGGGCGTCGTCCCCGAGCCGTACGCGGAGACCACCTGCCTGTTCACCAACACCCCCACCGAGGACTTCGTGGTCGACGGCGCCGACGGGATCACGGTCGCCTCGCCGTGCTCGGGGCACGGCGCCAAGTTCGCGCCGCTGCTCGGCCGGATCATCGCCGAATCGGCGGCGGGCGAGCGCGCGGCCCCGGACCGGTTCCGGGTGGGCGGCGGACGTGGGGCTCCGCCTCCCTGACGGCCCCGGTCCCGGCCTCGCGGGCGACGAAGATCGCGTAGCCTGCCGGGATGACGGAGACGCCTGCGGACCTCGCACTGCCCCCCGCCCTCGCCGAGGTGGCCGAGATCGGCTTCGAGTGGGAGTGGGACGAGGAGGCCGACGAGGCGCGCGGCTGCGACTTCGAGCTCTACGACCGCTTCGAGGAACCCGCCGAGACGACGTGGTGGTTCCGCCTGTGGACCGGCAACCCCGAAGCGGACGGCGGCGAGTTCCGCTTCTTCGGCACGACCGGGGCCGGCGACTACACCGGCTTCTGGCTGGCGCGGCCCGGCGCGCCGGTCACCGGCCAGCCCGTGGTCTACGTCGGTTCCGAGGGCGACCGCGGTGTGATCGCCCGGGACCTCGGCGACCTGCTCTGGCTGTTCGCCGCCGGCCTCGGCCCCAAGGAGGCCTTTGACGACCCCGGCTCCCCCGCGGAGCCGAACGACGCCTTCCGCGCGATCGCCGAGCGCCACGCCCCGGGGCACCGCTCGCCCACCGAGATCGCGGCCGCCGCGCAGGCGGAGTTCCCGCACTTCACGGACCACATCGAAGCGCTGTGCCGCTGAACTCCCTGCGCCGCTGATCCCCGTGTGCTCGTGAACCCGGTGTGCTCGTGAACCCCGTGTGCTCGTGAACCCCGTGTGCTCGTGAACCCCGTGTGCTCGTGAACCCCGTCTGGCGTTGAGGGGGAGCAGCCCACCCGCGCCGCGATGTGGGCGGGTTCGGGACCTTTGTCCTTTCGCGCGGGACCTCTCTCCCTACCCGCCCGCCGCCCGGAGCCGGGATCGTCGAGGTGCGCGACGGCCAGGACGGGCACGGCGGGCCGGCGTGCCGCCACGGAACGGAGAGGGAACATGAGCGGCACAGGTACGGGTGTGATGGAGCGGGCGGTTCCGGAGGACCGGCTGCGCGAGCACCACCGGCGCTGCCTCCCCGCGCTGAGCAGGCTCAGGCTGGTGGCGAGGAGCGGCCTCGGGACGGGCGTCGACGTGCGGGCCGCCACCGCCGAGGTCATGGCCGAGCTGGGCGCCGCCGAGGCCGTCCTGCTCGACACCCTGGCCGGGAGCGTGCGGCAGGAGGCGCTCGCGCACTTCCTGGCGTGCCGCGTCAACCGCCTCGCGATCGTGGCCGAGCACGCCGTCGCGACGGCGTCCGCCGGGGACCTTCCGGCCCTGCGGCGCCTGCTCTTCCAGTTCCACGCCCTGGCCGAGGCCATGTGGAAGGTGCAGCTCGGGTTGCAGAGGCCCGAGACGCGTCCCGCGACCGCGACGCGACCGGACCTCCGGGCCGCCCAGGCGCCGCGGAAGCGGCCGGCGGCGCGGACCTGACCGCCCCCCACCGGGCCGCCGCCGCGCACGGACCTAGGTCCTTCCGGGTGCGGACGTTCCTCCCTACGCCGCGGCGGGCCGGAAGCCGACCGTGGGTCTAGGACATGCCCGGTCGCACCGGGGCCGCCGGGCACTCGCCTGAGGGGGAGGTCGAGATGGACGGTCGAGACATGCCGGTCCACGTCGAGGGGCGGCTGGAGGAGCCGCTGTCGCGGTGGCTGTGGCTGGTGAAGTGGCTGCTCCTGATCCCGCACTACATCGTCCTTTTCTTCCTCGGGATCGCGTTCACCGTGCTCACCGTGGTCGCGTTCTTCGCGATCCTGGTCACCGGCCGGTACCCGCGGGCGATCTTCGACTTCGACGTCGGGGTGCTGCGCTGGGCGTGGCGGGTGGCCTTCTACGGGTACGGCGCGCTGGGCACCGACCGGTACCCGCCGTTCACGCTCCAGGACGTCCCGGACTACCCGGCCCGGCTGCGGATCGAGTACCCCGAGCGGCTGTCGCGGGGGCTGGTGCTGGTGAAGTGGTGGCTGCTGGCGATCCCGCACTACCTGGTGGTCGCGGTCTTCACCGGCGGCGGCTACGGCGGGGACGACTCGAACTGGAACCCGCCGAGCCTGGTCGGCCTGCTGGTGCTCTTCACCGCGATCGCGCTGCTGTTCACCGGCCGCTATCTGCGGGGCGTCTTCGGGTTCGTGATGGGGATGGACCGGTGGGTCCTGCGGGTGGCCGGCTACGCCTTCCTGATGACCGACCGCTACCCCCCGTTCCGGCTCGACATGGGCGGTGCCGAGCCCGAGCCGGAGCCCGGGCCGGTGCCCGCGGCGCCGGAGGCGCCGGGACGTTAGGCCCGCCCGGCGGGACGTTAGGCCCTGCCGCCGCCGCACCGCCGGATCCGACCCTGGTAGCGAACCTGAGGACGGATGAGGGAGGCTCGCCATGCGAGCGCTGGTGTACCACGGGCCCGGCCGCAAGTCCTGGGAGGACGTGCCCAAGCCCGAGATCGTCGCGGACGGCGACGCGCTGGTGCGGGTGGACGCGGTGACCATCTGCGGCACGGACCTGCACATCCTCAAAGGGGACGTCCCGGCGGTGACCGACGGGCGGATCCTCGGGCACGAGGCGGTCGGCACGATCGAGGCGGTCGGGCCGGGCGTCAAGACGGTCAAGCCGGGCGACCAGGTGCTGGTCTCCTGCATCACCGCGTGCGGCACGTGCCGGTTCTGCCGCGAGGGCCGCTACGGGCAGTGCCTCGGCGGGGGCGGCTGGATCCTCGGGCACAAGATCGACGGGACGCAGGCCGAGTACGTGCGGGTGCCGTTCGCCGACACCTCGGTGCACCCCCTGCCGCCCGGCGTGCCCGCGCAGGACGTGCTGATGCTGGCCGACATCCTGCCGACCGGCTACGAGGTCGGCGTGCTCAACGGCGCCGTCCGCCCCGGCGACGTGGTGGCGGTGGTGGGCGCCGGCCCGATCGGCCTCGCGGCGATCATGGGGGCGCGGCTGTTCAGCCCGAGCCACATCGTGGCGATCGACCTGGCCGACAGCCGGCTGGAGGCGGCCAAGCAGTTCGGCGCCGACAGCACGGTCAACAACTCCCGGCAGGACGCCGTGGAGGTGGTGCGCGAGATGACCGACGGGCTCGGCGCCGACGTGGCCATCGAGGCCGTCGGCGTCCCGGAGGCCTTCGAGCTGACCGTAGCGCTGGCCCGGCCCGGCGGCCACATCGCCAACATCGGCGTGCACGGCGCCCCGGCCGCGCTGCACCTGGAGGAGCAGTGGATCCGGGACATCACCATCACCACGGGCCTGGTGGACACCTTCTCCACGCCCACCCTGCTCCGGCTCGTCGCCGGACGCCAGCTCGACGCCGGACGGTTCGTCACCCACCACTTCACGCTGGACGAGTTCCCGAAGGCCTACGAGGTCTTCGCCGACGCGGCCCACACCGGCGCCCTCAAAGTCGTCCTGACCCGCTGAGCCCGGCCGGCCGCCGGCCGGGCGCCTTCCGGGCCCGGCCGGCGGGACGGCTCGGAAAGGAATGACCATGCCGACTCGGATCATCGTGGGGATCGACGGCTCCGCCCACGCCTGGCAGGCCCTCGACTGGGCCTCCGACTACGCCGTCCGGCACCGGATGCCGCTGGAGCTGGTCCACGCCTCCCGGGCGCTGGTCGACGACGGGACGATCCCGCCGGACGCGCTGCGGCGGCTGGCCGCCGAGCGGGAGGACCTGCTCGGCGAGGCCCGGCAGTACACGCTGAAGGTCCATCCGGACCTCGACATCGAGACGCGGCTGGTCCGGACGGATCCGGGGACCGCGCTGGTGGAGGGCAGCGAGGACGCGGCGCTCGTGGCCGTGGGCTCGCGGGGCCTCGGCGGGTTCGAGGGGCTGCTGTTCGGGTCGGTCGGGCTGTACACCGCGGCGCACGCCCGGTCCCCGGTCCTGGTGGTGCCGCGCGCGGCGCCCTACCCCGCCGACGCCCCGGCCCTTGTCGTGGTCGGGATCGAGGGGAGGCCGGGGGAGCGGGCCGTGCTCGCCTGGGCCTTCGAGGAGGCCTCCTCGCGCGGCGCCGGGATCCTGGCGCTGCACGCCGTGGGCGCGGAGTTCGGGTCCCCCCGCCGGCGGGTGCTGGAGGACCTGGAGCTGTCGGAGGCCCTGGCCGGCCTGCGCGAGCACCACCCGGACGTCCGGGTGGAGCAGCTCGTCTCGGACCGCACGCCGCCCCAGGCCCTCGTCGAGGCGTCGCGGTCCGCCGCCCTCGTGGTGGTCGGAGCCGTCCGCCGGACGGGGCTGGTCGGCATGGCGCTGGGCCGGGTCAACCACGCGGTCCTGCACCACGCGCAATGCCCGGTGGCCGTGGTGCCCATCGACCAGTGACCGGCGCCGTCCCGGCGGGACGTCCGCCGGAGGGACCGAAAGAGGAGTGACCATGTCCGATCCGATCATCGTCGGGGCCGACGGCTCCGTCCCGTCCGAACGGGCCGTGGCCTGGGCCGCCGACGAGGCCGCCCGGTACGGGCGCGAACTGAAGATCCTGCACGCGGTGGAGCGGTGGGGCTACGACGTCCCGCTCAACACCGCTCCCGGTGAGGTCGTCTTCCTGTCGCGGGAGGGCGAGGAGGTGCTGGCCGCCGCCGAGCGCGTCGCGCACGCCCGGAGGCCGGAGGTGCCGGTGACCCTTGAACTGGCCTCCGCGCGGACCGTCCGGGCGCTGGCCGAGCACTCCGAGGAGGCGTTCGAACTCGTGGTGGGCCACCGCGGCCTCGGCGGGTTCGCGGACCTCGTCCTCGGGTCGGTCGGGCTCGGCGCGGTCCGCCACGCAGCCTGCCCGGTCGTGGTGGTGCGGGGCGAACCGACCGCCGACCGCCGTGAGATCGCCGTGGGGATCGGCCTCGGCGACGACTCCGCGGCCCTGGAGTACGCGTTCCGCGCCGCCGCGGCACGGGACGCCCGGCTCCGCGTCGTGCACGCCTGGCCGTTCCCGGCGGCCCTGGACGAGCCCGGAGCGGGCGTCGACATCCGCCGTGTCGAGGAGCGGGCCCGGTGGCGCGTCATCGAGGCGCACGCGCCGATGCGCAAGCGCTTCCCCGGCGTGGACGTCGTGGAGGACATCGTTCAGGACAACCCGGCCGCCGCGCTCGTCTCCGCGTCCCGCGACGTCGACCTGGTGATCGCGGGTTCGCATCCCCGCGAGGGCCTGAACGTGCCGCGCAGCCGCGCGGTGACGCACGGGCTCCTGCACCACGCGCACTGCCCGGTCGCCGTAGTCCCCGCCGCGGGCGCCCCCGCGACCTGAGGGAACCGGACACGGCGAACGCCGCACGACGAAAGGCCCGGCGACCGCCGGGCCTTTCGTCGTGTTCAGGGTGTTCGTGTTCAGGGCCTTTCGGCATGGACGGGGAGGAGGCCGGGCGGCGCCGTCCGCCTCGGGCGGAGTCAAGCGGCGGTCTCGCAGTCGCCGGCGGAGACGGCTCCGACGCGCAGGCCCGTGACGCGCTGGCAGGACACGCGGATGAACTCCGGGTCCGTTCCGGCGGTCCAGGGCAGGAGGGCCTCGTGGGCGCCGTCCCCGGGATCGGGGACGATCCGCGCCCGGCCGATGGCGGTGACCGACCAGCCGGTACGGGAGGCGGCGTCCAGGTCGTCGGCCTGGAACGCCACGATCGCGCCGCGGGTCGCGGCGACCAGCCGGGAGCCGCGCGGCACCGGGATGACCACGTCCCCGCCGTCGATGACGAAACCGACCGGCGCCACCGCGGGCAGTGCCTGCTCGGTGAAGACGATCCGGCCGACCGCGGCGGTGCTCATGAGGCGCAGGCACTCCGCTCGCGAGAGGCCTGCCGCCCCGTCCGCGCTCCTCATGGCTTCCTCCTTCATGACTCCATGCTCGCCGCCGCCCGCGAGGGAGGGCAGAGGTCCAACGTCACCGTGCCGGACGCCGTCGGTCCCCTTCCGGCCGGGCCTTTCGCCGCCCGGCTCAGCCGATCGCCGGCGGCGGCCTGCCGGCCAGCAGGGGGCTCTCCCAGGACGTGCCGGGCTGGATCTCGACGTCCTCGGCGCCGTAGGAGACGCGGATGGGGGAGGCCGCGCCGGGGCGCAGGGCGACGCGGACCAGGTCCTGGCGGCAGGTCAGGTCGATGCCCCAGTGGCCGCGGTAGCGGAGCCCGAGCCGCAGCTCGCCGATCGCGGAGGGCAGCCGCGGCTCCAGCCGCAGCGCGCCGCCCCGGGTGCCGACGCCGGCGTGGCACCGCTGGACGAGGTCCACGGTGCCGGCCATCGCGCCCAGGTGGACGCCCTCGGCGATCGTGCCGTGCGGGCCGCCGGTGATGTCGGCGAACAGCGATTCGAGGAAGACGCCCCAGGCCTCGTCGCCGTCGGTGTGCGCGAGGAGCCACGCGTGGACGAGCGAGCTCAGCGTCGACCCGTCGCTGGTGCGCGGCAGGTAGTAGGCGATGGTCCTGGCGGCCAGCTCGGGCCCGTACTCGTACCCGAGGCGCCGCAGGACGGCGTCCACCTCGTCCGGCGAGAGCACGTAGAACAGCATCAGCACGTCGGCCTGCTTCGACGCCTTGTAGCGGTTGGGCGAGTCGTCCTCGGCCTCCAGGATCCGGTCCAGCCGGCGGATGTCGCCGTAGCGCTCCCGGTAGCGGGCCCAGTCGAGCTCCTCCAGGTCGCCGTAGCCCTCGAACTGGCTGATCACTCCGGCGTGGAACGGGACGTACATCTTGCGCGCCACGTCCTCGAACCGGGTGATCTCCTCGCGGGTCAGCGCGAGCCGCTCGCGCAGCTCCCCGCGGCGGTCCTCGGGGAGCACGGCGAGCGCCTCCAGCGCCCGCTCCAGCAGCCAGGCGGCGAGGACGTTGGTGTAGGCGTTGTCGTCCAGGCCCGGCCGGTCGCGCCCCGGGTAGGCGTCGTGGTACTCGTCCGGGCCCATGACGCCGCGGATCCCGTACCGGTCGGTGGAGTGGTCGTAGACGGTCAGGTCCGCGAAGAACCGGGCGACCTCCAGCATGATCTCGGCGCCGTACTCGGCGAGGAACTCGGCGTCGCCGGTCGCCTCGTAGAAGCGCCAGACGTTGAGGGCGATCGTCAGGCCGACGTGGCGCTGCAGGTGCGTGTGGTCGGGCAGCCACCGGCCCGACCGCGGGTTGAGGTGCACCAGCTGGGTCTCCTCGCGGCCGTCGGCGGCGCTCTGCCACGGGTACATCGCGCCGCGGTGCCCGGCCGCCGCCGCCGCGCGCCGTGCGGCGGGCAGCCGCCGCCACCGGTACATCAGCAGCGCCCGGGCGATCTCGGGGAACCGCATGGTCAGGAACGGGAGGATGAACACCTCGTCCCAGAAGACGTGGCCGCGGTAGGCCTCCCCGTGCAGTCCGCGGGCGGGGACCCCGACGTCGAGGTCCACGATGTGCTCCGACACGGTCTGCAGCAGATGGAAGATGTGCAGGTTGAGGATGCGCTGGACCTCGATGTGGTCGACGCTCAGCTGGCAGCGCCGCCACAGCCGGTTCCACGCCAGCGTGTGCCGCTCCAGCAGGGCGTCGAAGCCGCCCGCACCCGCCGCGGCGTCCAGCGCCGCCTCTCCGTACTCCTCGATGGCGCGGTCGCGGGAGGTGAAGACGGCCGCCACCTTCTCGATCGTGACGTGCGCGCCCTTCTCGGCGTCCACGGTCAGGTCCTGCGCGACCAGGCCCGCCTCGGCGAGCCGGACGGCCTTGGCGGGGACCGAGACCCGGGTGCGGGCCGCGACCCCGATGCCGATCTTGGAGGAGACGGTGGAGGCGCGCAGCAGGAGCAGCTCCGGGTCGCGCTGCGGCGGCGGTTCCTCGCGGGTGAGATGGGTCCCGGGCAGGTTCCGGTACCGCTCGACGCCGGCGTTGGCGACCCGTCCGTCCAGCCCGGACCGGATGTGCAGCGCGCCGCTCCAGTCCTCGGCGACGATCGTGGTCTCCAGCGCGGCCAGGTGCGGCTCGTCCATGGACACGATCCGGCGCTGGGCCAGGCGGCACGTCCGCCCCGCCCGGTCGCGGACGCGGACGAGCCGGGTCAGGACGCCGCGCCGCAGGTCGAGCTCCTGCCGGTAGGACAGCAGCCGGCCCTCGTCGAGGGCCGCGTCCGGATCGAACCACTCGCCGTCCTCGGCGCGGAAGGTCAGCGGCAGCCAGTTCGGCATGTTGACGAGGTCGGCGTTGTCGGCGTGCAGCCCGCCGACCTCGGCCTCGAGCCGGTCGTAGCAGCCGGCGACGTAGGTGCCGGGATAGTGGACGCCGTCGGCCGAGGACTCCGGCGCGGCGCCCCGGGTGGCGAGGTAGCCGTTGCCGAGGGTGCACAGCGCCTCCCGCAGCCCCTCCGCCGCGGGATCGTAGCCGTCGTGGGCCAGGATCCACCGGCTCATGGCGTCTCCTCAGCGTCGTCGAGGCCCTCCGGTGGGCTTTCCCCTCACGCTGGCACCGCCCGGCGGCCGCCGGGCAGTACCGGACGACCCGGTGCGGCGGGACCTTCGGCCCCTCCCCGAGGGGCTCCGACCGGCGAAAACTGAAGGCGAGACCGTCGTTCGAGGGAGGGACCGGACGGATGGCCGCGCTGACGAGGGCCCAGAGGTCGAACGTCCTGTTCGGCTACGACGGGACCAAGGAGAACGACCCCGCGCTGCGCTGGGCGGTCGAGGAGGCGCGGCTGCGCGGGCTCGACCTGGAGCTGTGCTACTGCTGGCACTGGCCTTACCCGAGCGGTCACGTGGACGCCGGGGTGGAGGCGGTCCTCCAGCGGGCGGGGGAGAACCTTCTGCGCAAGGGGGCGCGCCGCGCGCGCGACCTGGGCGCGCAGGGGAAGGTGCGCACGCTGCTGAGGCGCGAGCCCGCCTGCGAGACCCTGGTGCACGAGTCCGACGACGCGGAGCTGATCGTGGTCGGCTCGCACGAGCGGCACCGGCTGCCCGACGGCTCGACGGCGGTGGAGCTGCCGGCGCGGACCCGCCGCCCCGTGGTCGCCGTCCGCGACGCGGGCGGCGACCGCGGCCTCGTCGTGGCCGGCGTCGACGCGTCGGTGCACGCGGACGCGGCGGTGGGGTTCGCCATCGAGGAGGCCGCGCTGCGCGACTGCGACCTGCGCGTGGTCCACGGGGCGTGGGAGCCGGGGGCCGTACCCGCGAGCGACCTGCCCCTGTTCACCGACAAGGCCCGGCTGTACCGGGCGCGGGCCGCGATGCTGGAGCGGACCGTCCATCCCTGGCGGCGGCGGTACCCGAAGGTCCATGTGGACGTCTCGCTGCTGCTGGAGCCTCCGCGCGAGGTCCTGCTGGCCGCCGCCGCGGACGCCGACCTGCTCGTGGTGGGGGATCGCGGCACCGGGAGCCTGGATCCGCTGGTGCTGGGGGCGACCAGTTCGGCGATGCTGCACCACGCCCCGTGCTCGGTCGCGATCGTCCCGTCGCCCCGGTACGCCGCCCAGCGCGTCGCCTGAGGCTGGCCCTCACCGGCCGCCTGGACCTCGCGCCGCCTGGACCTCGCCGCGGGGCGGTCGGCAGGATCAGTCGGGTTCGATGGGGCTCCGGCCCGGATGGCGCGCCGGTGCCTCGCGGGGGAGCACGGGCTCGATCCGGTAGAGGGACGGCATGCCCCCGGAGCGCGCCGGGATCTCGCGGTGCACCCCGGCCAGGGCGCTGATCAGGTCCCGTGCGGTGATGAGGCCGGCCAGCGCGCCGTGCTCGTCGGTCACCGCCACGTAGTCCTTGTCCGACTCCAGCATGGCCAGCGCCGCGTCGGCGACGGTGGCCGACGGGCGCACCGTCGCGGCGGGCAGGGACGGCAGGAGGTCGGTGACGGGGCGGCGGGCGTCGCGCGGAGCGGTGGCGCTCCAGGTCGAGGTGAGGGTCTGGGCGTCGAGGACGCCGAGGAAGCCGCCCTCGACGTCGGTGACCGGCAGGTGGTGGATCTCGGCCCGGCACATCAGCTCCCAGGCCATGATCACTGACTCGTCCGCGGCGATGGTGAGCAGGTCGCGGCTCATCAGCTCGGCGGCGGTGCGCTGCTCCAGGGGCGGGCTGGCGGTCATGGGTCCTCCTCGGGGCCGGACGGAGTGCCTCCGGCTCCAGCCTCCCGCCGGGCGGTGTCCGGCGGCAGGGGCGAACGTCCCGGACCGGCGGCCCGGAGGGCCGGACCGGCGCCCCGCTGGAGGTACTTGAGAAGCTCGATCGCCACGTAGGAGACGACGGCGATGACGACGATGCGGCCCCAGGCGGCGCCACCGAGCGGCGCGGAGTGGAACAGGTCGTTCATGAAGGGCGCGTAGGTGTAGAGGGCCTGGATGGCGATGAGGGCCAGGACGCTGGTGCCGACCCAGGGGTTGCGGCGGACGCCGTGCCACAGCAGCGGGCGGTCCAGCGACAGGCAGTTGAACAGGTAGGTGAGCAGCGTCAGCGCGAAGACGTTGACGACGATCGTCTGCGCGACCGCCGGGCTCGCTCCGTGGGCGCGTTCCCAGTGCTGGAGCCCGAACGCGCCGGCGAGCAGGATCGCCGAGACCAGCAGGATGCGCAGCGTCATCGCGCGCGTGAGCAGCGGCAGCGACGGGTCGCGGGGCGGGCGGCGCATGATGTGCTCGTCCTTCGGCTCCACGGAGAACGGCAGGCCGAGCACGAGCACCGCCGTCATGTTCAGCCAGAGGACCTGGAGCGGCAGGACGGGCAGCGCCGTGCCCGCGACGATCGCCGCGACCAGCACGAGCCCGAGCCCGATGTTGGACGGCAGCGCCCAGACGATGAACTTCACGAGGTTGTCGAAGACGCCGCGCCCCTCCTCGACGGCCTGCTCGATCGAGGCGAAGTCGTCGCCGGTGAGCACCATGTCGGCCGACTCCTTGGCGGCGTCGGTGCCGGTGCCCCCCATGGCGACGCCGATGTCGGCCTGCTTGAGCGCGGGCGCGTCGTTGACGCCGTCCCCCGTCATCGCGATGACGTGCCCGGAGTCCTGGAGGATCTGGACGAGGCGGAGCTTCTGCTCGGGGGAGACCCGGGCGAAGACCGTGGTGGCCTGCACGCGTTCTGGCGAGACGTCGGCGGTGAGCTCGGCGCCCGTCATCACCTCGCCGTCCAGCCCGACGCGGGTTCCGACGGCGCGGGCGGTGGCGGCGTGGTCCCCGGTGATCATCTTGACCTGGACGCCGGCGTCGTGGCAGGTCCGCACGGCCCGGGCGGCGTCCGGGCGGGGCGGGTCGAGCATGGCCTGCAGGCCGAGGAAGGTCAGCGGCGGCGGCTCGTCCAGGCCGGAACCATCGGCCCGCCCCCGGGCGAAGGCCAGCACGCGCAGCGCCTGGCCGCCGTAGTCCTCGGCGCGGGCGTGGACCGCCGCGCGGTCGAGCGGGACGGGTGCGCCGTCCGGGCCGGCGGCGTCCTCGCACAGCTCCAGGATCCGCTCGACCGGGCCCTTGACGTAGACGGTGCCGTCCTCGTGCAGGGTGGCCATGTAGCGCCGCTCGGCGGTGAACGGCAGCGTCGCGACGCGGTCCGGCGCGCGGTCGAGGCCGGCCTTCGCCGCGCTGGTCAGCAGGGCGCCTTCGGTCGGGTCACCGGTGATGTGCCAGCCGTCCGCCTGGTGCAGTTGCGCGTCGTTGCAGCCGAGGCCGGCCAGCAGCGCCTCCCGGAGCGCGGGGTGGGCGGCCGGATCGACCTCCCGGCCGGCCTGCTCGATCGCGCCCGTGGGCGCGTATCCGGTGCCGGTGACGGTGTAGTCGCGGCCGCCGGCGGTGACGGCGGTGACCGTCATCTGGTTCTGGGTGAGGGTGCCGGTCTTGTCGGTGCAGATGACGGTGGTGCTGCCGAGCGTCTCCACGGCGGGCAGGTGCCGGACGATGGCGCCGCGGCGGACCATGCGGGAGACCCCGAGCGCGAGGGTGATCGTGACGACCGCGGGCAGCCCCTCGGGGATCGCGCCGACCGCGAGGGCGACCGCGGCGGTGAGCATCTCGGTCGCGCCGCGCCCGCGGAGCACGCCGATGAGGAAGGTCAGCGCGGCCAGCGCCAGGATCGCCACCGTGACGATCTTGCTGAAGTCGGTGATCTTGCGGGTGAGGGGCGTCTGGACCGCGCCGGTGCCCTGCACCAGCCGGTGGATGCCGCCGAGCTCGGTGGCCGCGCCGGTCGCCACCACCAGGCCCGCGGCGCTGCCGGCCGTCGCCAGCGTGCCGGAGAAGGCCATGCCGGTGCGGTCGGCGAGGGCGGCCTCGTCCTGCGCCGCGGTGTCCTTGGCGACGGGCACCGACTCGCCGGTGAGCGCCGACTCGTCCACGGCGAACTCGTCGGTGCGCAGCAGCCGCAGGTCGGCCGGGACCTTGTCGCCGGCCTCCAGCCTGACCAGGTCGCCCCGCACCAGCCCGGCCGACGGCACGCGCCGGGCCGCGCCGTCGCGGACGACCAGCGCCGTCGTCTCGGCCATGGCGGCCAGGGCGCCGAGCGCCTTCTCCGCGCGCGACTCCTGGACGAACCCGACGATGGCGTTGACGACCACCACACCGAGGATCACCAGCGCGTCGACGTGCTCGCCGAGCAGGCCGGTCACCAGCGCCGACACCAGCAGCACGTAGATCAGCGGGCTGTTGAACTGCAGGAGGAACCGCACGACCGGGCCGCGCCCGCGCGCGGCGGGCAGCGTGTTGGGACCGTCCCGCTCCAGCCGCCGCGCCGCCTCGGCGGAGGCCAGCCCGTCGGCGGCGTCGCCGCCGAGCTCGCGCACGACGTCCTCGACGGGCCTGCGGTAGGGCGCGGGAGCCGTCGTCATCGGGCCGCGCGGCCGCCGCCGCGGGGTCCGGCGGTCTCGGGGCCGTAAGGGACGTTCATCGTCGCACCTCCTGCCGCAACCATATTGGCCGCTCGCGGCGGCGCGGTTCAGGGCCTAAGGTCCCGGCGCCCGCGGACCCACGACTCTGACCACCGGCCCCCCGGGCTTGTGAGGCTTGGGGATCTGGAGGTGGAACACGATGGACGGACCACATGTCCTGGTCGGGTTCGACGGTTCGCCGGCCGCCGGGCGCGCCCTGCGCTGGGCGGCGACGGAGGCGTCCCTGCGCGGCGTGCCCCTGCGGGTCTGCCACGCCTGGAACTGGCCCTATCCGCCGGGACCGCGGGGAGACGAGGCGCAGGAGATCGTCCGCGGCATGGGGGTCATCGCCCTGGAGGACGGTGTCCGGATCGCCCGGGAGACCGCCCCGGACCTCGACGTGCGGTCCCTGCTCGCCGAGGGCACGCCCTCCGCCGCGCTCCTCGGGGCGGCGCGGGACGCCGAACTGATCGTGGTCGGCGCCCGCGGCGCGGGCGGCTTCGACCGGCTGCCGCTCGGCTCCACGGCCGTGCACGTCCCCGCGCACGCCGATCGTCCCGTCGTCGTGGTGCCCGCCCATGAACCGGCACGGGTCGAGAAGCGGATCGTCGTCGGCGTCGACGGGTCGCCCGCGAGCCGGGCCGCGCTGGGGTTCGCCCTGCGCGAGGCGGCGCTGTGGCACGCCTCGGTGACGCTGGTGTGCGCCTGGTGGGACCCCGCCGTGCTCCCCGGCCCGGACCGCCTCCCGTTCACCGATCCGCAGGGGCTCAAGGAGGAGGCCAAGGCGCGGTTCGCCGCCGCGGTCGCGCCCGTCCTGGCCGCGCACCCCGAGGTCGCCGTCGAGCAGCGGTTCGTCCTGGAGCGGGCGGCGCGCGTCCTCGCCGACGAGGCCCGCGACGCGATGCTGCTCGTGGTCGGCGACCGCGGGATCGGATCGTCCCCCAAGACCGCCCTCGGCGCCGTCACGCGGTCCGTGCTGCACGAGGCGCCGAGTCCGGTAGCGGTCGTCCACGACCGCGACACGCAGGTGAAGGAGTCGTCATGATCCGAGTACTGGTGGCGTACGCCTCCGAGCGCGGAGGAACCGCCGAGATCGCCGAATGGGTGGGCGCCGCGCTGCGCGAGGCGGGCGTGGAGGCCGACGTGCGGCCCGCCGGAGACGTCGAGACGCTCGACGGGTACGACGCCGCCGTGGTCGGCGGTGCCCTCTACGTCGGGCGCTGGCACCGGGAGGCGCGCCACTTCGTCCGGCACCACGCGGACGAGCTGGCGCACCGGCCGGTGTGGCTGTTCAGCAGCGGACCCCTGGACCGCAGCGCCGAGGAGCGCACGGTCGACCCCGTGTCCGGCGTCGCCAAGTTCGCCCGCCGCCTCAACGCCCGCGGCCACGCCACCTTCGGCGGGCGGCTGGCGCCCGACGCCAAGGGCTTCATGGCCGCCAAGGTCGCCCGGACCGCGTCCGGGGACTTCCGCGACCGCGACCGCGTCGCCGAGTGGGCCGCCGGCATCGCCCGCGAACTGCGGAGCGTGTCGGTATGAACAGGATCGTCGTCGGGGACGACGGGTCGGAGCCGAGCCTGCTCGCGATCGACTGGGCCGCCGACGAGGCCGCCCGCAGGGGCGCCGCGCTGCACGTGGTGTACGTCGTCACGCCGTGGCTGTTCGACGTCCCGACGGATCCGGGTGCGGCCCAGGTCCGGGAGCGGCTGCTCGACGGCGGCCGGGACATCGTCGAGCTCGGCGTCGCGCGCGCCCGCGACCGCGTGCCCGGGCTGGAGGTGACCGGCGAGCAGACCGGCGGGCAGCCCGCCAAGGTGCTCGTCGAGCAGGGGCGCGACGCGGTCATGGTCGTGACCGGCTCGCGAGGGTCCGGCGGTCTCTCGGGGCTGCTGCTGGGGTCGGTGGCGATGCAGGTCGCGACGCACGCGACGTGCCCCGTGGTGGTCACCCGGGCTCCGAACGCGGACGTCCGGGGAGACGTCGTGGTCGGCGTGGACGGCTCCCCGGCCGGGGCGGACGCCGTCGGGTTCGCCTTCGAGGAGGCGGCCCTGCGCGGAGTGCGGCTGCGGGCCCTGTCCGCCTGGTCGCACCCGGTCCCCTCGGGCAGGGGCGACATGCAGCCCCTCGTCTACGACCGCGCCGTCGTCGCCGCGGAGGAGGAGCGGGTCCTCGCCGAGTCGCTCGCCGGCTGGTGGGCGAAGTTCCCCGACGTCGATGTGGTGTCCGAGGCCGTCCACGGCGGGGCCGCCCGGGTGCTGGCGGGGGCGTCCGTCCACGCGGGCCTTCTGGTCGTCGGCTCGCGGGGGCACGGCGGCTTCGGCGGGCTGCTGCTGGGGTCCGTCGGCCACGCGATGCTGATGCGCGCGCACTGCCCGGTCGCCATCGTCCGCGGACGCGGGTGACGGGCTGGGAGGCCTGGCCCGGCCGCCCCCCCAGGGTCGGCCGGGCCAGGGTTCAGCCGCGCCCTTCCCGGGACTGGGCGCCGTCGGCCTTGAGCTGCGCGGCCAGCGCGGCGGCCTGGGTCCGGCGGCTCATGCCGAGCTTGGCGAAGATGTTCGAGATGTAGTTCTTGACCGTCTTCTCGGCCAGGAAGAGGCGCTCGCCGATCTGCCGGTTGGTCAGGCCCTCCCCGATGAGCTCCAGGATGTGGCGCTCCTGCTCGGTCAGGCCCTTGAGGGGGTCGGTCTTCTCCTGGCGGGTGCGGAGCCGTTCGAGCATGCGGGCCGTGCTGCGCGGATCGAGCAGGGACTGCCCGGTGGCGACGGTGCGGACGGCGCCGACCAGGTCCGATCCGTGGATCTGCTTGAGGACGTAGCCGGACGCGCCCGCCATGACCGCCTCGAACAGCGCGTCGTCGTCGTCGAAGGAGGTCAGCATCAGGCAGGCCAGCTCCGGCAGCTGGGAGCGGAGCTCGCGGCAGACGCTCACGCCGTCCCCGTCGGGCAGGCGGACGTCCAGGACGGCCACGTCGGGCCGGACGGCGGGGATCCGCGCCAGTGCCTCGGCCGCGGTGCCCGCCTCGCCGATGACCTCGATGTCGTCCTCGGCGGACAGCAGCGCGGCCACTCCGCGGCGGACGACCTCGTGGTCGTCCATCAGAAAGACCCGGATCGTCCCCGCGTTCTCTGGCGTCTCGGCGGTCATGGCTCTCGTTTCCTCGGTCCAGTGGTGACGGAATGGACGCTACCCCGCCGACCGGGCCGCTCCCCAGTCAGCGGACGTCCCGCCCCCGCGGGACGAACGTCCCGACCTGACGCGCGTCCCTGCGCCCCTTCGGGACGGACCTTCGGCCCTGCCGCAGGTCAGGTCGCGCGGGTGAGGCTGAAAGGTGACGGAAGGAGCCATCCATGCAGACGAGGTACAGGACTCCCGCGGACATGGCGGAGGACATGCGCCGCGCCGTCGAGGACGCCCTGTGGGCGCCGTCGGTGCACAACACCCAGCCGTGGCGGTTCGGCGTGCGCGGCTCGCGGATCAGCCTGCGCGCCGACCCGGACCGCCGCCTGGGGGTGGCGGACCCCAAGGGCCGGGAGATGCTGATCAGCTGCGGTGCCGCCCTCTACAACCTCCGGCTGTCGCTGCGCGCGCAGGGCTACGAACCCGTGCTGCGGCTGCTGCCCGACCCGGACCGCCCGCACCTGCTCGCCGACGTCCACCTGGAGCCCGGCGAGGAGCCCGACCAGCAGACCCTGCGGGAGCACGCGCAGATCCGGCGCCGGCGCAGCCACCGGGGCGCGTTCCGTCCCGAGACCGTCCCCGCCGGGGTCCTCACGGCCATGCGGTACGACGTCGAGCGTGAGGGCGCCCGGCTGATCGAGGCCGTCGACTCGCACGTCAAGGGGGCCCTGGCCGCCCTGACCGACGCGGCCGAGCACCTCCAGCGCCGCACTCCCGCCTACGCGGCGGAGATCAGCCGCTGGGCGCCGTCGCCCCGGACGGCCCGCAAGGACGGCATGCAGGAAGGGGCCTACCCGAAGCAGACCCCCGAGACCAGCCCGAACTTCCCCACTCGTGACTGGGCGCGGGGCCAGGGCTGGGGGGCCGAGCCCCCGCCCCCGGGCCGGCCGGGGGTGGCCGGGGTGGCGCTGCTCCTGGTGTCCGACGGCGAGGGGCCGGCCGACTGGCTGCACACGGGCCTGGCGCTCCAGCGGGCGCTGCTGAGGGCGGCCGAGAGCGACCTGGCGGCCGCCTTCCACACCCAGGCGCTGGAGGTGCCGGAACTGCGCGCCTTCATCCGCGCCCACTTCTGCCGGGACGCCTACCCGCAGATGCTCCTGCGCATCGGCCTGCCCGAGGGGGAGGGGCTGGAGACCGTCCGCCGGCCCATCGACGACGTCATGATCGTGGAGCCTTGAGGGGGACGCGGTCGGGGATCCGGCGGCCGGTGATGAGCCGGGGGCGGATGACGATGAACTGGTCGCGCTCGCCGGGCGCCCAGCTGCGGAGGGGGAGGGCGGAGAGCCGGGCGACCTCGGCGGGCTCGGTGGCGCGGCGCGCGGGCCCCACCGTGACCACCGACCAGCCCTTGCCCGCGTCCGCGTCGATGTCGTCGATCTCGAAGGCGACGATCGTGTCGGAGGCGGCGGTGGCCAGTCGCGAGGCCGACGAGGTCTTCACCACGATGTGCTCGCCGTCGAAGACGTAGTTGACCGGCTGGACGGTGGGCAGCGCCTGGAGGGTGAACACGATCCGGCCGATCGCCGACCGGCGGAGCAGTGACCGGCATTCCCCGTCGTCGAGGATCTCCATGCCGCTGTGGTCGAGATGCATGCCTTCCAGGATGACGCATGAGTGACCAAGGTCATCAGGGACGAAGGTCCCTGACCTGACTTCTAGCCCTCCGCAGGGTAATACTGGACCTGTGGCACAGGATTCGGGCACCGGTCATGACAGGGCACGACTGATCCTGCCGCAGATGCAGCTCGACGACCTCCTGTCGGAACTGCAATCGCGGCTGGAGGCGGCGCGCTCGACTCGCGACCGCGTGCACGCGCTGCTGGAGGCCGTGGTCTCCATCGGCAGCGAGCTGGACCTCGAATCGGTGCTGCGGCGGATCACCGAGGCGGCCACCACCCTCGTCGACGCCCGCTACGGCGCCCTCGGCGTGATCGACGAGAAGGGCGAGCACCTGGTGCAGTTCGTCACCGTGGGCGTGAGCGACGGGGAGATCGAGGCGATCGGCCACTGGCCGCACGGGCACGGGATCCTGGGCCTGCTGATCCGGGATCCGCGGTCGCTGCGGCTTCCGGACCTCGGTGAGCATCCCGCCTCCAGCGGGTTCCCGGCCAACCACCCGCCGATGCGCACGTTCCTGGGCGTCCCGATCCGCGTGCGGGACGAGGTGTTCGGCAACCTCTACCTCACCGAGAAGGCCGACGGCGGCCAGTTCGAGGAGGAGGACGAGGTCGTGGTGATCGCGCTGGCCACGGCCGCCGGCGTCGCGATCGAGAACGCCCGCCTGTACCAGGAGACGCGCCGCCGGGAGCGGTGGCTGGAGGCGTCGGCCGAGGTGTCCACCGCGCTGCTGTCGGGCACCGACCCGCACGAGGTGACGAGGCTGGTGGCGCAGCGGGCGCAGGAGATCGCCGAGGCCCGGCTCGCGACCGTGGCGCTGGTGGAGGACGGCAGCAGCCACCTCGTGGTGGAGGCCGCCCGCGGTGCGGACGCCGAGCAGTTGCAGGGCCTGCGGGTGCCGCTGGAGGAGTCGGTGGCCGGGCCCGTGTTCACCGAGGGGGTCGCCCTGCGGCTGGCCAACGGTGAGAAGGCGGCGCGCGAGTCGAACGTGCCCATGCGGGTGCCGGTGGGTCCGCTGCTGGTCGTCCCGCTGGGGCTCGGCTCGGCGGCGCGCGGTGTCATCTCCGTGGCCAACCCGCCAGGCGGGGCGCTGTTCTCGGAGGGGACGCAGCGGCTGCTGGAGGCGTTCGCGGGCCAGGCGGCGGTGGCCCTGGAGCTGGCCGAGCGCCGCCGCGACGCCGAGCGGCTCGCGCTGCTGGAGGACCGCGACCGGATCGCCAAGGACCTGCACGACACCGTCATCCAGCGGCTGTTCGCGACCGCGATGGGGCTGATGGCGGCGATCAAGATCACGCAGAAGCGGGAGGTCGCCGTCCGGGTGCAGCGGGCGGTGGACGACCTCGACGACACGATCCGGCAGATCCGCTCGTCCATCTTCGCGCTTCAGGGCCCCGAGACCGACGAGACGTCGCTGCGCAGCCGGGTGCACGCGCTGGCCGACAGGGCGGCCGAGCACCTGGGGTTCGCGCCCTCGGTGCGGCTGGACGGCCTGCTCGACACCTCGGTCGACGAGGAGATCGGCGAGCAGCTCCTGGCCGTCGTCCGGGAGGCCATGTCGAACGTCGCCCGGCACGCCCAGGCCACCGCGACGGCCCTGAACATCGATGTCGGGGACGATGTCACGGTGCGGGTGGAGGACAACGGCGTCGGCATCACCGAAGGCGGCCGCCGCAGCGGGCTCCGCAACATGGAGGCCCGTGCCGAGGGGCTCGGCGGAACGTGCACCGCCGAGCGGGGCCCGGAGGGCGGCACGGTGCTGGTCTGGCGCGTCCCCCTCAAGCCCGCCTGACCGGAAGGTCACGGGCCGATGCGGTGGTTGTCGAGGCGTGCCCAGTCGGCGTCCCACATCCGGTAGCGGCTCCGGTCGCACCGCGCCCGGACGAGCCAATAGAAGCCGAGCAGGGGCAGTCCCGTGGCGAGGACGACCCCCGTCCCGTTCACCGCGGTGTGGACGACCGTCTGCGCGTGCCGGCGCGGCGGTGTGAGCGAGACGCCGTCGGGCCCGGCCCACAGGATGAGGCGCTCCCCGACCGCGGCTCCCCGCCATGTCGTGTAGTCGGCGGTCCGCCGCGTCCCGTTCGGGTCCGTCCAGGCGACGGTGACCGTGCGCCTTCCTTCCGGGTCCCGCACCTTCACGATGGTGGCCTCGACGCGGTGCCGGGTGGCGGCCTGCCGGTGCTCGGCCCGCACCCCTGAGCCGTAGGCGGCCCGGACGGCATGGGCCACCAGCGGCGGCGTCGCGCTGAGGAAGACCATGAGCAGCAGCAGACCGAGCCTCCACTGGATCCGGTCCACACCGCGCCGCAGGTCGTTGCGGTCGAAGCCGCAGCTGCGCCGCCGGCGGTCGATCCGCTCGCGCCAGCGGCCGGTCCGTGCTCGCATGGTCGTCGCTCCCATGACGCGGTCCCTTCGCCTTCCCTCCATGGCGACGCTACGCATCCGGGGCCGGCGGCCGCAGAGGCGGAAGCCCCTCGCGCCCGGGACCTCCCGGGTCCTCCGACCACCGCACCCGGGGACCTTCGTCCCGCCGATCGTGCGCCTAACGGTCCTACAGGCAAAGGCCGGTTCAGGATTCAGTAAGAGGTGACGAGATCAACGAAGTGATGGAAGGTGAGAGGCGATGGCACTCTCCGAGCACAAGACCCACGTGGGACGCGACACCCTCATCCGCGTGGTCACCCCCAAGCCGCTGACCGAGTCGCCCGCCGCCCGCTACATGTGGGCCGCCGCCCGCTTCGCGCTCGGCTGGATCTTCTTCTGGGCGTTCCTGGACAAGACCTTCGGGCTCGGCCACGAGACCCCCGCCGCCAAGGCGTGGATCGACGGCGGCAGCCCCACCGAGGGGTTCCTGGCGCACGCGCCCGTCGGACCGTTCGCCGGCTTCTACCACGACATCGCGGGAGCGGGCTGGGCCGACTGGCTGTTCATGCTCGGGCTGGCCGGCGTCGGCGCCGCCCTCATCCTGGGCGTGGGGATGCGGATCGCCGCCGCGGCGGGAGCCGCCCTGCTGGTCATGATGTGGTCGGCCGTCCTGCCTCCGGAGAACAACCCCTTCATGGACGACCACCTCGTCTACGCGGTCCTGATCATCGGCCTGGCCCTGGTCAGCGCCGGCGACACCCTGGGCCTCGGCCGCTGGTGGGGGAGCATCCCCCTGGTCAAGCGCCTCCCCTTCCTCAAGTGACCTGATCCGCGACACCGAGGGGCGCTCCGAGAGGAGCGCCCCTCGTACGCGTGTCCGCGGCCGTCGACAACCGGTGAGCGGGAGAGCGGGGGATCGGATCAAATGGCCGGCGCCGCCGCGCGTCAGGCGGAACGGCCCGCCTGCGAACGCGCCGGCGGGCCTGCCGGGCGGTGGAGGGCGGCGAGGGCCTGCTCGACCGCGTGGGGAAGCTCCCGGCCGGTGTCGATGGCGATCGATCCGGGCCAGGGCGCGGAGTCGGCGCGCATGGCGGCGGCGATGCCGGGGTCGGCGTCGGAGGGGCCCCGGGGACGGGTCCGCATGCGCTCGGCGCAGACGGCCTCCGGTGCTTCGCAGCGCAGCGAGGCCAGGTGGGCGTGCTCGTGCTCGGCGACCGCGGCGACGAGGTCCCGGTTCTCCTGGGACGTCCAGGAGGCGTCCAGGATGACCGTCTCACCCATGCGCAGCAGCCGGGCGGCGCGCGCGGCCATCTCGCGGTAGGTGCGCCGGCCCCACTGCGGGGTGTAGATGCCGGAGCCGTAGGACGCCGCCGCCGGCGCGGTGGGCGCCAGCCCGGCGAGCTCCTTGCGGATCCGGTCGCTGCTGAGCAGCGTGCAGCCGAGCCGGTCGGCCAGCGCCCCGGCCAGGGACGTCTTCCCGGTGCCCGGGAGCCCGCCGACCATGACCAGGCCGACGCGGCCCGTGCGCAGGTGGCGCAGCGCGACGTCGGCGTAGGCGCGCGCCTCGGCGGCCGCGTCCGCGGCGCCCTGGCCGTGCCGCAGGCACGCCACCTTGGCGCGGACGAAGGCGCGGTAGGCCACGTAGTGGTGGCGGAGCGAGGGCGGGGCGGGGTCGGCGGCGAACTCGGCGTACCAGCGGAAGAAGCGCTCCGCGTCCTCGGGGGCGCCCAGGCGTTCGAGGTCCATCGCCAGGAACGCGGCGTCGTCCAGACCGTCCAGCCGGCGGAGCCGCTCGTCGAACTCCAGGCAGTCGAGGATCCGCGGGCCGTCGTCGAGGCAGAAGATGTCGCCGGCCAGCAGGTCGCCGTGCCCGTCGACCACGCGGCCGTCGGCGATGCGCGCGTCGAACAGGGCCTCGCGGCCGGCGAGGAACTCGTTCGCGAGGTCCTCGGTCTCGACGGCGGCCCCGGCGTCCAGGACGGTGCCGTGGAAGGGCCTGACCTGGTCGAAGCTGTCGTGCCAGCGGCCCCGGACGGCGTCGCGGGTCTCCTGCGCCGCGATGGCGGGGCCGCGCGGCGCCCTCGCGTGCCAGGCGGCCAGGGTCCGCGCGGTCTCGCGCAGCGCGTCCCGCACCGGCGCGCCGGCCGCGACCAGGGTGGACAGGCGCCGGTCGGCGGGCATCCGCCGCATCACCACCAGGTGGTCGCAGACGCCGCCGTCCGGCCCGTGGACGTCGACGACGCCGAGGTAGACGTCGGGGGCGAACCGCCGGTTCAGCCTGACCTCCTCGTGGCACGCGCGCTCGCGCAGCTCACGGGTGCTGAAGTCCAGGAACCCCAGGTCCACCGGCTTCTTGAGCTTGTAGGCGCGGTCCCCGACGAAGAAGACCACGCCGATGTGGGTCTCGGTGACGGCGGCGCCCTCCACCGGCTCACGCCCTCGGATAGGCGGTGGGGAGGGTGTCGTCGTAGTCGTAGCCGAGGTTCTGGACGACGTCGACGACGCCCTCCGTGGCGGCGGTCATGCGCACGATGATCGGGATGAGGCTCTTCTGCTCGACGCGGCCGGTGAGGTGGACGACCCCCTCCTGGACGCGGACGTGCACCTCGGCGGGGTCCTGCCAGAGCCTGCAGACCAGCACGTCGTCGATGATCTCGTCGCGGACGGCGGCGTCCGAGCGGTGGAACACCGAGAGCAGGTCGCGGCGGGCCACGATCCCGGCGAGCCGGCCGTCCTTGCGCACGACGGGCGCGGCCTTGAACCCGTGGGCGTTCAGCAGCCGGGCGGCCTCGGCGACGGGGGTGCCCGGCTCGACGGTCACGACCGGCGCGCTCATCAGGCCGCGCGCGTCGACGGCGGCGGCCTTGGCCCGCGCCCGGGCCTGCGCCTGGGCGAACCGCCGCAGCGCGAGGCGGCGCGGTTCCGCGCCGGCCGGCCGCTCCTGCTTGCGCAGGAGGTCGGCCTCGGTGACGATGCCGGCGAGCCGGCCGTCGTCGTCCACGACGGGCACCGCGCTGATGCGGCGCTCGGCCAGCGCGTCGGCGATCTCGACGAACGGGGTGTCCTCGGAGACCGTCACGACGTTCTTCGTCATGACGTCCCCGACCGTGCGGCGTTTCATGGCTCTCCTCCCGGGCTTCGCTGGGCCTCAGCGGCTCTCGCCGACGGCGGCCCTGTGGTCCGCGCAGATCACGACCTCGCAGCGCGCCCGCTCCCGCACGACGGGGACGGTGTCGCCGCCGAGCGGATTGCCGTACTCGGAGTGCAGCCGGGCGCCCACCACCAGCAGTTCGGCGCGCTCGGCCGCCTCGACCAGCGCCTCGCCCGGCTCGCCCCAGACGACGCGGAGCCTGGTGGTCAGGTGCCGGGACCGGGGGATCTCGCGGGCGACCAGGCTTCGGAGCGCCAGCCACTCCCTGACGGCGCGCAGCGGGCGCCGCACGGGGGTCTCACCGGGCTTCAGGACGCGGACCACGTCCAGGCGCGCGCGCCGCTCGGACGCCTCGCGGGCGGCTCGGCGCAGCGCGGCCATGGAGTTGGGGGAACCGTCGACCCCGACGACGACGGAACGCTGTTCGGGCACGACCCACATCGGCGACCTCCTCAGTCACCCCCACCATCCCGCGCGGACGGTCCGCGGATCAGTGCCGAGCGTCCCGCCGGGCCGGGACCTTCGGCCCGGGCCGGGCACCGGCCGGCCGGGCGCCGCCGGGTCGTCCGGTGCGGGTCATCCGGTGGCGCCCGGATTGAAGACGGCCTGTGCGGCGACGAAGGCCGCGACGGCGAAGACCAGGTAGGCGAACCAGCGCCGCAACCGGTCGGCGTCCAGGCGCCGGGCGAGCCGGGCGGCGCCGAGCGACCCGGCGACGGCCGCCAGGGTGAACGCCGCGACGATGCCGTAGTCCAGCGCCCCGTCCCCGGCGTGCGCGGCGAAGCCGGCGGCCGAGTTGACCACCACGATGACCAGCGAGGTGCCGACCGCGACGGTCATCGGCAGGCCCAGCCCGACGACCAGCGCGGGGATGATGAGGAAGCCGCCGCCGACGCCGAACAGGCCGGTCAGCACGCCGACGATCGCGCCCGCGCCGATCGACTTGGGCAGGCAGCTGCGCCAGTCGACGCCGCCGCCCGGCAGGGCGCACGACCCGCCGAGCCGGTCCCGCTCGGCCAGCATCCGCCAGCCGGCCGCCACCATGAGCGCCGCGAAGCCGAGCAGGACCACCTGGTCGGGCAGGAGCCGGTTCAGGGCGGCGCCGCCGAAGGCGGCCACCGCTCCGGCGGCCCCGAAGACGCCGGCGATCCGCCATCGCACCTGCCCGGCGCGGACGCGGGGGAGCGCGGCCGTGGCCGAGGAGATCCCCACGACCAGCAGCGAGGCGGGGACCGCCGAGGCCAGCGGCAGGCCCGCGCCGTAGACGAGGGCGGGGACGGCGAGGATGGAGCCCCCGCCGCCCAGGAGCCCGAGCAGGACGCCGATGAGGGCGCCGAGGACGAGCGCGGTCAGCATTCCGTCACCTCCTGGGCGGGCGTCGGGGGCGCGTCATGGGCGGTCCGCGGAGAGGGCGTCCAGGATGGCGGACATGTCGCTCTTCGGCCCGCGGTTGTAGGGCAGCTTGGACAGGACCATTCCCATGGCGCAGGTGTCGGACAGGGCGGCGAACGTGAGGCCGCCGCCGATGGCCCCCGCGACCCACTTGGCGCGCGGGACGACCGTGCTGGCCAGGACCGAGCCGAGCACGATCGAGCCGGCGACCAGGCGGACCTGGCGCTCCAGGTCCCAGCGGGCGCGTCCAGCGGCGACCTGCTCGCCCGCGGCCTGCCAGGCGCCGATGCCGCCGCGCAGGACGCGCAGGTTGGGCAGGCCCGCGGACGCCAGCGCCTGCGAGGCCTGGTCGGCCCGCTGCCCGGAGCGGCAGACGAGCACCACCTGCTCGTCGAGGTGGGCGCGCAGCTCCGCGCGGTGCTCCCGAAGCAGGTCGAGCGGCACGTTGTAGGACCCGGGGATGTGGCCGGTCTCGAACTCGCCCGGAGTCCGGACGTCGATGAGCCGAGGCCGGTCGCCGGAGTCCAGGAGCTCGCGCAGGACGGGGACGTCCACGGTGGACGCGGAGGGCGGAGTGGTCACGAAGTCTTCTCCCGTGTGTCGGTGGCCGGTGGCCGGTGGTCAGTCGTCGGTGGTGGCGAGGCCCGCGGCACCGGCCTCGGAGTAGTCGTCGTCGATGTGCACGGCCCGGCGCCCGGCCCGCCGGAGCAGGCTGGTGGCCGCCGCGGCCCGGTACCCGGAGCCGCAGTGCACCCAGACGGTCCCGTCGGGCACCTCGTCCAGCCGGTCGGGCAGCTCCGGCAGGGGGAGGTGGACGGCGCCCTCGATGTGCCCGTCCCGCCATTCGCCGGTCAGGCGCACGTCCAGCACGGCGTCCGGCGGCGGCAGGTGCCGGGGGACGCTGCCGGACCGGGCGGCGGCCAGGTCGGCGAACGTCGCGACGGGCGTGTCCGCCAGCCGGGCGGGGTCGCCGCCGGCCCACTGCTCGGGCGTGCCGGAGGCCGCCGCCGCCGGACGGTCGATGCCGATGCGGGCCAGTTCCCGCTGGGCGTCGGCGATCTGCTCGGGACTGTCGCCGAGCAGGGTGAGGGGCTCGCCCCACGGGGCGAGCCAGCCGAGCCACGTCGACATAGCCCCGTCCAGGCCGAAGCTGAGGGTTCCGGCCAGATGCCGCTGGGCGAAGGCCTTGCGGGAGCGCAGGTCCACGACCCATTCCCCGGCGGCGACCCGGTCGCGCAGCTCGGCGGCGTCGGCGACCCGCGCGGGGGTGAGGTCGATCAGGTCGGCGCCGGCGCTGTTGCGGACGCCCATGTGCGCGTAGTACGCGGGATAGGCGTCGAGCCCCGCGAGGGTCTCGGCGACGAAGTCGTCGGCCTCCAGGCGCAGTGCCGGGTTGGCCCGCCTCTCCTGCCCGATCGTCGAGGAGGCGGCGTCGGACTGGCCCGCCGAGCAGAAGCTCCCGAAGCCGTGCGTGGGCCAGACGTGCGCGCCGTCGGGCAGCAGGTCGGCCAGGCGCCGCGCCGAGGCGTGCTGCCGTTCGGCCAGCAGGTGGGCGTGCTCGGCGCCGAGGAGGTCGGTGCGTCCGGTGGTGCCGAACAGCAGCGATCCGCCCGTGAAGACCCCTTCCGGCCCGCCGGGTCCCGACAGGATGTAGGACAGGTGGTGGAAGGTGTGGCCGGGGGTGGCGACGGCGCGGAGGCCCAGCGCGTCGGAGACGGCGACCTCGTCGCCGTCGGAGATGCCGGTCCGGTCGAACGCGACGTCCTCCTCGGCCGAGATCACGTAGGCCGCTCCGGTCGCCTTGGCCAGTGCCAGTCCGCCGGAGACGTAGTCGTTGTGCAGGTGCGTCTCCAGGACGTGCGTGATGCGGACGTCCAGCCGCCCGGCCAGGGCGAGGAAGCGGTCGATGTCGCGCTGCGGGTCGACCACCAGGGCCACCCGGCCGTCGTGGGCCAGGTAGCTGCGGTCGCCCAGGGACGAGGTCTCGACCACCTGGACGTGTACCATCGGCATTCACTCCTCATACCCGTACGGGTATCTGTCGCTGACATCGCGGACCGGGTCCCGCCCGCTCGCCGGGCGACGGGCGGAACTGCCGCGTTTCCGCGTTCCGCCTCCACCATACCCCTAGGGGTATGTGTCCATGGGTGAGTTACCTCACCTTCGCCGGGACCTCCGGCGGGACCTTCGCCTCTACCTGCGAAGACTCCCCGAATCGAGACTGGGGCCCAAACGAGGCAACCGCCAGTGAGGGAGGTGGCACCGATGAGCGAGATGCTGGTCGTCCACCGGGAGGACGACGCCTTCGCGGTGATCGTCCGCGACCACGTCATCCATGTGGACCAGCCGTACATGCTGGGAGGAATGGACGCCGGACCGACCCCGGTCGAGTTGTTCGTGGCGTCCCTCGCCGCCTGCACGGCGCACCACGCGCGGACCTACCTGGTGCGGCGCTGCCTGCCCGCGAACGGGCTGGAGGTCACCGCCGACTACACGATGAGCCCGGAGGGCCCCGCCCGCGTGACGCGCGTCGAACTGCGCCTGCGGCCCCCCGTCCGTCTGCCCGACTGGGAGGTCGGGGGACTGATGGAGGCGGCCATGGCCTGCACCGTCAACAACTCCATCATCGACACCCCGCGCATCGGAGTGCGCCTGGAGTCCGAGGTCGCCGCCTGAGCCGGCGCCAGAGGTCCCGCGGGCGAGGGGCCGTTCGGCCCTGGGGCCGTGCGCGGGCGGGCCGGTGCAATGGAGGCGGACCCAGGAGGTGGGCGTCATGAGCCACGTGGTCGTCGGATACGACGGAACGAAGGAGAGCGGGCGGGCTCTGCGCTGGGCGGTGGAGGAGGCCCGGCTGCGGCGGCTGCCGCTCACGGTGTGCCATGCCTGGCGGTGGCCGTATCCGGTGAGCTACATGGACTACGAGGGCCTGGCCATCGTCCGCCGGATGGGCGAGCACATGCTCGACCACGGCGTGGCGCTGGCGCACGAGCTCGCCCCCACTCTGAAGGTGCACAAGCGGCTCGACACCGGGGGTCCCTACGACGCGCTGGTGAACCAGGGACCGGATGCCGAGCTCATCGTCATCGGGTCCCACCCTCCGGAGGAGACGCCGGTGGGGTCGACGTCGCTGCGGGTGCCGGCGAAGGCCGGCGCTCCGGTCGTGGTCGTGCGCTCGGCCGCGCCGCGCGACGGCCAGGTGGTCGTCGGCGTGGACGGCTCCGCGGGCGCGGACGCGGCGCTGGCGTTCGCCTTCGAGGAGGCCGCGCTTCGCGGCTGGCGGCTGCGCGCGGTGTACGGGTGCTGGGAGCCCGGAGCCGCCCCCGACGGAGACCTGTCGCTGTTCGGCGACGAGGACAAGCTCCGCCACGTGTGCGGAGCGGTGCTGGAACGGGCGGTCGCGCCCTGGCTGGTCAAGTACCCCACCGTCCAGGCGGCGACGTCGCTGGTGCTCGAGCCGCCCCGGGAGGCGCTGCTGGAGGCGGCGGACGGCGCCACGATGACGGTGCTGGGCGCGCGCGGGGCCGGCGAGGTGCAGCCGCTCACGCTGGGCGCGACGAGCGACGCGCTGCTCAAGCACGCCCCCTGCACGGTCGCGATCGTCCCGCAGCGGGTCGGATAGGACGGGCGCCCGTCCCCGTGCCGGGGACGGGACCCCTGGAACATCGAAGGTAGGCGAGTCGAGTGGGCATGGTGACCGCGGCGGATCTCGCGCGCGAGCCGTTCTTCGAAGGCATGCGGAGCCTGGACCTGTCCAGGCTGGCGAAGGCGGGGCGGCACACCGACATCCCGGCGGGACGCCGCATGTTCGCGGAGGCCGCCCCGGCGGAGCGGTTCTGGCTCCTCCTGGACGGGATCGTGGCCGTGGACATGCGCGGCCCCGAGGGCGGGACGCTGGTCATCGACACCTTCGGGCCCGGATCGGTGGTGGGCTGGTCCTGGCTGTTCCGCCCGCACCGGTGGCGGTTCGGAGCCGTCGCGAGCACGCCGGTCCGGGCGATCGAGTTCGACGGCCGGCTGGTCCGGACGCTGAGCGCGGTCGACCCGGCGCTGGGCTACGAGCTGACGCGCCGCTTCGCCGAGCAGGTCGTCAGCCGCCTGGAGGCGACCCAGACGCGGCTCGCCCGGACCGCACCCGAGGCGCTGGGGCAGGCCGGCTAGACCGGCGCCCGACCCGATCGGCGCCCGATCCGATCGACCACCACGCCCGCCCGCCGGAGGCCGGGGCCGTGAACGGCCCCGGCCTCCGGCGGGCGGGTCGCGCGTTCTCGGCGCCTCCTCCGTTCAGCGCCTCCTCCGTTCAGAGGCCGGGCCGCCGCTCAGGCGTAGGGGCGGACGACGGCGACGGGGCAGTGGGCGTGGTGGACCACGCCGTGGCCGACCGACCCGAGCGGGAACGACCGGCCCCGGGACCCGACCACGACCAGGTCGGCGTCCGCGGAGGCCTGCGCGAGCATCTCCACGGGGTGGCCGATGACGACGTCCTCGACGACCTTGAGGTCCGGACGGCGCTCGCGCCACGGCGCCAGGGCCGCCGCCAGGCGGTCGTAGCGGGCGTTGGCGGCGAGCTGCACGTCCACCCCGGAGCCGACGGGGGGCGCGGCGGGCCGCCAGGCGTGCAGCACGCGCAGCCGGGCGTCCCGGGCGGCGGCCGCGGCGAACGCGTGGTCGAGCGCCGGTGCGGGGTCATCGGCCAGGTCCAGTCCGACCACGACCTCGCCGAGCGGGGTGTCCGAATGGCCCCGGACGATGACCACCGGGCCCGGGTAGTGCCCGGCCAGGTCCAGGCCGGTGGAGCCGAGCAGCAGCGAAGCGAAGCCGCCCCGACCGCGGTGGCCGACGACGACCTCGGCGGCCTCGCCGGTGTAGTGCCGCAGACCGCCCGCGACGGTCCGGTCGTGGACGAGCATGGTCTCGACCTTGAGATCGGGGTGCCGGCGCAGGGCGATGTCCCGTCCGGCGCGCAGCACCGGGTTCCACGAGTCCACGAGCGAGGCGACGTCGCCGCCGGTGTTCCCGGGCGCGGTCTTCGTGGGGGTCTCCAGGACGTGCAGGATGTGCAGCTCCTTGCCGAGGCGCGCGGCCTCCTCGGCGGCCCAGCCGATGGCGCGGTCGGAGGGGGCGGACCCGTCGGTTCCGACGAGGACGGCCGTTCTCTGTGTGGACATGTGCTTCTCCTGGGGGTACGGGGGTCAGCGACCGGCGGTGGGGGTGAGCGGCGGAAGCAGGAGCAGTTCGTGCGCCTGCCGCGCCGTCGGCGCCGTGCCGCCGCGGTCGGGGGTGTCCAGGGGAGTGCCCTCCAGGGCCGCGGCCAGCAGCCGGGCCGCTTCGGTCAGCGCGGCGACCTGCCGCTCCAGCACCGCGACGCGGTGTTCCAGAGCCGGGACGGACGAACCGTGAATGATCTGCCTCGCCATCGCGAAGCTCCTTAACCTCGGCGAGCCGCCCCGACGGCGGCCAACGGTGCCGACTCAAGCGTCGATCACGCGTCCGCGCGCCCGTAGGGACCTTGGTCCCCGCCTCGGCGGCGACGGTCCCCGCGCGTTCCGGACGCGGACCTCACGCCCGGTCGCCCGCGAGCAGGGCGATGCCCTCGAAGCCGGGCGTCCACCAGAGGCGGCCCTCGGACGACACGCCGAGCGCCTCGACCAGCGGGCAGGCCTCCGCCCAGGCCTGGGCCGCGTCGCCCATGACGAAGGCCGCGGTCGCGAGCGCGTCGACGTCGGTGAGGTGGCGTCCGACCAGCGTGACGGAGGCGAGGCCCGCGGCGGGACGCCCGGTGCGGGGGTCGATGATGTGCCGCCCGCGTTCGGCGGTGCCCGAGGTCGCGACGGCGATGTCGCCGCCGGACACGACGGCGATGAGCCCGTCGCGGTCGTGCGGGTCGGCGAGGCCGAGCCGCCAGGGTTCTCCGGGGCGGGCCTCGCCGCGCGCCTGGATGTCGCCGCCGCCGTTCACGCAGTGGTCGTGCGCCCCGGCCTCGTGCAGGATCGTCGACGCCCGCTCGATCGCCCAGCCCTTGACCAGGCCGCTGGGATCGAGCCGCCCCCCGGGTTCGCAGGTGAACGCGCCGCCGGTCAGCCGTCCGGTCTCCGCGCAGAGGCGCAGGACCTCGGCGACCTCGGGGTCGCAGTCGCCGAGCCCGGCGCGGCCGTCCGCCAGCCGCGTGATCTGGCTGTCGGGGCGGTAGGGGGAGAAGACGCGGTCGACGTGGTGCAGCCAGGCGACGGCCTCGGCGAGGCCCGCGGTGACGGCCGGCGAGCGCGGTGTGCGGATGTCGAAGGAGAACACCGTCCCCATCACATGCTCGACATGGCTGATCCCCTCAGGCACGGGCTTTGTCCAGAGCGCTCTGCAAGGAGGTGATGTACCCCTCGCTGGTGTAGGTGGCGCCGGAGACGGAGTCGATGCGCGCGTTGCCGGCCGCGAGGGCCTCCTTGGTCAGTTTGGGCAGGGCGAACGCGGCGATCTCGCGGTCGCGGCCGTTCTCCGACGGGGAGCGCAGGACGCGGACGCCGGTGAGGTGGCCCGAGGTCATCTTGATCTCGACCTGGACCGGGCCGTAGCGGGTGTCGACGGTCTGACCCCGGTAGGTCCCGTTCGCCAGGTTCGCCCCTCCGCCGCTCGACCCTCCGGTCGTCCCGGTGCCCGTCCCGCCGCCCGCGGTGGCGGGCGGGGTGGCGGGGGCCTGCTGATGGTGCGGCTTCAGCGACAGCAGGAGCACGACCCCCGCGATCGTCGCGCTCGTGGTGAACACGGCTCGGCGCATGTGGTGGGTCCCCTCAGAACTCGAAGGATTCGGTACGGACGTGGCGGCGCCGCACGCCCGCCTGCTTGAGTGCGCGGTGGGCGGCGGTCATCATGCCGGGAGGGCCGCACAGGTAGACGTCCCGGCGCCGGATGTCGGGGACGAGGCCGCGCAGCGCCCGGCCGGTCAGCGGCAGGGAGTACTGGGACGGCTCGTCCACGAAGTAGTAGGCCTGCGCGCCCCGCACGCGGGCGATGTCGTCCAGTTCGCCGCGCAGCGCCAGGTCCTCGGGGCGCCGGGCGAGGTAGACGAGGGTCACGTCGCCGGGCAGGGTCTCGAACAGCGTGCGGAGCGGGGTGATGCCGACGCCGCCGGCGATCAGCAGGGCCCGGTCGTGGCTCGGCCGCGCGCCGGTGAGCCCGCCGTAGGGCCCCTCCGCCCACACCCGCGTCCCGGGGCGGAGCCGGGCGAGGGCCCGGCTGTGGTCCCCGGCCTCCTTGACGGTGATCCGGAGCCGGTGCCCGCGGGCCGGTTCGGACAGCGAGTAGGGGTTGGCCGTCCACCAGTGGCCCGGGGCGAGGAACCGCCAGCGGAAGAACTGGCCCGGCTCGGCGCGCAGCTCGTCGAGGTGGCGGCCGCTCATGTAGACCGAGAAGACCCCGGGCGCCTCGGCCTGGACGTCGGTGACCCGCAGCCCGTGCCGGAGCCCGCGCACCGCGGGCACCAGGAACCGGAACCAGGCGAGGACGACGGCGACGCCGATGTACAGGGTGTACCAGGCGGCCTTGGCCCAGGGCGATCCGGCGAACTGGGCGCCGTTGGCGAGCTGGTGCGAGAACGCGAGGAAGATCGCCAGGTAGGTGGCGAAGTGCAGGTAGTGCCACGTCTCGTAGCGCATCCGCCGCCGGGCCGCCCTCGCGGAGGTGATGCCGACGCCGAGGAAGAGCAGGAACCCGAGCGTCCCCTTGAGCATCTCGGGGTAGTCGATGACCACCGTCGCCGTCTCGTGGACGACGTCGGTCTGGGCCGTGACCGCGTACCCCCAGATGATCAGGAGGGCGTGCGCCAGCGCGAGGAAGACGGTGTACCGCCCGCCCATCGCGTGCCAGCGCGCCAGCCGGTCGGTGCCGACCCCGCGCTCCAGCGCCGGCACGCGTGCCATCAGGGCCAGCAGGACGGCGCAGCCGTATCCCGCCAGCAGTCCGGTGACGCGCCCCGCCTCCGTCAGCCAGCCGTCGAGGCCGGTGACCGGGCCGGTGCTCCGCCACCACAGCGCCAGCACCGCCACGGCGCCGGCGTAGATCAGCACCTGCGGCCACCAGGGCGGGATACGCCACGCCGACCGCCGGGCCTGCTGGGGCGGCCGCATGATGTCGTACCTGGTCGTGGTCATGCCGGCCACCCTGCCAAGGCATTTTCTGTGTTCCCTCTGACACCATGGGAGAACGCGCATCTCAGAGCCTTTTCAGAAGAAAGGCAGAGGTTGGAGAGGGATGCTGAGCGGACCATGACGAACGACGAACCCGTGGTGGCGGGCTTGCAGCGGGCCGACGGGACACCCGTACGGGTCCTCGTGGTCGACGACGAACCGGATCTGGCGGAGGTGCTGTCGCGCGTCCTGGCCTCGGAGGGCTGGGCGGTGCGGACGGCCGGCGACGGCGCGGGCGCGCTCGCCGCCGCGCGCGACTTCCGCCCGGACGCGGTCGTGCTGGACGTGATGCTCCCCGACATCGACGGCCTGCAGGTGCTGCGGCGGCTGCGCGCCGACTCGCCCGACGTCTGCGTGCTGTTCCTGACCGCCAAGGACGCCGTCGAGGACCGCATCGCCGGCATCACCGCGGGCGGCGACGACTACGTGACCAAGCCGTTCAGCCTGGAGGAGGTCCTGGCGAGGCTGCGCGGGCTGCTGCGCCGGGCGGGCATGGCCCGGCAGGCGGGCGCCGGGCGGCTGCTCACCGTCGGCGGCCTGGCCATGGACGAGGACGCCCGGGAGGTGACCCGCGACGGCGAGGTCGTGGAGCTGACCCCCACCGAGTTCGAGCTGCTGCGCTTCCTGATGCGCAACCCGCGCCGGGTCCTCAGCAAGGCCCAGATCCTCGACCGCGTCTGGGACTACGACTTCGGCGGCCAGGCCCACGTCGTCGAGCTGTACATCAGCTACCTGCGCAAGAAGATCGACGCGGGCCGCGCGCCGATGATCCACACGGTGCGCGGGGTCGGGTACGTCCTGAAGCCGGGGGCTCCGTGAGGGGCCCGCGCACGCTGCGGGCCCGGCTCACCGCCGGACTGCTCGTCCTGCTGGCGCTGAGCTGCCTCGCCGTGGGGATCGCCACCGCGACCGCGCTCGACCGGTTCCTCGTCGGCCGGCTGGACGAGCAGCTCACCGCGTCCGGCGGGCGGTTCCCGGCGAGCCTGGAGCACGAGCGGCGCAAGGACGCCGACGACCGTCCCGACACCCGCGGGCAGGCGCCGGGGACGTTCGGCGCGCGGCTCTTCGGCCGCACGGTGACGGAGGCCGCGGTCGTGCACGACAGCTCCGACGAACCCGTGCCGCTCGACGCCGCCGACAGGCGCGCCCTGGCCGCCCTCCCGCCCGACGGCCGGGGGCGTTCGCTCGACCTGTCGGCGTTGGAGGAGTACCGGGTGATGGCGCTGCGCGGCGACGACGGGGACGTCCTGGTCACCGGCCTGCCGCTGCGGCCGGCCGAGGAGACGCTGCACCGCCTCATCATGGTGGAGGCGGTCGTGTTCGCGGCCGTGCTCGCCGCGGCCGGGATCGCGGCTGCGGCCTGGGTCCGGCTGGCCCTGCGCCCGCTGCGGCGGGTCGCCGCGACCGCGTCCCGGGTCACCGAGCTGCCGCTGGCCAGCGGCGAGGTGGCGATGCCCGAGCGCGTCCCCGACACCGACCCCCGCACCGAGGTCGGGCAGGTCGGCGCCGCGCTGAACCGGATGCTCGGCCACGTCGAGAACGCGCTGGCCCGGCGGCACGCCAGCGAGGAGCGGCTCCGGCGGTTCGCCGCCGACGCGAGCCACGAGCTGCGCACCCCGGTCGCCGCGATCCGCGGCCACGCCGAGCTCGCCCTGCGCATGCCCGAGCCCGTCCCGGACGAGGTGCGGCACGCGCTGGGGCGCATCGAGGCCGAGTCGGTCCGGATGTCCGAACTGGTCGACGACCTGCTGCTGCTCGCCCGCCTGGACGCCGGCCGCCCGCTGGAGGCGGACCCGGTCGACCTGACCCGCATCGTGCTCGACGCCACCGCCGACGCCCGTGCGGTCGGCCCGCGGCACCGCTGGGAGCTGGTGCTGCCGGAGGAACCGGTGACCGTCACCGGGGACGCGCGCCGGCTCCACCAGCTGGTCGCCAACCTGCTCGCCAACGCGCGCGCCCACACGCCCCCCGGCACGCACGTCACCGTGCGGCTCACCGTCCAGGGAGCCGCCGTCCTCCTCGACGTGGAGGACGACGGCCCCGGCATCCCGGCCGAGCTGCGCGAAGAGATCTTCCAGCGGTTCGTCCGCGCCGACAAGGGCCGGGCGCGCAGCGCGGGCGGCACGGGCCTCGGGCTGGCCATCGTCCAGGCGGTGGCCGCCGCCCACGGCGGCCGCGCCGAACTCGTCGCCGGAGAGCACACGATCTTCCGCGTGACGCTCCCGATCTCGAAGGCCGAAGCCCCGTAGCGGGGCTCCGGCCCTGGAGTCCGGCGCTCGCGGCGCGCCGGCGACCGTGTGCTCCTACAGCGGAGCGCCCTCGCCGGTGGCGGTGGTGTGCCCGCGAGCCCTGCGGCGGGTCTCCCTGTACTGGGCGGTGCTCTCCACTCGGGCGCGCAGGCGGGTGCCGGCCAGACTGATCGCCTCCGGCATCGAGGCCGCCGCGGCGTGGGCGTTGACCGGCAGGCCGTTGAGGTCGACCCGGAACGAGGCCAGGTAGGGCCGGGGGACGGCCGGGTCGTGGAGAACGCTGAGCATGGCCTTCGCGTACAGGACGGGACGCGGGGCGTGAGCCAGCGCTCGGGCGACGGTCTCGCGCGCCCGCCGCAGGTCCTCCTGCGAAACGTCATTGCTGGTCGCGAACTGGATGTCGAGCTCGTTCGGGGCTGTGGCGGGCAACGTGGGCCTCCCTATTCGCACGGGCCGGTGACACCAGCATTGGGCTCGTGCAGGGGGCGCCCCAGGGACTTTGGTCCTTCCGGGCGCGGCCTTAGGACCGCCCTGGGGTCAGCCGAGAGCCAGGATCCGCATGGCCAGGCGGGCGGTCCGGCCGCCCTCCTGCTCCGCCACACCGAGCGCCGTCCGCACGTCGAGGTCGTCGAGGAGCGCCCGCTCCACGGCCGCCTCGGCCGCGGTGGAGGAGTTCCCCCGGCCCGCCGCGACATGCAGCCGCTCCAGGTCCGCCGCGGCGCGGTCGAGGGCGCCGGGCGTGTAGTCCCACTCCCGCGCCCAGGGCTCGGTGAGGAGCATGAACCGGACGGCCGCGGCCGGGTGGTCCTGGACCAGGTCGGAGACCAGCACCAGGTTCCCGGTGGACTTGGCCATCTTGGCGCCGTCCCGGCACACCATGCCCACGTGCAGCCAGGCTCGGGAGAACGGCCGTACGCCCGTCAACGCCTCGGCCATGGCGGCCTCGTAGGCGTGGTGGGGGAACCGCAGGTCGGCGCCGCCCGCGTGCAGGTCCAGAGCCGGGCCGAACGCCGTCATGGCCATCGCGGCGCACTCGGCGTGCCAGCCGGGCCGGCCGGCGCTCCAGGGGCTGGGCCAGGCGGGCTCGCCCGACCGCGACGGCCGCCACACCGCGACGTCGAACGGGTGCTCCTTGCCGGGATCGTCGGGTGCGTCGCCGTACTCGGCGAGGAGGTCGTGGGCCTGGCCGGCTTCGAGGCCTGCGCGCTGCGGGACGTCTCCGCCCCGGAACAGGACCGCGCCGTCCCGGACGTAGGCGAGGCCTGCGGCGAGGAGGCCCTGGGCGAGCGCGACGACCTCGCTGACATGAGTGTGGGCGCGGGGCTGGAGGTCGACGGCGTGGACGCCGAGCACCTCCAGGTCGCGTTCGAAGTAGAACTGCTGGACGGCGGCGAAGCTGTCGTACGGACTGCCCGCGCGATGCGCCGCCTGGTCCAGCACGTCGTCGACGTCGGTGACGTTGCGGCACACGCGCACCTCGGCGCCGGCGTGCCGCAGGACGCGTGCGGCGACGTCGGCCCAGACGAAGGTGCGGGCATGGCCGAGATGGGTCGCGTCGTAGGGGGTGATCCCGCAGACGTACATGCGGGCGGGGCCGACGACCGGGAGGGGCCGGCCGCCGATCCGGAGGGTGCGATCGGGTGCGTTGAGATCCACGAGAGCGCCGTTCGTCAGGGTGGCAGGGCACCTTACTCCCTCCCGTCCTACCCCGGGCGAGGCTTCGCGGCCGGGGGACGAAGGTCCCGATGACCGGTGACCTTGGGGCGCTGACCCGCCGGGCCGCCCCGTCCGACGCTGGGGGCATGACCGAGAGCCTTTCCGGCGCGCGCGTGTTCGCGCTGCTGACCGATGGAACGCAGGTCGAGATCAGGCGGCTGGGCGAGGCGGACCGGGAGGCGGTGCGCGACCTGCACCGCGGGCTGCGGGAAGAGAGCCTCTACCTGCGGTTCTTCGGCCTCAACCGGGCCGTGGCCGAGCAGGTCGCGGCGCGGGTCTGCCGCGCGGACGGCGCGGGCCACGCGGCGCTCGGCGCGTGGCTGCACGGCGAACTGGTCGGCGTGGCCGAGTACGAACCGACCGACGTGCCGGGCGAGGCCGAGTTCGCGATGGCGGTCGCCGACCGGATGCACCACCGGGGGGTCGGCACGCTGCTGCTGGAGCACCTCGGATCCCTGGCCCGCTCCCAGGGGATCGTGGCCTTCCGCGCCGACACGCTCGCGGAGAACACCGCGATGCTGCGCGTCTTCGCCGACGCCGGGATGGCGGCGCGGCGCCGCTCCGCGGGGAACGTGGTCGAGCTGACGCTGCCGCTGGTCTCCGACGAGGCGTACCTGGACGCGGTGGCCGAACGGGAGCGGCGCGCGGACGTGGCGAGCCTGGAGCCGCTGCTGCGGCCGCGGACGGTCGCGGTCGTCGGGGCCTCCCGGCGGCCGGGGACGGTCGGGGCCGAGATCCTGCGCAACATCCTCTCCGCCGGGTTCGAGGGCGCCGTGTACGCGGTGAACCCGCACGCCGCCGGTGGCGACCTGCACGGGGCGCCCTGCGTGGCGACGCCCGCCGACCTTCCGGAGCGGCCCGACCTCGCGGTCGTCACCGTGCCCGCGGGCGCCGTGGTCCGCGCGGCGGCCGAGTGCGGGCGCGGCGGGGCCCGCGCGCTGGTGGTGGTCAGCTCCGGGCTCACCGTCGTCCAGGGGCGCGACCTGCTGGCGGTCTGCCGGGAGCACGGCATGCGGCTGGTCGGCCCGAACTGCCTGGGGACGGCCAACACCGCGATCTCGCTCGACGCGACGTTCGGCGCCGCGCATCCCGTCCCCGGGAGCGCGGGCGTCGTGGTGCAGTCGGGCGGTGTCGGGATCGCGCTGCTGGAGCAACTGTCGCGGCTGGGGATCGGGATCTCCTCATTCGCCTCGGTTGGGGACAAGTACGACGTCAGCGCGAACGACCTGCTCATGTGGTGGGAGTCGGACGAGACGACCCGGGTGGGGATCCTGCACGTGGAGTCGTTCGGCAACCCGCGCAAGTTCGCCAGGACGGCGCGGCGGGTGGCGGCCCGGATGCCGCTGCTGACCGTCCTCGCGGGGCGTTCGGCGCCCGGCACGCGGGCGGCGGCCTCCCACACCGCGGCCGCCGCCACCCCGGAGATCACGCGGCGGGCCCTGTTCCGGCAGGCGGGCATCGTCGCCACCGACGACCTCGGGGAACTGGTGGACGCGGCGGCGCTGCTGGCGACCCAGCCGCTCCCGGCCGGGCCGCGCGTCGCGGTGGTGTCCAACGCGGGCGGGGCGGGGGTCCTCGCGGCCGACGCCTGCGCCGACGCGGGGCTCACGGTCCCGGTCCTCGGGCCGGCCACCCGGCGCCGCCTCTCCGCGATGCTGCCCCCCTGCGCGGCGGTCTCCAACCCCGTCGACACCACGGCCGCGGTCTCCGCCGAGCTGTTCCGGGAGGCCCTCGACGCGGTCGCCGCGGACGAGTCCGTCGACGCCGTCCTGGCGCTCGTGGCGCCCACGGCGCTCGCCGATCTGCGCGGCGCGCTCGGCGGCGGCGGCAAACCGGTCGCCGCCGTCGTGCTGGGGCAGGCCGAGACCGTCAGGGTCAACGAGATGGGCGTCCCCTGCTACGCCTATCCGGAGAACGCCGTCCGCGCGTTCGCACGCGCCTTCTCCTACGCGCGGCGGCGGGGCCTGCCTCCCGGCGCGCCCCCCGTGCTGCCGGGCCTGCTGCCGGTGGAGGCGGCGGCCGTCATCGACGAGTTCCTGTCGACGGAGCCGGAGGGCGGCTGGCTGCCGCCCGTCGGCGCCTTCCGGCTGCTGGAGTCCTACGGGCTCCCCCTCGCCCCCTGGTGCTGGGCGCGGACCGAGGACGAGGCCGCCTCGGCGGCCCGCGAGATGGGCGTCCCGGTGGCGATGAAGGCGCACGTGCCCGGCGTCGTGCACAAGACGGCGGCGGGAGCGCTCCGGCTGGGCCTGGACGGGGAGCGGGAGGTACGAGAAGCCTTCCGGGGCCTCGCCGGCCGGTTCGGCGACGACCTGGAGGGCGTGGTCGTCCAGGCCATGGTGGACGAGGGCGTCGAGGTGCTGTGCGGCGCCGTCCAGGAAGAGGTTTTCGGGGCCGTCGTGGTCTTCGGAGCGGGCGGCATCGACACCGACGCACTGGCGGACCGCACCGCGCGCCTCGCCCCGCTGACCGCGCAGGAGGCCGACGACCTGATCCGCGAGCCGCGCCTGTCGGCCCTGCTGCTCGGCCATCCAGCCCGCCCGCCCGGCGACGTCGCCGGCCTGCGCGAGGCCCTGCTGCGGCTGTCCAGGCTGGCGGCCGACCACCCCGAGATCGCCGAACTCGACCTCAACCCCACCGTCGTCCGCCCGGACGGGGTGGTGGCCGTCGACGCCCGCGTCAAGGTCGTGCCCCGGCGCGCCTGGGACCCCTACCTGCGCCGCCTCCGCTGAAGGGGACGAGATCGTGAGACATCACCAGGAGACCGTGCGGCACCACCACCAGGGCCCCGAAACCGCCGCGGACGAGGCCGTCTCGACCGCCGACCCGCGCGAGCCCCTGCCCCGGCTCCGCAAGGAACTGCGGACGGGGGAGCGCGGGCTGTCCGAGCGCGAGGCGGCCCGCAGGCTGGCGGTCTACGGCGCCAACCAGGTCCGGCGGCGCGAGAAGCGGTCCCTGGCCAGGCTGCTGTCCGCCCAGTTCCTCCACCCGCTGGCGCTGCTGCTGTGGGGCGCGGCCCTGCTGGCGTTCGTGGCGGGCATGGCGGTGCTGGGCTGGGCGATCCTGGCCGTGATCCTGGTGAACGCGGTGTTCGCGCTGCTCCAGGAGCACCAGGCCGAGCGGGCCGTCGAGGCGCTGGCGGCCTACCTGCCGGAGAAGGCCCACGTCGTCAGGGACGGGACGGCGCGGGCGGTGGAGGTCACCGGCCTCGTCCCGGGAGACCTGATCCTCCTGGAGGAGGGCGACAAGGTCCCCGCCGACGCCCGGCTCACCGAAGGGGCCCTGGAACTCGACCTGTCGATGCTGACCGGCGAGTCGGCGCCCGTGGACAGGGTGGCGGCGCCGGCCGAGCAGGGCGTCGCCCTGCTCCACGAGCCCAACCTGGTGTTCTCCGGGACGACCTGCACCGGGGGAGAGGCGCGGGCGATCGTGTTCGCGACCGGCGGGCACACCGAGCTCGGCCGCATCGCCGCGCTCAGCCAGCGCGCGCCCCGCGGGGAGAGCCCGCTGGAGGCCCAGGTCAAGAGGGTCGCCTGGCTGATCGCCGCGGTCGCGGTCGGGATGGGCGTGGTGTTCCTGCTGATCGGGGCGCTGGTCGGCCTGCCGCTGACCGACGCCCTCATGTTCGCGATCGGGCTGCTGGTCGCCAACGTCCCCGAGGGCCTCCTGCCGACCATCACCCTCGCGCTGGCGGTCGGGGTCCGGGTCCTCGCCCGGCAGGGCGCGGTCGTCAAGCGGCTCAGCGCCGTCGAGACGCTCGGCTCCACCAACGTCATCTGCACCGACAAGACCGGCACCCTCACGCAGAACCGGATGCGGCTCCAGGCGTACTGGACCCCGGACGGCGGCACGGTCACGGCGCCGGAGCGACCGCCGCCCGCCGAGCTGGCGCGGGCGATGACCGAGTGCACCACGGTCTCCTACGACGAGGCCGGCGACCTGCAGGGCGACCCGACCGAGATCGCCCTCGTCCTGGGCGGCGGCCCCGACGCGCCCGCCCGCCTCACGGCGCGCGACGACCGGCGCCGGGCCGCCTTCCGGTTCGACGCCCGCCTGCGGATGATGTCCGTCGTCGCCCGGCGCGACGACCACCTGGCCGTGTACGCCAAGGGCGCGCCCGAGGCCGTGCTGGCCCGCTGCTCCGGCGCGGACCGGCACGCGGTCATGGACGTCGTCGACGAGCTCGCACGCCGGGGCCTGCGGGTGCTGGCGGTCGCCGACCGGGACCTGCCGCCCGGCGCCGCCCCGCCGGAACGGCGGGAGGACGCCGAGACCGGGCTGCGCCTCCTCGGGCTCGTCGGGCTGTACGACCCGCCGCGCCCGGAGGTCGCGGACGCCGTGCGCCGCTGCCACGGCGCGGGGCTGCGCGTCCACATCGTCACCGGCGACAACGGCGCCACCGCCGCGGCCGTCGCCGCGGAGGCCGGCATCGGCGTCCCGCGCCTGCGCGTGGTCGCCGAGTCGGAGAAGGTGCACGACCACGAGCTGGACGAGCTGCTGACCGGCGACGACGAGATCGTCTTCGCGCGGTCGTCGCCGGAGACCAAGCTCAAGGTCGCCGACGCGCTGCGCGCCCACGGCCGGATCGTGGCGATGACCGGGGACGGCGCCAACGACGCCCCGGCCCTGCACCAGGCCCATATCGGCGTGGCGATGGGGCGCTCGGGCACCGACGTCGCCCGCGAGGCGTCCACGATGGTCCTGACCGACGACAACTTCGCCACGATCGTGACCGCCGTCGAATCCGGCCGGCGCGTCTACGACAACGTCCGCAAGTTCATCCTCTACATCTTCGCCCACGCCGTCCCGGAGATCGTCCCGTTCCTGGTGTTCGCGCTCAGCGGCGGCCTGGTGCCGCTGCCCCTCACGGTCCTGCAGATCCTCGCGATCGACCTCGGCACCGAGACGCTCCCGGCGCTGGCCCTCGGCCGCGAACCCGCCGAACCCGGCATCATGGACCGTCCGCCCCGCCCGTCGTCCCAGGGCGTCATCTCCCGGGACATGCTGATCCGCGCGTGGGGATACCTCGGCCTGATCTCCGCCGTCCTGGTCATGTCGGTGTTCTTCTACACGCTGTGGCGGGCCGGCTGGCATCCCGGCGACCCGACCGGCACGGGCGCCCCCCTCCACCACGCCTACCTGACCGCCACCACCGCGACGTTCGCGGGCCTGGTCACCTGCCAGATCGGCACCGCCATGGCCTCCCGCACCGACCACGCGTCCCTCCGCGAGGTGGGGCTCACCACCAACCCGCTCCTGCTGGCCGGCATCGCCTTCGAGGTCCTGTTCGCCGCCGCCCTGATCTACCTGCCGCCCTTCCAGCACCTCTTCGGCACCGCCGCCCTCCCGCCGGACGTCCTGGGCATCATCGCCGCGTTCCCCGTCATCGTCTGGGCGGCCGACGAGTACCGCCGCCACCGCCGCCGCGCCCGTGCCGTCCCGGCGCCGAGCGCCGGCTGACCAGGGGCCCGGGCCGACGCGCCCGCCCGGGCGGTGGAGGGCGGTCCCGCGGTTTCAGACCGTGGGATGCGCGGCCCGCGCCGCTTCCTTGAGGAGCTCGTCGACGCCGTCGCGGATCCCCGCGCACAGGGTCCGCAGATCGGGGAGCGCGTCGTGGTCGCCGGTGATCCCGAACGACAGGACGCCGTCGTAGGAGACGATGCCGACGGACACGCGCAGCCCGGCGACGATCGGGATGTAGGGGTCCATCTCCAGCATCCGCCGCCCCATCGCGTACAGCGGGAAGGAGGGGCCGGGGACGTTGGTGACGATCGTGTGGACCAGCGGCTGCCGCAGCCGCAGCGCCGTGTGCGCCGCCACCGAGAACAGCCCGGGGGCGCCCCCGAGGAGCTGGAGGAAGGCGTCGAGTCCGGCGGCCTGGTCCGCGCTCTTCGCGCCGTCCATCTGCTCGCGCAGCAGCCGCAGGCGGCGCACGGGGTCCGGCTCCCCGCAGGGCAGGTCGGCCAGGACCGCCGACACCCGGTTCGCCAGGACCCCGCGCTCGTCGGCCGACCGGACCGAGACGGGCACCAGCGCGCGGACGGTCGAGTCCGCGGTGAGCTCGCCGCGGGCGGCCAGCAGCGTCCGGAAGCCGGAGGCCGTCGCGGCGAGCGCGACGTCGTTGACCGAGCCGCCGAAGGCGCGCCTGATCCGGGCCACCTCGTCCAGGCCGGCGGAGGTCCGCGACCAGCGCCGGAGCGGGACGGTCGGGCCGTTGAGGGAGGACGCGCCGGGGCCGCTGAGGCGCGCGGCGTAGCCGGGCACCGCGCTCGCGACGGTGATCGAGTCGCGCAGGGCCGGGACGAAGAGCCGGGCGGCCTGCCGCCCGAGCCCCTTCAGCCGGTCCGCCACGGCGCTGCGGACGACCGCCCGCCCGGACGGCTCCGGCGCGGGCGTCCACAGCCGGGGGTCGGCGGGCGACCAGCCGGGGCCGGCGTCGAGCAGCACGCCCAGCAGGTCGATCCCGGCCAGCCCGTCGACCATGCAGTGGTGCACCTTGGAGATCAGCGCCCAGCGGCCGTCCCGCAGGCCCTCGACCAGCCACACCTCCCAGGGGGAGCGGGTGAGGTCCAGCCGCCGGCCGAGGACGTCGCCCGCCAGCTCCTGCAGCTCCTCCGGGCCGCCGGGCGCGGGCGCCTCCACGTGCCGGACGTGGTCGGCCATCCGGAAGCGGCGGTCGTCGACCCAGACCGGGTGCGCGAGGCGGAGCGGGACCGTCCGGACGCGCTGCCGGCAGCGGGGCGCGAACCGGAGCCGGGCGAAGATCTCCCGCTCCAGCTCCGCGTGGCCGGGGGCGGGGCCCTCGAACACCGTCACGGTGCCGATCTGGAGCGGCGTCGTGTCGTTCTCGGCGAAGAACATCCCCGCGTCCAGCGCGTTCATCCGCTGCATCGTGCACCTCCGGCGTGCGGTCTCCGGCCTGCTAGGCCGAGCGGGAGCGGCGGTCGAAGTCGGCCCATTCCTCCTCCCACCGGCGGTAGCGGCGCCTGTCGCAGCGCCGGCGGACCAGCAGGTAGAGGGTGAGCAGCGGCAGCCCCGCCACCGCCGCGGTCGCCGCGCCGGCCGACGCGTCGTCGCCGATCGTCCGCACGTGCTTCCGCGGTCCGGTCTCGCCGAGACCGCCGTGTGGTCCCGCCCACAGTTCGCGCCGCTCGCCGAGCCGCGTCGCCTTCCAACTCGTGTAGTGGCCGGTCCGCATCGCACCGTCCGGTCCGGTCCAGACCACGGACACGTCGCGCCCGGACTCCAGCGGCCTGACCCCGACCACCGTCGCCTCGACCCGGTGGCGCGTCGCGGCCTCGTACCGCTCGGCTCGGACCCCCGCCGTGTGGACGGACCGGACGGCGTGCGCGCAGGCGATCGGGGCGACGACCAGGAAGACCAGGAGCAGGAGCAGCCCGACCCGCCACTGGACCCGGTCCACGCGGCGGCGCAGGGGGTTGCCGTCGAACCCGCAGCGGCGCCGCAAGCGGTCCGCGCGCGTCTGCGTCATGGCCTGCTCCCCGGGTCGATGCCCGAACGACCTCGGAAGTCGCCCGGAACGGCGTACACCAGCAGCCTTTCTCGGGGGCGCACCGGGCGCCACGGACCGATGTCCCCACCCCCGGACCCGAAGGTCCCTTCCGGCCGGTCCGCCGGCCCTCCCGGGACCGGAGGGACGAACGTCCCGCGGCCGAGGTGGCGAAGGCCTCTGCGGAGGCGCACCGCCGCCCGGCAGCGTGGGACGGAACGGTCATCGACAGGGGGAGGGCACGTGAAGAGCACGAACGTCCGCAGGGCCGCGCTCGCCTGCGGCGCCGCCACCGCCTATGTGTTCGCGCTCCGCCCCACGCTGCTGTGCTGGGGGGCCACCTACAGGGAGGCGGGCGCCCGGTATCCGAGCGACGATCTGATCGAGAACGCGACGAGCCAGTCGACCATGGCCACCTCGCTGCCCGCGCCGCCGGAGGCGGTCTGGCCGTGGCTGGTGCAGATGGGGAACGGCCGGGCCGGCTGGTACAGCTGGGACCTGCTCGACAACGGCGGGCGGCCGAGCTCGGACCGCGTCGTCCCCGAATGGCAGGACGTGGCGGTGGGCGACCGCCTGCCCGCGGTGCCGAGCGGGGAGACGTACTTCCGGGTCGAGGTCCTCGACCCGGGCAGGACCCTGGTGCTGCGCAGCGACCTGGAGCTGCCGTCCGGACGGTCGTTCGACCCGCGCGGGCCGCGGCCCAAGGCGTACTCCGACGGGATCTGGGCCTTCCACCTCCGCCCGCTCCCCGACGGGTGCACGCGGCTGGTCGTCCGGACGCGCGGCCGCGGGGAGCCCTCCATACCGAACCGGCTGTTCGCCTGGCTCTTCGGCGAGCCCGCGCACTTCGTCATGCAGCAGCGGCAGTTCCGCAACCTCCGGCGGCTCGTCGCCGGCCGCGCGGCCGCGGGGCCGGAGGGCGCGGAGACCGGCGCGGCCCGCCGAGCCGACCTCCGGCCGCTCCGGTAGCGGCCGCGGGCCGGGCGGCGAACGAAGGACTTTCGTCCCTGGCCCGGGCCCCGGCGGGGCGGTGGAATGGAGTAGGGCGAGAGAAGTCGAGGAGGAAGGGACGGAGAAGTGGGAGACCACGCACCGTCCATCTCGAAACGCTGCCTAAGCGGCGGAGGGCTTCTCCCGCCCCCAACCATGTTCCGCGGACGCCGCCTCCCGGCCACCGGCCGTGCGCACCGTCCGCGGACGCGGCCGGAGGGGACGGAGGGGCCCGATGTCTGACGGAGGCACTGCCCGCGAGGTGGTCGTCGGCTTCGACGGATCGGTCTACGCCATGCAGGCGCTCGACTGGGCGCTGGACGAGGCGGAGCTGCGCGGGTCGCCGCTGGTGCTGTGCCACGCGTGGCACTGGCCGTACCAGGGAGTCGCCCCCGAACTGGAGGAGGCGGGCCGCCGGTCGCTGCACGAGGCGGCGCAGCACGTGCTGGCCCACGGCGTCGAGTGCGCCCGGGAGCGCACGGCCGGGGTCGCGGTCCGGCCGGTCTCGGAGGAGGGGTCGGCGGCGGAGCGGCTCACGGAGCTGTCGGCCGGCGCGGAGCTCCTGGTGCTCGGATCGCGCGGGCTCGGCCGGCTCGCACGCGTGCCCGTCGGCTCGGTCGCCGCGCACGTGGCCATGCACGCCCGCTGCCCGGTCATCGTGGTCCGGGGAGTCGGCGCGCTGCCCCGTCCCGAGGACGTGCGGCCGGTCGTGGTCGTGGTGGACGGCTCGCCGGCCGCGGAGAGCGCGCTGTCCTTCGCCGCGCGCGAGGCGGAGCTGCGCCGGCTGCCCCTGAAGATCGTCTACTCGGGTGCCGAGGCCGAGGAGGCGCCGGGCCCCGCGGTCCGGCACTCGTCCGCGCACGACCCGATGGAGCGGGCCGTGGCGGTCGTCCAGGAGCGGCACCCGGACGTCCTCACCCACCCCGAGAACCCCCTCGCGCCGCCGCCCGAGGCGCTGCAGGAGGCCGCGCAGGAGGCGCGGCTCCTGGTGGTCGGGGCCGCGCACCCCGCGTTCGGTTCGGTGGCCCAATGGCTGCTGTACAACGCGGTCTGCCCCATCGCGGTGGTCCCGCTGGAGAGCGCCGGCGATTCTTGAGATCTGCCCGAACGGCCCCACATGACCGGACCTTCGAACCTTTCTCGGGGGCGGGCGCGGGCGGACGCTGGGATCATGAGGACGGACGCCGAGAGCGGCATGAGGGACCTGCGCCGGATCGTGTCGGGCGGACCGGCGCCGAACGCGTTCGAGATGCCCGGGGTGCGGCTGTCCGACGTCCTCGTCCGCGCACCCGTCCCGTACGTGCGCCCGCTCGTGGCCTGGCTGCAGGAGAGGCCGCCTTACGCCCTCGCCCTGGCCGACCGCGAGGGCGCGGACATCGAGATCCATCACGGCGGGCTCCAGCAGCGGATCGTGCGCACCGCCACAGGCCCGGACGACGGCGTGAGGCGTGCCGTCCGGGGCTCCGGAAGGCGGCACAACCGTTCGCCGGCGGATCCGGACGAGCGCAACGCCGTCCGGGTCGCCGAGGCTCTCTGCGACGGGCTCCTTCGCAGTCCCGCGGAACTGCTCCTCCTCGCGGGCGACATCCGCGTGGTGTACGACATCGACAAGCGCATCCCGGGCGGGGTGCGGCGCAGGGTCTCCGTCCGGCATGTGCCGTGCGTCCTCACCCGCGAGGATTCGGGGCGGCGTCTGGCCCCTCCGGTCGACCAGCACGTCCGCGCCTGGGTCGCGGAGCGGAACCGGGGCCTCCTGGCGCGCATCGCCGAGGCGGGCGGGTCGGCCGACTGGGTGGCGGAGGGCGCGGCGGCGACGCTGGACGCCCTCTCGCACGGCCGGGTCCGCGCCCTGGTCGTCGTCGACGACCCGGCGGACCGGCGCATCGCGTGGTTCGACCGGGCGTCCGGGCGGACGGCCCTGAGCCCGGACGCCTGGACGCGTCCGGGCGCACCGGCGGACGGCGCCCCCGTGATCGAGGCCGCCCCCCTGATCGACGTCGCTCTGCGGGCCGCGCTGCTCACCGGAGCCGACGCCCGGCTCGTTCCACCGGGCACGCCCCACGCTCCGATCGAGGGCATCGGCGCGCTGTGCCGCTTCGGCGGTTGACGGGCCCGGGGCCGCGGGCCGACCCGCGAGAGGCCCTCGGCCGGAGGGCCGAAGGTCCCTGTTCCTCCGGACCGTCGACTCTCCTGCGGCACGCCCCCGCAGGAGAGGCTGAGATCGACAAGGCAGGAACCCTGAAGGGGAGTTCACTCATGAACGACGAGCAGATCACCGGTGTGGTCGTTGGCTACGACGGCTCCACGGGCGGTGTGCAGGCACTGGAGTGGGCCGCAGGCGAAGCTCAGGCCCGGGGACTCTCCCTGACGGTGCTCCATGTGTGGGACGTCTACGTCGGAGGGCCGATCGCCATGCCGGTCGTCGACCTGCGGGGCGTGGCGGAGGAGAACCTCAACAACGGTGTCGCGCACGTCCGCGAGGTCGCGCCGGACCTGAGCGTGCGGGGGGTGCTGGCCCGGGGGCAGGCGGCAGCCAGGCTGATCGAGGCCGGCCGCGCCGCCGACATGATCGTGCTCGGCCCGCGCGGGCTCGGCGGCTTCGCCGGACTGGTGCTCGGCTCGGTCGGCGCGCAGGTGGCGGCGCACGCCCCGTGCCCGGTCGTGGTCGTCCGGGGCGAGCTCGTCCCGCCGCCGGAGCAGGTGCACGGCCACGTCGTGGTGGGCGTCGACGGTTCGCCGGCGTCCCGGGAGGCGCTGGCGCTGGCCTTCACCGAGGCCGGCGCGCACGGCTGGGACGTCCACGCGGTGATCGCCTGGGAGGCGGTGCCCGAGAGGGTGAACCCTCCGCTGGTGGACGAGGCCGGGATGCGCGAGGCGGCGCAGGCCCGCCTGGCCAGGATGATGATCCCCGCGCGTGAGCTCCACCCGGAGGTGAAGGTCCAGTCCGACATCGTGACCGGCCAGCCGCGCGAGGTGCTGATGAGCGCCGCGGAGGAGGCGCGCCTGCTCGTCGTCGGCTCGCGGGGCCTCGGCGGCTTCCGCGGCCTGCTGCTCGGCTCGGTCAGCCACGCCCTGGTCCACCACGCGCCCTGCCCGGTCGCGGTCGTTCACGCGACCTGAGCGGGCACGGGCATCCCTCCCCGGTTCCTCCGAAGGCTCCGGGGGCCGCATCGCGGCTCCCGGAGCCTTCCGGTCAGTGCCCCGGGGCGTTCTCGTGCTCCGTCCGCGGCGCGGGCGCGGGCTCGGGCTCGGGCTCGGGGCGCGGGGTCCGCAGGGTGACGGCGGCCAGCGCCGCGCCGGCCAGCGCGACCAGCGCCGCCCCGGTGAACGCGGCGGAGAAGCCGTCGGTGAGCGCGGGCAGGTCGCCGAGCCGGCCGGCGCCGAAGGAGGCCGCGATGGCGGTCATCGCGGCCAGGCCCAGCGCCGAACCGACCTGGTAGCCGGTGTTGACGATGCCGGACGCCAGGCCGCCCTCCTCCGGGCGGGCCGCCGAGATAGCGATGCCCAGGGAGGGAATGAAGGCCAGCGACATGCCCAGCGCGGCGACCAGCGACGCGGGCAGGACGTCCACCCAGTAGTTCCCGTCCGGGCGGATCAGCGCAAGCCAGCCCATCCCGGCGGCCAGCACGACAAGCCCGGTGACGGTGGTGGCCTTCGGACCGAGGCGGCCGATGGCCCGCGGCGCCAGGACGATCATCCCCAGCATGATCAGTGCCGTCATCGGGACCAGCGCGGCGCCGGAGGGGAACGCGCTGTAGCCGAGGACCCGCTGCAGGTAGAGGTTCAGGAAGAACCACATCGGGATCCACGCGCCGCCGAGCAGGAACTGGGCGAGGTTGGCGGCGCCCAGGTTCGGCGCGCGGAAGATCGACAGCGGCATCAGCGGGCTGCGGCGGGACGCCTGGACGGCCAGGAACACGCCGAGCAGGACCAGCCCGCCGGCCAGCACCGCCCAGGTCGCGGCCGCGCCCCAGCCGACCTCGGGGGCGCGGACGACGGCGAAGACGACGGCCCCGAGCCCGGCGGTGACGGTGAGCGCGCCGACCACGTCCACCGATCCCCGGGCGCTCCCGCCGCCGCCCGGCATCAGCGCCGGCGCGGCCGCCAGCGCCAGGACGGCGATCGGAATGTTGATGTAGAAGACCCAGGGCCAGGACGCGTACTCGGTGATGACGCCGCCGAGGAAGACCCCCGCGGTGCCTCCGGCGGGGGCCGCCGCGCCGTAGAGGGACAGCGCCTTGGTCAGCTCGCGCGGTTCGGAGCCGAACAGCATCATCAGCAGGGTGAGCGCGGCGGGCGCGATGAGCGCGGCGCCGACGCCCTGCAGGGCGCGGCCGGTCAGCTCGACGGCGACGGTGCCGGCGGCGCCGGCCACTGCCGACCCGGCGAGCAGGACCACCCACCCGGCCGAGAACATCCGCCGGGCGCCGAACAGGTCCGCCAGCCGGCCGCCGAGAAGGAGTAGTCCGCCGAGGGCGACGACGTAGGCGTTGAAGACCCAGGACAGGTCCTCCTGGGAGAAGTCCAGGTCGTCCTGGATGCGGGGCAGCGCCACCCCGATGATCGAGGTGTCCATGATCACCATGAACTGGGCGGCCGCGATGAGCGCCAGCGCCCACCAGCGGCGGCCGGCGGCGGGTGCGGAACGAGTGGACATGTCCCCTCCTATGTACCCCTAGGGGGTATTTCTGCAAAGTGCGGCTTACCCTACGGGGGTATATCGGGAAGGGCAAGGGCTCATGGAGGTGCTCGAAGGGTGATCTGACGCACGTATACGGGGTAGGGGTAGAAGTCCGAGGGACGCCGTCCGGAAAGCCGAGGGCCTCGGATCGAGTGCTCGATCCGAGGCCCTCTGCTCTGCTCCGGTGCTACCTCTCGACGGGGATCCGCTTGGCCTCGGCCTTGACGGCCTCGGACACCGGCACGCGGACGGTGAGGATGCCCTTGTCGTAGGACGCCTTGATGTCCTCGACCCTGGTGTCGGCCGGGAGGGTGAAGGACCGGGTGAAGGAGCCGTAGTGGAACTCCGACCGGTGCGCCTCCTTCTTCTCCTCCTGGCGTTCGGCGTGGATCCGCAGCACGCCGCCGGCGACGGTGATGTCGACGTCCTTGTCGGGGTCGATGCCGGGCAGTTCGGCACGGATCACCTGGACGCCGTCGTCCATGTAGTCCTCGACCCGCATGGCCTGGCCGGTGCCGCTCCGGAACATGGCCAGCGGGGACTCGATCCAGTCGAACAGGTCCGGGAAGATCCCGCGCGTCTCGCGCCGCTCCATCTCGCTCATGATGCCTCCCTCGGCTCGCGGACATCCGCCGCCGCCGGGGAGCGTCCTTGCGTCCCCGCCGCCGGGGTGCCCGACTTCATGCTCGCTCCGCCGCCACCGGGCCCCTACGGACTTGGGTCCCCTCGGCCCGGGACGAAGGTCCGTCCCGCCCGCCCCGGAACCGCGCGCGGGCGGTGCCCCTTCCGCGCTCCGCGGTCGGGGCCATCGGCGCCGCCTTCGGGACCTTCGGCCGCTGCCGCCCGCTGATCATCCGCCTACCGTCGGGCATGGGGGCGAGGAGGTGCGCGGTGGACGCGTGGGCGATACGGACCGAGGGCCTGACGAAGCACTTCGGGCGGGTGGTCGCGGTGGACGGGCTGCGGCTCGAGGTCGGCCGCGGAGAGATCTTCGGCTTCCTGGGGCCGAACGGCGCGGGGAAGTCGACGACGATCCGGATGCTGCTCGGGCTCGTCCGGCCGACGGCCGGCCAGGCGTGGATCATGGACGTGCCCGCCGGGGACGTCGAGCGGGCCCACCGCCACGTGGGCTACGTGGCGGGCGACGTCGCGCTCTGGCCGCAGTTGACCGGGCTGGAGACGCTCACCTATCTGGGCCGCCTGTCCGGACGCGTCGACGCGCCGTTCCGGGACGAGCTCGTCGAACGGCTGCGGTTCGATCCGGGGAAGCGGGCCCGCTCCTACTCCAAGGGGAACCGCCAGAAGCTCGCGCTGATCGCGGCGCTGATGACCCGGCCGGACGTGCTGCTCCTGGACGAGCCGACGGCGGGGCTCGACCCGCTGATGGAGGCCGAGTTCCAGGCGCTGGCCAGGGAGGCCGCCGGCCGGGGGCAGACGGTCTTCCTGTCCTCCCACATCCTCGACGAGGCCCAGGACGTGTGCCACCGGGTGGCCATCCTCCGCGACGGGCGGCTGATCGAGGTCGCCGCGCTGGAGGACCTGCGCGGGCTGGGCGGCACGGTGCTGGAGGCGGTCGTGGACGGCCCGGTGCCCGACCTGTCCGGGGTGCCCGGCGTGACCGGGGTGGAGCCCATCGACGGAGGCGTCCGCGTGTCCGTCACCGGGTCCCCGTCCGCCGCGCTGTCCCGGCTGAGCGCCTGCCCGCTGGTCCGGCTCCGCAGCCACGAGCCGACGCTGGAGGAGATCTTCCTGAGCTACTACGAGGGGGAGAGATGACCAGGGCCGCCCCGGTCCAGCGCACCGTGACCCGTCCGCGCGCGGAGCGACACCGCCCGGCGGACGCCCCCGCCGCCCGGCTGACCCTGCGCCTGATCCGGCGCGGGCTCGGCTGGCTGGCGGCGGCGGTCGCCCTCTACGTCGTGGTCGAGGTCCTCACCTACGAGCAGACGTATCCCGACAGGGCCTCGCGGCAGCGGCTCGCGGCGCTGTCGGACGACCCCGCGATGCGGATGCTCCAGGGCGTCCCGCACGCCGTCGACACGACCGGCGGCTTCGTCGTCTGGGACGCGGGCTGGGTGCTGGCCGCGGTGGTCGGCATCTGGGCGCTGCTCGTGGCGGGCCGCCTGCTGCGGGGCGAGGAGGAGTCGGGGCGCGCCGAGCTGGTCCTCGCCGCGCCGATCCGCCCGGCGCGGGCCGCGGCGGTGCAGCTGGGCGTCCTCGCGGGCGCCGCGGTGGTCGCGGGCGCGGCGGCGGCCGTCCCGCTGGCGGTGCTGGGGACCGGTGCGGCGGGCTCGCTGCTGTTCGGGCTCGGGCTGGCCGGATTCGCCGCGACGTTCGCGGCGGTCGCGGCCGTGACCGCCCAGCTCTTCCCGGCGCGGCGCCGGGTGACCGGCGTGTCCGCCGCCGCCTTCGGCGCCCTCTTCCTGCTCCGGATGGCCGCGAACAGCGCCGACTCCCGCGGCGGGCTGCGCTGGCTCACCCCCTTCGGCTGGCTGGACGAGCTGCACCCCTACCGCGATCCGAACTGGGCGGCGCTCGCCGTCACGCTCACGGCCCCCGTCGTCCTCGGCGGCGTCGCGGTCGCGCTGCGGACCCGCCGCGACACCGGGGGCGCGCTGCTCAGCGAGCCGGACCACGCCCGGACGCGGCTCGGGCTGCTCGGAAGCCCCGCGGCGTTCGCCTGGCGCAGCACCCGGGGCATGCTGGCCGGCTGGCTGCTCGGCATCGCCGCGTACGCGTTCGTCGCCGGCGCCCTCATCGCGACCGTGCTCGACTTCGTCGCCGACGACCCGAACTACCAGCGCGTCCTGGAGCGGATCGGCTGGGACGCCGGCGACGTCGCCGACGGCTTCGTCGGCGCCATGGGCGTCCTGATCGGCCTGCTGATCGCCCTGTACGCGTGCTGGCGGATCGGCGCGGCCCGCGCCGAGGAGGCCGCGGGGCGGCTCGACCACGTCCTCGTCCGGCCCGTCACGCGGCGCCGCTGGCTGGGCGGGCACGTCCTGCTGGCCCTGGCGTCGTCGCTGCTGCTCGCGCTGGCCGCCTCCGCCGCGATGTGGGCCGGCGCCGCCGCCACGGGCGCCGACGTGGGCCTGACCGACACGCTGGCCGCCGTCCTCAACCCGCTCCCGGTGGTGGCCCTTGCCACGGGCCTCGCGGTACTGCTGTTCGGCGCCCGGCCCCGGCTCACCGTCCCCGGCTCGGTCGCGGCGGTCGTCGCCGGCTATCTGATCGAGACGATCGGGCCCGCCCTGGGCTGGCCGGACGCCGTCCTGGACGCCTCCCCGTTCCACCACCTCGCGCAGGTCCCGGCGGAACCCTTCCAGCCCGTCGCCGCCGCCGTCATGACCGCACTGGCGGTGGTGCTCGCCGGGGCGGGTCATCTGCTGTTCGAACGGCGCGACCTCACCGGCGAGTGATCGGCCGCTGGGGCCGGTCCTGCCCGGCCGGTGCGGGCCGTACGGGCCGCGTGCCCGGACGGCTGTGCTTGCGGAGCCCCGGCCGCGGCTCGATCGTCGAGACCCACGCGTCGATCCGCGCCCAGTCGCGGTAGTCGCCGTACCGGCTTCCCATCGCCCTGAAGAGCAGGTGCCCGACCAGGGACGTGTGCTCGCGGCGGAAGACCCCCGAGAACAGGCGGTGGTCGCGGGCGGTGACCAGCTCCTGGAGCTCGTCCTGCACGAGGCCCTTCTCCTTGGCCCCGAAGTTGCGCCACGGGCCGCGCAGCGCGGCCGGCATCCCGACGCTGAAGAGCCACACCGGCCGGCCGGCCAGGGTGTCGCGTTCGCGTTCGAGGAAGTCGACCGCCTCGGGCAGCCAGGCGCGGTCGTGGATCGCGCTGCCCAGCACGAACGCCTCGTAGGCGCCGGCGTCCTCCACCTCGGCCATGGAGCGGACGTCCACCTGGAAACCGCGCTCGGCCAGCAGCGTGCCGATCCGTTCGGCGATGCTCCGTGTGGAGCCGTGCGCGGTGGCGTAGCCCACCAATATGGTCATTTCTTCACCTCCGGCGGTGTCTCACCCTCAGCTTCGGTTCTGCCCGCGCTCGTCCCCAGGGCCGAACGTCCCGCGACCGGCCGTTCGCGCGGGGGCCGGAGGTCCCTCCTGCGGGCGCCGGACACGCTCCCCGGCTCGTCAGGGTTCGGCGGGGCCGTGGACGTCGGCGAGCACGAAATAGTTCTCCTCCTCCTGGGCGAAGTGCAGCCGGAGGACGGCGTAGAGCTCCTGGACGGTCCGCCTCAGGTCGCTCGCGGGCTCCGGGGCCGCCGGCGCGGCGCGGAGCTCCTCCAGCAGCGCGCCGACCCGCCGGGCCAGCTCGGCGATCTCGGTGTGCCCGCGGCTCATCGCCCCCGTGGGGTCGGAGCCGCCGAGGACGCGCGCGACCGCCGGATAGAGCAGCCGCTCGTCCTTGCGCTCGTGGGCCGCGAGGTCCGACAGGAAGCCCGACAGCGCCTCCGCGGCGGTGTCCCGCTCCCGCCCGGCGGGGCCCGCGGCGGCGTCCGCCAGCGCGGGAAGGCGCTCGATCCGCGGCCACAGCGCCTGGTGCTCCTCGTCCAGCCGCCGGACGAGGTCGGCCTCGTCCCCGCGAAGGCGCGGCGCCCGGTCGCGGCCCGGGCCGAGTACGCGCAGCGCGGACAGGATCGCCGCCACGTCGATGCCCTCCTGGAGCAGCGCCCCGGCCGCCGGGGTCAGGAAACCGAGCGCCGCGACGATCATCGCGGCCAGCGACAGCCCCATCCCGGCGAGGACGCTCTGGCGCGCGACCGACCGGGTGCGCCGCGCGATCGCGAGGGTCTCGGCCAGCCGCTCCAGCCGGTCCACGGTGATCACCACGTCGGCCGCCTCGGACGAGGCCGTCGCGCCCCGGGCGCCGAGCGCGACGCCGACGCCCGCGGCCGCCAGCGCGGGCGCGTCGTTGACCCCGTCGCCGACCATCACGGTGGGCGCGCGGGCGCTCTCGTCCCTGGCGACCTCGACCTTCCCGGCCGGCGAGAGCCCGGCGTGCACGGTGTCGGCCCCCACCAGCTCGGCGATCGGCCCGGCGACGTCCGCGCGGTCGCCGGTCACCATCACCGCGCGGCCGATGCCCGTCCGGCGGAGCAGCCGGAACGTCCGCGGCGCGTCCGGGCGCATGCGGTCGCGCAGCAGCAGGACGGCCGCGAGCCGCCCGTCCACCCCGACGAACACGGTGATCGCGCCGCGGGCGGCGGCCCGGCCGCGGACCCGGTCCAGCCACGCGGCGTCGGCGCGGCCGGCCCAGCTCGCCTTGCCGACGCTCACCCGGCGCCCCTCGACGGTGCCCCGGACGCCGCGGCCCGCGCGCTCCTCGACGTCGGACGGCTCGGCGAGGCGCATCCCGCGCTCGCGGGCGCCGCGGACGATCGCCGAGGCCAGCACGTGCGGGGACACCTGGTCCAGCGACGCCGCGAGGAACAGCGGATCCTCGCGGCCGGCCGGATCGGCGGGGATGATCTCGGAGAGCGCGGGCCGCCCGGTGGTGACCGTGCCGGTCTTGTCGAACAGCAGGACCCGTGCGCCCGCGAGCCGCTCCAGGGTGCTGCCGCCCTTCACCACGACGCCCCGCCGGGCGCACCGGGACAGGCCGGAGACGAACGCGATGGGCGCCGCGAGGATCAGGGGGCAGGGCGTGGCGACGACCAGCACCGCGACCGCCCGGACCGGGTCCGCGGCGGCGATCCACGCCGCTCCGGCCAGCACCAGGGTGACCGGGATGAAGACGGCCGAGTACCGGTCGGCCATCCGGATGAACGGCGCGTTCTCGGCCGCGGCCTCCTCGGCCAGCCGGACGATCCCGGCGTAGGTGCTGGACCGGGCGTCGTTGGTGGCGCGCAGGTCGAAGGGGCCTCCGGAGTTGACCGTGCCGCCGCGCACCACGTCCCCGGCGGGACGCTCCACCGGCAGGGACTCCCCGGTGAGCGTGGACTCGTCCAGCACCGCCGTCCCGTTCTCCACCAGCCCGTCCACGGGCACGGTCTCCCCGGAGCGGACCAGCAGCAGCTCGCCCGGCCGCACCTCGGACACGTCGACGGTCACCAGCCCGGTCTCGCTCCGGCGGTGCGCCACCCGGGGCGCGAGCGCGAGCAGCGCACTGAGGTCGCGGCGGGCCCGCCGGCCGGCACGCTCCTCCAGCAGCCGCCCCCCGGTGAGCATCACGGCGATGACGGCGCCGGCGAGGGGCTCGTCCACGGCGATCGTCCCGCCCAGTGCGAGGACGGCTATCACGTCGCTGCCGAACCTGCGGTGCCGCAGCCCGTCCACGACCCACCACACGGCGGGGCAGAGCGCGACCACCGTCGTCACCAGCCAGATCAGATCTCCGGCGCCGGCGCCCACCGTCCAGCGGACCGCGGCGCCCGCCGCCAGCCCGCCGGCCGTCAGGACGAAGAGCAGTTCGTGAGCGTTCCGACCGAACGCGGTCTTGACCGCCATCCACCTCGCCGCCTGTGTGAGTCCTTTTCGTCCACGCTCCCAGGCCGCGAGCGGGGGCCCCAGGGGCGGTCGGCTCGCGGCCGGGGGGACGAGGGGGTGCCTGACATGGGGACCTTCGTCCCTAGGGGGCGCGCCGGAAGGCGAGGGAGCGTGGAAAGGAGCGGCCGTGCCGCTGTGCGCGCCGGATCGCCTCGCAGGAGGCGATCGCCGCCAACGCATGTGAGGAGACGCGATGTCCGAGCCGATCGTCGTCGGCACCGATGGTTCCGACGAGGCGGCGAGCGCCCTCGACTGGGCCGCCGCCGAAGCCGCCTTGCGCGAGCGCCCCCTGCACATCGTCCACGCCGTGGAGAGCTGGCCCTACAAGGCGCCGCTGTTCGCGCCGCCCGAGACCGCCGAGCGCATGACCCGCGCCGGGCGCATGGTCCTGGCGGCGGCGCGCGAGCGCGTCAAGGAGCGGTGGCCGGACCTCGAGACGACGACCGAGCTGGTCGCCGAGGAGGCGTGGCAGGCCCTGCGGGCGCAGTCGGAGAAGGCGTTCGAGCTGGTGGTGGCCAGCCGCGGCAGGGGCGGGTTCGCCAGCCTGATGCTGGGGTCCACGAGCCTGCGCCTGGCCGGCCACTCCGCGGTGCCGGTGGTGATCGTCCGCGGCGACGCCTCCGACACCGGCGAGGTCGTCGTGGGGATCGACCTGGCCCAGGAGGCGGGCCCGGTGCTCGAGTACGCCTTCGAGGCCGCCGCGCTCCACGGCGCTCGGCTCCGCGTCGTCCACGCGTGGCAGACGTTCGCGACGCTGATCGAGGCCGGCTACGCCGTCGACGCGGAGCAGATCGAGCAGGACCTGCGCAAGGAGGTCACCGCGGCCTGCGAGCCCGTGCGGAGCAGGCATTCCGGTGTCGAGGTCGCCGACGAGGTCGTCCTGGAGCACCCGGTGACCGCGCTGGCCAACGCGTCGCGGAACGCCCGCCTGGTCGTGGTCGGCGCCCACGACCGGAGCTGGACCTCTCCCCGGCTCGGGTCGACCTCCCACGGGGTCATCCACCACGCGCAGTGCCCCGTCGCCGTCATCCCCGCCGGCTGATCCGGACGGAACATCGGCAGCGGCCTGGGGCCGCTGCCGATGTTCCGTGTCCAGCAGATGTTCCATGTCGTCCGGGTGGAGAACCGCGGGTCCGCGCTTGGGCGGGGGTCAGGCGGCGGCGGGGCTGCCGCGCCGGAGCCGGGTCTGGCGCATCATCCGCTGGAGGTCCTCGGTCGTGACCATCCCGACCAGGTGGTGGTCGGCGGCGACGGCCGCGACGAGGTCGCCGGCGACGGGGGCCATCTGGAGGAGGACGTCCACGGGCCTCTCGGGGTCGACGACCCGGTCGGAGCCGAGCGGGACGCTGAGATCGCCGAGCGTGGCGCCGGTGTCCCAGGCCGGGACGCGGGTCAGCCGGTCCGACGTGACGGCGCCGACGGGCTCGCCGGACACGCTCACGACCGGGAACACCGACTGGCGGGACGGCACCGCCACGTCCCGGATGAACGGGGCCGCGGCCTGCCAGGTCCAGCCGTTGTCGGGGTCGCGGGTCATGATGTCGGCGACCCGGAGGTCCCTCGCGGCCTCGCGGAGGTCCGTCCAGCGCTCCTCTGCCCGCGCCGAACTGGAGATGAACCACCCGATGAGGGCCAGCCACAGCCCGTTCCACCAGCTCCACAGCAGCAGCATCAGCAGACCGGCGCCGATCATGACACGGCCGAGCGCCAGCCCGGCGTGCTGGGCGGTGCGCGTCGCGCGCGGCTTGTCCCCGCTCCTGCCCCACAGCAGCGCGCGCAGGATGCGCCCGCCGTCCAGCGGCGCCCCCGGAAGCAGGTTGAACACCGCGATGAGGACGTTGGTCACGGCCAGCCAGCTCAGCGAGGCCGAGACGATCACGGGGGCGCCGAGCGCCTCCCCGGCCTGCCAGAGCCCGGCGAACACCGCGCCGGCGACCGCGCTGGTCAGCGGGCCGACCCCGGCGATCCGCAGGTCGGCGCGGGCGGTGGCCGGCTCGCCGTCCAGCTCCGCCAGGCCGCCCAGCGCCCACAGCGTGATCGAGGCGACTCCCACCCCGTGCCGCCGGGCGACGACCGCGTGCGCGACCTCGTGCGCGGCCAGCGATCCCATGAACAGCACCGCCGCCAGGACGGCCGCCGTCCAGCGCACGCCGGGTGACGCGGCCGGGTCGGCGGTGGGCAGTACCGAGCGGCCGAGGATCTCGGTGATCAACAGCATGATCACCAGAACGGACCAGTGCATCCCGACCGGGATCCCCCGGAAGGTGCCGAACCTGAACGTCTGCTTCATCACGAGCCTCCTACCGATGCCTTCAGGCTCGCGCGGCGTTCCGTCCGGCGGTCAGGGGCGAACTTCCCCTCCGGGTGGGCCTTTCGACCCCTCGGGCCGCCCCGGGCCCTCCCCGGCGGCCTCGGTGCGCAGCGCCGCGACCTCGACGGTCAGATCGATGCCGACCGGGCACCAGACGATGCACCGGCCGCAGCCCACGCAGCCGGAGGAGCCGAACTGGTCGTGCCAGGTGCCGAGCTTGTGGGTGAGCCACTGGCGGTAGCGGCTCCTCGGGGACGCCCGGACGTCGCCCCCGTGCAGATGGGTGAAGTCCGGATCGAAGCAGGAGTCCCAGAGCTGCCACCGTTCGGCGTGGTCGCCGGTCAGGTCGGTGGTGTCACTGACCCTCGTGCAGAAGCAGGTCGGGCACACCATCGTGCAGTTGCCGCAGCTCAGGCAGCGTTCGGACACCTCGTCCCAGCGGTCGGCGTCCAGGGTGCCGGCCATGAGGTCGCGCAGTCCCAGGGCGGGCATCTCCCGGCCCATCCGGTCGGCCGCCGCCGCCACCTCCGCGCGCGCCCGGTCGACGTCGGCGGGCTCGGCGGGCGCCGATTCCACGTCGTCCATGAGGGCGGCGCCCGCCTCGGTGGCGACGTCGACCACGTAGCGGAGGCCGTCGTCGCCGGCCAGTTCGGTCAGCGCGAGATCGTAGCCGGGGCCCGCCTGCGGGCCGGTGCCCATGGAGGCGCAGAAGCAGGTCCCGCCGGGCTCGGTGCAGTTGACGGCGATGATGAAGTTGTCATGCCGCCGTGCCTCGTAGGAGGGGTCGACGTGGCGGCCGCCCAGGAGCACGCGGTCCTGGATCGCGATCGCGCGCAGGTCGCAGGGCCGGACGCCGAGCAGTGCCAGCCGGGCCGGTTCGGGTGTCCCGTCCCTGACTTGGAACCCGTCCTCCGTCCGGTCCGCCTCCCAGAGCTTGACCCTCGACCGGTGCAGGAACGGCTTCCAGGACTGCGGCCCCGCCGCGTGCGCGAACGCCGCGCCGTCCGCCCGCCGGCGCAGCCGGTAGGCGCCGGCTTCGAGCGTGACGCCCCAGCCGTGCGGCAGGCGGTCGGCCGAGTCGAGTTCCTCCAGGACGATCGCGTCGTCGCGCACGGTCGGCCCGATGACGGTGTAGCCGGCCCGGCGCAGCGCCTCGCACAGCGGGCGCAGACTCGTCAGTTCCAGCGCTGGCGCGGTCATCAGCTTCTCCTTCCTGCGTGGTCGGCCGCGGCGAACGCGGTCCCGCGCCGGGACGCGAGCGCGCCGGCCAGGCGGTCGGCGACCGCGCCGACCGCGGCGGCGACCCGCGGCGTGAGCCCGCGGCCGAGTCCGAAGTCGGCCCCCTCGATCGCGAGGACCCGGAGCCGGGCGGGCATCCGGCCCACCGCCGACCCGAGCGCGACGGCGTCGCCGAGGCCGAGGGCGTGGTCGGTGACCGGCCGCGCCGTGAGGGCGGCGGCCCCGGCGTCCAGCTCGTGGACCCTGCCGGGCTCGGGCGGGTCGGCCCGCACGGCGTCCACGATGATCGCGAGGTCGGCTCCCGCCCACAGGTCGATGAGCCGCGCGGGCTCGCCGCCGGCGACCGCGAGCCTCGCCTCCGTACGGCCGCGGAGGGCCGCGACGACGGCGGGGCCGGCGCCGTCGTCGCGGCGGAGGTCGTTGCCCACCCCGATCACGGTGATCACGACCGCTCCACGGTGAGGTCGAGGAAGTGGGTGGCGCAGGAGATGCAGGGGTCGTGGTTGCGGATCGCCTGCTCGCAGCTCCGGGTCAGGGCCTCGTCGTCGAGGTGGAGGCGGGCCGCGACGAAGCGGCGCAGGTCGTCCTCGATGGCCGCCTGGTTCTGCGACGTCGGCGGGATGATCCTGGCCGCCCGGACGAGGCCGTCCGGACCGAGGTCGTAGCGGTGGTAGAGCAGGCCGCGCGGGGCCTCGGTGGCGCCGTGGCCGGTCCCCTCCCGCGGCGGCACCGGCACGGCCGGGCGCGGCGGCGGCTCGTAGGCGTCGATGATCCGCAGCGCCTCGTCCGCCGCGTAGACGACCTCGACGGCCCGGACGAGGATGCTGCGGAACGGATTCCGGCACTCCGGGCCGAGCCCGGCCCGGTCGGCGGCCTCCAGCGCGAGCGGGGACAGCCGGTCGCGGTTGAGGGAGTAGCGGGCCAGGGGACCGGTCAGGTAGCGGCCGCCGCCGGTGAAGCGGGCGTGCAGCGCGGTCGAGTGCGGGACCTGCTCCTCGACGACGTTCCGCTCGAACTCGGCGACGGGGAACGCGGGCCCCGTGCCGCGGCGGACGATGCCGCCCTCGAGGGGGTAGCGGTCGGCCGACAGCGCGAGGAACTCGTGGCCGTGGGCGAAGTCGGGGAACTCGAAGCCCGCCGCCCATTCCACGGTGGCCAGGGCGTCGTCGCGCGCCACCCGCAGGGTCTCGGCGAGCGGGGCCAGCTCGGCGGGCGCCGGGGTCCGGTGGAAGCCGCCGACCCGGACGTTCACCGGGTGGATCGCGCGGCCCCCGAGGAACTCCATGAGCGCGTTCCCGGCCTTCTTCAGCCGCAGCCCCCGCTCGACGGCGGCGCGGTGGTCGCGGGCCAGCTCCACCGCGCCGGGACAGCCGAGGAAGTCCGGTGCGTGCAGCAGGTAGATGTGCAGGGCGTGGCTCTCGATCCACTCGCCGCAGTAGATCAGGCGGCGCAGCTCGCCGAGGGGGCCGTCCACGGTCACGCCGCAGGCGGCCTCGATCGCCTGGCAGGCGCTCATCTGGTAGGCGACCGGGCAGATCCCGCAGATCCGGGCGGTGATGTCGGGCGGCTCGGTGTGGGCGCGGCCCCGCAGGAAGGCCTCGAAGAAGCGCGGCGGCTCGTAGATGTCGAGCCGCACCTCCTCGACGTCCGTGCCCCGCACCCGGACGTACATCGCGCCCTGGCCCTCGACCCGCGCGAGGGTCTCGACGCGCAGCGTCCTGTCCCTGCCGTGCGTCTCACTGCCGTCCTTCTCACTGCGGTGCGTCATCGCTGCGTCCCCCGGGCGGGGCCTCCTCGCGGAAGTCGGCGACGTTGAAGGTGGACAGCAGGCGGTCCGCCTCCTCGCCGGTCATGTCGAGCCACGGCAGCAGGCCGCGCGTGTTCGGCCGCCCCCCGCTCCACGCGGGGGCCGGGCCGAAGCAGCCGTAGCAGCCCCGCGCGTACGCCGGGCAGATCGCGCCGCAGCCCGCCTGGGTGATCGGGCCCAGGCACGGGGTGCCGTGGGCGACCATGACGCAGACGTTTCCGCGGATCTTGCACTCGAAGCAGACGCTGTGCACGGGGACGTCGGGCGGGCGGCCCGCGAGGTGCGCCGCCAGCACCTCCAGCAGCTGGCGGCGGTCGATCGGGCATCCGCGCAGCTCGAAGTCCACGCGCACGTGCGCGGCGATGGGCGTCGACGTCGCGAGCGTGTCGACGTACTCGGGCCGCGCGTAGACGACGGAGGCGAACTCCTCGACGTCGGCGAAGTTCCGCAGCGCCTGAACGCCCCCGGCGGTCGCGCACGCGCCGATCGTGACCAGCTTCCGGGAGACGGCCCGCACGTGCCGGACGCGCTCCAGGTCCGCGGGCGTCGTGATCGACCCCTCGACCAGCGACACGTCGTACGGCCCCTCACCGGCGGCGCTCGACGCCTCCAGGAAGTGCGAGATCTCGATCTCGCCGGCGAGGGCGAGCAGTTCGTCCTCGCAGTCCAGCAGGGTGAGCTGGCAGCCGTCGCAGGAGGCGAACTTCCACACGGCCAGCGTCGGTCGGCCCATGGCTACAGCTCCCTGACGGTCATGAGCGGTTCGGCGCGCATGTACGGCACGACGGGCCCGTCCCGGCAGACCAGCAGCGGGCCGAGCTGGCAGTGCCCGCACCAGCCGACCCCGCACCGCATGTTGCGCTCCATCGACAGCCGGACGTTGCCGGGCGGGACCCCGAGGCCGGTGAGCGCCCGCGCGGTCAGGCGCATCATGATCTCCGGGCCGCAGACGAAGGCGGCGGTCCGGGCGGGGTCGACGTCCGCGGCGTCCGCCAGTGCGGTGATCACACCGACGTGGCCGGTCCAGCCGGGGTCCGGCCGGTCCACGGTGACCTCGACCTGGGCGCCGCGCGCCCGCCAGGCGTCCAGCTCCCCGGTGAACAGCAGGTCGCCGGGGGTGCGGGCGCCGACCAGGACCGCGACGCGGCCGAACGAGTCCCGCTCGGCCAGGGCCCGCAGCACCACCGGCCGCAGCGAGGCCAGGCCGATCCCGCCCCCGGCCACGACCAGGTCGTGTCCGCGGGCGCCGTCCAGCCCCCAGCCGGTGCCGAGGGGGCCGCGCAGCCCGAGGACCTCGCCGGGCCGCGTCCCGCACACGGCCCGCGTGACGGCGCCGACGGCCCGGACCGTCTGCTCCAGCACCGCTCCGCTTCTCCGCGAGGGGCCCGCCCCCTTGCCCGGCCCTATGCGGCTGAGGGAGATAGGCGCCTCGCCGATGCCGAACGCGTACGTCATCGTGAACTGGCCCGGCGCGGGCTCCGGAATCGGCTCCCCGACGGGCTCCAGCGCGAGCGTCACCGTGTCGGCGGTCTCCGCCCGCCGGGCCGTCACGCGGTAGGGGACGGGCGCCACGGGGTGGCGCGCGGCGGCCGGGTTCACGCCGGGTGCTCCGGGGCCGCGTACAGGTCCAGGACGCGGACCCGGGTGGCTTCGAGGCGGTCCAGCAGCACGGCGCCGAACCGCAGGGTCAGGTCGTAGCCGAGCCGGAGGTCGGCGGCGCACAGCTCCCGGACCTCGGCTCCCTCGAACCGCAGGGCCCGGACCGGGCCCAGGGAGACGGCGCCGAACCTCCAGATGTGCGGAGGGAACATCCACGACCATCCCAGCACGGAGGAGGGCGGCAGCGTCTCCACCACCACCGCGCCCCGTCCCGGGACCTGGAGATCGAGGGCCACCGTCCCGGAGTGCAGCAGCCAGAAGTGCCCGGCGGCCCACCCCTCCTCGAAGAAGCGGTGCCCCGCCGGGACGTCCGTCGCCGTGGCCGTCGCGGCCAGGGCGGCCAGGTGGCGGCCCGGCATGCCGGCGAAGAACCGCTCCTCGGCCAGCGTCTCGCGCGCGACGCCGCTCGTTGCCCCCACCTGCCGTGACCTGCCCTTATGACGGGCCGCGCATGCCGCAGTGATGGTCAAGAACAGGGCCGGTCAAGAACAGGGCCGGTCGAGAACATGGGCAGGGCGGGGGACCGGGTCAGCGCGCCGTGCGCAGCAGTTTTCCGGCATCGGGGTCGGTGACGGGCAGGCCCGCGCCGTCGAAGACGACGGCCCCCGCCTCGTCGAGGGTCTTGCGCGAGAGCCGGTAGTGGTGGACGCACAGATGCAGGTCCACGGGCCGGTGGTCGCGGCCGGTGATCGGCAGGACCGCCACCACGGCGGGCTTGGCCAGGCAGCAGCACGCACGGTCCGTGAGCCGCGGCACCACGGCCGGCGCGGGGGAGGGTGCCTCCCGTCCCGGCCGCCCGCTCCGGCCCGCGCGGCCGGCGATGGTCTGGGTCGAGAACTTCGTAGCCATGTCCTCACCGTCCCCGCCCGCCGCGCCGGGGGGCAGGGCCGTCCCGACGTCGATTCCGGGACCAACGGCCCACGCCCCCGGAGGACGCGGGTCGGCGCCCGCCGGCCCCGGGGAGGCTTCATCCCGCGGAGCCGACGAGGACGCCGTAGGCGATGATGTTGTCCTTGTAGCTGCGCTTGACCGGGTCGAACTCGCCGCCGCAGGTCATCAGCCGGATCGTGGGATCGGCCGTCGGACCGTAGACGCGCTCGGTCGGGAACCTGGACTTCGGGACCTGCTCGACGGAGGTGATCCGGAAGACCGCCGTGCGGCCGTCCCGGCGCAGCACCCTGACCTGCGCCCCCGGCCTGAGGCGGCCGAGGTCGTAGAACACCGCCGGGCCCGACGCGCGGGTGTCGACGTGGCCGTAGAAGGCGGCCGGGCCGCGCTCGCCCGGCGCCGCGCCGCCGTTGTACCAGCTGGTGAGCCCCGGCTGACTCAGCGACGGCTCCTGGACGGTGCCGTCGGGCTTCAGCCCCAGGGACAGGACCGGCGCGTCGACGCCGATGGCGGGGACCCGGATGCGGACGGGCTCCGAACGCGGCATCGCGCCGGCCGCGGGCGGGTTGGGTGAGGAACCGCCGGAGCCGCCTCCGGGCACGCCCGGGGGGCCGCCCCGGTCGAGTCCGAAGACGACCAGGACGACCCCGATGACGACGGCGGCGGCCGCGAGCGGCAGCCACACGCCGCCCCACCGGCGCATCTCACGCTCCGCCCTGGCGGCGCCGACGCAGCGCGAACGTGCCCGCCGCGGCACCGGTGCCGATCAGCAGCACCCCGCCGAGCAGGAACGGACCGGACACCGAGGTCGAGCCGCCACCGGTCTGCGGCGGGCCGGACGGCGTCGGGTTCGGGGCGGGACTCGTGGGCGCCGGGCTCGTCGGGGTCGGGCTGGGCGACGTCGCCTGCGTGATCAGGAGCGAGGTCGACGCGCTGACCGCGGTCCCGTCGCAGAGCAGGTTGACGGCGTACTTGCCCGCCTTGGCCTCGGCGGAGGTCTTCAGCGTGAGCTTCGGCGCCCCGTTGAAGGCGCCGCCTCCCGCGAAGGCGTCGGACTTGACGACGGCCTTGGCCGTCCCGTCGGCGCAGACCGCCGCCACGGTCACCGGGGCGCCGCCGACGGGGACCGAGGCCGGGACGACGCTGACGGTCGCCGCGGGGGCCGGGGGAGTGGGTTCGCTCGTCGTGGGCGTCGGGCTCGGCTCGAAGGGAGCGAGCGCCAGCGCCGCCGTGAGCACGGGGGTGAGGGCGAGACCGAGGGGCAACATGATCCACCTCCTGCGCACCGCTCAGTGCGGGCGCCTGGTGCCGTTGGGGCCTTGCCTCACCAGTGCAGGCCGCCCGGCCCGGGGGCTTCAGGGACGAAGGTCGGATCGTTCGGGGACCAACGGCCCACCCCGGCAGGGCTCACGCGGAGGGGGCTCCGGCGCTTCGGAGCCCAACGCCTGCGAACCGGGAGGTCGGTTCGGGGGTGCCGGGGCGCCGAAGGTCCCGGCCGCGGCGGACCTTGGTCCCTGTGCCGCGCCCGCCGGTCCGGCCAAGGCTGGAAACCGGCCGGGAGTAGACGGGTGATCGCCGGAGGAGCCATGTCCGCACCGATCGTCGTGGGGACCGACGGGTCCGGCCCCGCGGGCCGGGCCGTCGACTGGGCGGCCGACGAGGCCGCGCTGCGGCACCGGCCGCTGCACATCGTCCACGTGGCGGAGATCTGGCCGTACCAGCTCCGCCGCTTCGCCCCGCCGGACGAGGCCGAACGCGTCTCGCCCGCCGGGCACGCGGTGCTGCTGGAGGCCGAGAACCGCGTCCGGGCGCGCCGTCCGGAGCTGCGGGTGACGACCGCCCTGGTCGTCAACGCGACGCAGGACGCGCTGCGCGACGAGGCGGAGAAGGCGTTCGAGCTGGTGCTCGGGCACCGCGGGCACGGCGGGTTCGCCGGACTCCTGCTCGGCTCCACCACCCTGCGCATGGCCGGGCACACCGCCGCCCCCCTGGTGGTCGTCCGAGGGGAGGGCGACGGCCGCGGCGAGGTCGTGGTGGGCTACGACGTCGCCGAGGAGCCGGGGGACGCGCTGAGGTACGCCTTCGACGCGGCCGCCGCCCGCGGGGCGCGGCTGCGCGTGGTCCACGCGTGGCAGCTCTCGGTGGACATGGCCGAGGCCGGATACGCCATCGACGAGGAGCGCCTCAACGACGAGCGGCGGGCCCGCGTCATCGAGGCCTACGCCCCGCTGTACGACAGGTATCCGCTGGTGGACGTGGTCAACGACGTCCTCGTCGGGCACCCCGTGTCCGAGCTCTGCAGGGTGTCGCGGACGGCGGACCTGGTCGTCCTCGGAGCGCACCCCCACCGCCTGGGCCTCTTCCGGCTCGGCTCCGTCGGCCACGGCGTGATCCATCACGCCGAGTGCCCGGTCGCCCTCGTCGGCCGGTTCGGTTAGGGCGCCCAGCCCTCGGTCACCCGCCTTCGAGCGGGCCGCTCCCGGCGGCCCGGTATCCGGCGGCGAGCTCCTGGTAGAGCCGGTCCCGGGCGGCCTGGAGGCGCGCGCTCAGCCGGACGGGACGGGTCTCGGGCTCCCGGAGCCGCTTGATCCGGTCGGGCAGCGCGGCCAGGTCGGCGGCGCAGCGCTCGCGTGCGCGGTCGAGCGGCTCGGCGTCGGCGACGCGGCGTCCGGCCGCCATGACGGGGACGAGCAGCGGCTCCAGGCCCTCGGGGGCGGGCTCGTCCCGCAGCGCGACCACGTCCCCGTCCGCGCCCCGGTAGACCTGCTTGGCGCACGGTGCGGTGATCTTGCCGGTGGACAGCTTCATCACCGGCCGGTCCTCGTAGGCGACGAGTTTGTAGGCGCTGTCGAGGTAGGGGGCGTCGGCGGACACGCCCATCTTCGTCCCCACCCCGTACACGTCGATCGGCGCGCCGGCGGCGGCGAGGTCCGCGATCCGGTACTCGTCGAGCCCGCCGCTGGCCACGATCCGCGTGCGCGTCATGCCGGCCTCGTCCAGCATCGAGCGGGCCTTGACCGCGAGGTCGCCGAGATCGCCGGAGTCGAGCCGGATCCCCGCCAGGGCCGGCAGCCCGGCCCGGCGGGCCGTCCGGATCGCGGCGGCGACGCCGCCGAGCGTGTCGTAGGTGTCGACCAGCAGCGTGGTGCGCTCGGGGAAGTCGGCCGCGAAGGCCGCGAACGCCTCGTCCTCGCCGGGGAAGGCCTCGACGTAGGAGTGGGCCATCGTGCCGGTCGCGGGGATGCCGTACCGCCGGGCGCCCTCGACGTTGCTGGTGCCGGCGAAACCGGCGAGGTAGGAGGCCCGCGCGACGGCCATCGCGGCGTCGACCCCCTGCGTCCGGCGGAAGGAGAAGTCGATGACCGCCGCCCCGCCGGCCGCCCGCACGCAGCGGGCGGCCTTCGTGGCGACCGTGGACTGGAAGGTGATGTGGTTCAGCAGCACGGTCTCCACCAGCTGGGCCTCCGCGATCGGCGCGGTGACCTCCAGAAGGGGCTCGCCGGGGTAGACGACACGCCCCTCGGGCACGGCCCGGATGTCGCCGGTGAAACGCAGGCGCTCGAACGCCCGGAGCGAGGCGTCGTCCAGCCCCTGCTCGGCGGCCAGGTAGCCGAGGTCGTCCTCGGAGAAGCCGTAGTCCTCGACGAACGACAGGCAGTCCTCCAGGCCCGCGGAGATCAGGAATCCCCGGTCGGGCGGCAGCTTCCGGACGAAGAGGCTGAACGTGGCCGGTCCGGTCATACCGCGGCGCAGATAGCTCGCCGCCATCGTCACCTCGTACAGGTCGGTCAGCAGTCCGCCGCTCATACGATCAGTCCTCGCGTGTCGGTCCGCGGCTGTACGGGTTCGACCCTGCCCGCCCCGGCCCGGTCCGCCCGCCTCCGTCCGTCCCGCCCGGCGGGGCCGAAGGTCCCTTTCCGGAGGGCGCCGACCCCGGGATTCGGGACTTCCGCCCCTAGGGGCGCCTCCGGCCGCGCTCCAACGATGGAGGTTGAACGGCCGAGCGAAGGAGGTTCGCCATGAAGGCCAAGGAATGGAGCGTCGAGCTCTACATCACCGAGGACGGCCCTGACACCGTCGCGCATGCGGTCCTGCTCAGCGGCGACAAGAAGACGACCGGGCGCGGGCAGGCGCGGCGCAACCCGGTCGACCGCGAGGTTCCCGAGATCGGCGACGAGCTCGCCGTCAGCCGGGCGCTGGCCGATCTGGCCGGCCGGCTCCAGGGCCTCGCGAGCAAGGACATCGCCCAGTTCGCAGGGCCCGCGTGAACGCCGCGAGACCGCGCTCTCTTCCGATGAGGTGAGCCGAAATGGGCCGGCAACCCGTCACCAGGCCCAGCCGCCCGGGCCTCCCACCGAACCTGGACGACTACGACAAGGTCTACGACCGCTTCCGCTGGGACGACGCGCGGGCCGCCATGGACGGCCTCCCGGGCGGGCGGGGGCTCAACATCGCCCATGAGGCGGTCGACCGGCACGCCGAGGGGCCGCTCGCCGACCGGGTGGCGCTGCGCTGCCTGGACCGCCACGACCGGGTCACGGAGCTCACCTACGCGCGGCTGCGGGACGAGACCTGCCGGTTCGCCAACGTGCTGCGCGCGCTCGGGGTGCACCGGGGGGACCGGGTCTTCTCCCTGCTGGGCCGCGTCCCGGAGCTCTACGTGGCGGCGCTCGGGACGCTGAAGAACACCAGTGTCTTCTCGCCGCTGTTCCCCGCGTTCGGGCCGGAGCCGATCCGCGACCGGCTCCGGCTCGGCGACGGGAAAGTGCTGGTCACCAGCCCCGAGCTGTACACGAGGAAGATCGCCCAGATCCGGGACGAGCTGCCGGGGCTGGAGCACGTGCTGGTCGTCGGCGGCTACGAGGCACCGCCCGGCACCGTCTCCTACCAGGAGATCATGGACGACGTCGCCCCGGTCTTCGAGATACCGCCGACCGACCCGCAGGACATGGCGCTGCTGCACTTCACCAGCGGCACCACGGGGCGGCCCAAGGGCGCGGTGCACGTCCACGAGGCGGTCGTGGCGCACCACGCGACCGCGGCGTTCGCGCTGGATCTGCGGCAGGGGGACGTGTTCTGGTGCACGGCCGACCCGGGGTGGGTCACGGGCACCTCCTACGGGATCGTCGCCCCGCTCACCCACGGGGCGACGCTGCTGGTGGACGCCGCGGAGTTCGACGTGCGGCGCTGGTACCGGATCCTGGAGGAGCAGCGGGTCTCGGTCTGGTACACGGCACCGACGGCGCTGCGGATGCTCATGCGCTACGGGGCCGAGCCGGCGCGCGCCCACGACCTGTCCGCCCTGCGGTTCGTCGCCAGTGTCGGGGAGCCGCTCAACCCCGAGGCCGTCGTGTGGGGCGTGACGGCGTTCGGGCTGCCCGTGCACGACAACTGGTGGCAGACCGAGACCGGCGCGATCATGATCAGCAACTACGCGTCGATGGAGATCAGGCCCGGCTCGATGGGGCGTCCGGTGCCCGGCGTGGAGGTCGGGCTGCTGGAGCGCGGCCCGGACGGGCGCGCACGGGTGTCGGCCGACGGAACGGTGGCGGTGGCGCGCGGTCCGCAGGCCGAAGGAGAGCTCGCGCTGCGGCCCGGATGGCCGTCGATGTTCCGCGGCTACCTGCACGACGACGCGCGCTACGCCAAGGCGTTCGCCGGCGGCTGGTACCTCACCGGGGACATCGCCCGCCGGGACGCCGACGGCTACTACTGGTTCGTCGCCCGCGCGGACGACGTGATCAAGTCGGCCGGGCACCTCATCGGGCCGTTCGAGGTCGAGAGCGCGCTGATGGAGCACGAGGCCGTCGCCGAGGCGGGGGTCATCGGCAGGCCGGACCCGGTCGCGGGGGAGGTCGTCAAGGCGTTCGTGACCCTGCGGCCGGGCTACGAGGCGGACGAGGCGATGCGCCGCGAGCTGATCGCGTTCGGCCGCCGCAGGCTGGCGTCCCTGGCGCCCAAGGAGATCGCGTTCGACCGGCACCTCCCGCACACCCGCTCGGGCAAGGTGATGCGGCGGCTGCTGAAAGCGCGCGAGCTCGGGCTCCCCGAAGGGGACGTGTCGACACTGGAGCGGAGCCCATGACCAGGAAGAAGAGGACCGAGCCGGCCGGCGCCGCCGGAGGGGGCGGCGGCCGGGCGGCGGACGCGGCGGCGCGGGAGGCGGCGGCGCGGGAGGCGGCGGCGAAGCAGCGCCGCGGCCTGCTGCACGAGATGCTGCGCATCCGGCGCTTCGAGGAGCGCTGCGTCGAGCTGTACAGCGCGGCCGAGATCCGCGGGTTCATGCACCTGTACATCGGTGAGGAGGCCGTCGCCGCCGGGGTGATGCCGGCGCTCGGGCCGCAGGACGCCGTCGTCACCACCTACCGCGAGCACGGGCACGCCCTCGCGCGCGGGATCCCGGCCGAGGCGGTCATGGCGGAGATGTTCGGCCGGGTCACCGGCTGCAGCCGCGGCCGCGGCGGCTCGATGCACCTGTTCGACGCGGCGACCCGGTTCTACGGCGGCAACGCCATCGTGGCCGGCGGGCTGCCGCTCGCGGTCGGGCTGGCGCTCGCCGACCGGATGCGCGGCGACGAGCGCGTCACGGCGTGCTTCCTCGGGGACGGGGCCGCCGCCGAGGGCGAGTTCCACGAGTGCCTGAACCTGGCGGCGCTGTGGCGGCTGCCGGTCCTGTTCGTCTGCGAGAACAACCGGTACGCGATGGGGACCGCGCTCGCCCGTGAGCACGCCGAGACCGACCTGGCCCTGCGCGCCTCGTCCTACGGCCTGGCGTCGTGGGCCGTGGACGGCATGGACGTGCTCGCGGTCGCCGCGGCCGCGCGGCGGGCGGCCGAGTCGGTGCGGTGGGGCGGGGGCCCGCACTTCCTGGAGATGCGCACCTACCGGTACCGCGCCCACTCGATGTACGACCCGGACCGCTACCGCGCCAAGGCCGAGATCGAGGAGTGGAAGCGCCACGACCCGATCGACGCCCTGGCCGCGCGGCTGCGCGCCGACGGCGACCTCGGCGAGGACGACCTCACCGCGATGGACAAGAAGATCGCCGCCGAGATCGACGGCGCCGTGGAGGCGGCGCGGAAGGCGCCGCTGGAGCCGGTCGCCGACCTGGCCCGCTTCGTCTACTCGGAGAAGGCGGTGCGGTGATGACCACCACCCAGGCGCGGTCCGGCGCCCCCGCGCCCGCCGAGCACGGCGGGACCACATACCGCGAGGCCATGCGAGCGGCCCTGCGCGAGGCGCTGGCGAAGGACGAGCGCGTGTTCCTGATGGGCGAAGACGTGGGGCGCTACGGCGGCTGCTTCGCGGTCAGCCTCGGCCTGCTGGAGGAGTTCGGGCCCGAGCGGATCCGCGACACGCCCCTGTCGGAGTCGGCGTTCGTCGGCGCGGGCATCGGCGCGGCCCTCGCCGGGATGCGCCCCGTCGTGGAGATCATGACGGTCAACTTCAGCCTGCTCGCGCTGGACCAGATCCTCAACAACGCGGCGACGCTGTCGCACATGTCCGGCGGGCAGTTCGGCGTCCCGCTGGTCATCCGGATGACCACCGGGGCGGGCCGGCAGCTGGCCGCCCAGCACTCGCACAGCCTCGAAGGCTGGTACACCCACATCCCCGGCCTGCGGATCGTCGCCCCCGCGACCCTGGAGGACGCCCGCGGCATGCTGTGGACCGCGCTGGAGGACCCCGACCCCGTGCTGCTCTTCGAGCACGGGTCGCTGTACGGGATGTCCGGCGAGCTGCCGCCCGACGCGGGCGCGGTGGACATCGACCGCGCCGCCGTGCGCCGGGCCGGCGCGGACGTCAGCCTGATCACCTACGGCGGGACCCTCCACAAGACCCTGGAGGCCGCCGAGACGCTCGCCGCCGAGGGCGTCGAGGCCGAGGTCGTCGACCTGCGGTCGCTGCGCCCGCTGGACGACGCCACGATCATGGACTCGGTCCGCCGCACCCACCGCGCCGTGGTCGTGGACGAGGCGTGGCGGTCGGGGAGCCTGTCCGCGGAGATCAGCGCCCGCATCACCGAGCAGGTGTTCTACGACCTCGACGCGCCCGTCGCCCGCGTCTGCGGCGCCGAGATCCCCATCCCCTACCCCCGGCACCTGGAGGAGGCCGCGCTGCCGCAGCCGGACGACGTCGTCGCCGCCGCGCACCGGGTGGTGAGCGGCGATGCCTGACTTCACGATGCCCTCCCTCGGCGCCGACATGGACCGCGGCACCCTCACCGAATGGCTGGTCGAGCCCGGCGACCGGGTGCACAGGGGCGACACCGTCGCCGTCGTCGAGACCGACAAGGCCGACATCGAGGTCGAGTGCTTCGACGACGGCGTGGTCGACGCCCTCCTCGTCGAGCCCGGCGCCAGCGTCCCGGTCGGGACCCCGCTCGCCCGGCTGAGCTCGACGGCGGCGCCGCCGGGCGGCGCGCCCCCTCCCGCCCCTCCCGCCCCTCCCGAGCCGTCCGGCGCCGCGGCGCCCGCGGCGGGCCCGGCGCGGGAGCGGAGGAAGCCGTCCCGTGCTCCCGCGCACCGGCGGGCGGCGACCCCGCTCGTCCGGCGCCTCGCCGAGGAGCGGGGCGTCGACCTGGCGTCGGTGCACGGCACGGGGCACGACGGCAGGGTCGTCCGCGCCGACGTCGAAAGGGCGACCCGCCCGGCGGGCCGGCCGAAGGCGTCGCCCCTGGCCCGCCGGATCGCCGGTGAACTCGGCGTCGACCTGGACCGGGTGCGCGGATCGGGCGCCCACGGCGCCATCCGGGCCGACGACGTCCGCGCCGCCGCGGGCGGCCCGCGCCCGGCCGCCGAACCGCGCCCCGCCGCCGAACCGCCCCCGGCCGCCGAAACGCGGAGGGCGGCCCCCGCACGGCCCGCGGCGGCGGACAAGCAGGCCGCGATGCGGCGGGCGATCGGCGAGCTGATGGCCCGGAGCAAGCGCGAGATCCCGCACTACTACCTCGGCACCACCATCGACATGGGCGCCGCGACGGCCTGGCTCCAGGCGCGCAACCGCGAACTCCCGGTGTCGGGGCGGATCCTCCCGGCCGCGCTGCTGCTCAGGGCCGGCGCGCTGGCGGCGCGGGAGGTCCCCGAACTCAACGGCCACTGGCTCGACGAGGCGTTCGTCCCCGGAGACGGCGTCCACCTCGGCATCGTCACCGCGCTGCGCGGCGGCGGGCTGGTGACCCCCACCCTGCGCGGCGCCGACGAGCTGTCCCTGGACGACCTGATGGCCGCCCTGAAGGAGATGCTCGTCCGCGCCCGGACGGGCCGGCTGCGCGGATCCGAGCTGAGCGACGCGACGATCACCGTCACCAACCTGGGCGACCGGGGCGTGGAGTCGGTGACCGGCGTCATCTTCCCGCCGCAGGTGGCCCTGCTCGGCTTCGGCAGGATCGTCCAGCGGCCGTGGGCGGTGGACGGGCTGCTGGGCGTCCGCCCGGTGGTCACCGCCACGCTGGCCGCCGACCACAGGGCCACCGACGGCCACACGGGCGCCCGCCTCCTGGAGGCCGTGGACCGGCTGCTGCAGAGCCCGGAGGAGCTATGACACCCCGAGAGGCACGCGACCTGGCCGCCCGCTCGCTGGAGAAGGCGGCCCCCGACGTCGACGCCGCGACCGTCGGCGGCGACGCCGACCTGCGCGAGGACCTCGGCCTCGACTCGCTCGACTTCCTCGGCTTCGTCGAGGGGCTGAGCGACGGCTCGGGCCTGCGCATCGACGAGGACGACTACCCGGAGCTGGCCACCCTGGACGGCTGCGTCGCCTACCTGACCCGCCGCACCTGACGCCCGCGGGCCCTCGGCGGGGTCGGGACGAAGGTCGGTCCGAGGCGGGCCGATGCGCCCTGGAACGCCGGAGGCCCGCACCGGATGCTGGTGGGTGAACGGCCAGGAGCGAGGTGGGGGCGATGTACTCCGATCGGCGGGACGCGGGACGGCAGCTCGTTGCGAACCTGCGGCGGTACACGGGTGGGGACGTCCGGGTCCTGGGCCTCGCCGGGGGCGGTGTCCCCGTGGCGGCCGAGGCCGCCGCGCTGCTCGGCTGCGCGTTGGACGTGCTGGTGGTGCGCGAGTTCGCCGTCCCGGGGATTCCCGGCGTCGTGGGCGCGGTCGGCGAGGGCCGGGCGCGCGTCCTGGACGAGGACGCCGTCCGGCGGTCCGCGGCCGGCGAGGGGCGGATCGGGGAGCTGGAACGGGACGCCCGCGTCGAGGCGCGGGCGCTCGGGCTCCGGCTGCGCGGGGGGCTTCCGCGCCTCCCGCTGGCCGGCCGGGACGTCATCGTCGTCGACGACGGCGCGGCCTCCCGCCTGGCCGCGGAGGCCGCGTGCCGCGACGCCCGGGCGCAGGGCGCCGGGCGGGTCGTCTTCGCCGTGCCCGCGGCGGCGCCCGCCACGCTCGACCGCCTGTGGACCGTCGCCGACGAGGTGGTCTGCCCGCTCTCGCCGACGTTCTTCGTCGCCGCGAGCGACTTCTACCTGGACTTCGCGCCGGTCTCCGAGGCCGAGTCCGCCCGGCTGCTCGAACGGGCGGCCGAGCACACGGCATGAGCCCGCCCCGGCACGCCGGGGCGGGCCGACCCGCCCGCGGGGAGCGCGGTCCTTTTCCGGGGGGCGGAACGGGGCAGCATCTCGTTGAGGCGGTGTCCTCGCAGGTACGGGGCGCGGACCCGCGGTTGGGGGGATTGTTGTGAACGGTCCGATCTTGGTGGGGGTGGACGGGTCCGAGACCGGCACCCGGGCGCTGGACTGGGCGGCCGCCGAGGCCAGGGTCCGCAGGGTCGCCCTCCGCCTCCTGCACGCCCTCCCGCAGGTCCGCGGCGGCACGGCTCCCGACATCGAGCAGGGGCCCGAGTGGGGTGCGGCGCGGCGGCTGCTGGACGAGGCCGAGGAGCGGGTGCGCAGGCGGATGGAGGGCGTCGAGACGTCGAGCGAACTGGTCGTCGACGACGCGGCGAGCGCGCTGGTCGCGCGTGCCCGGGACGCGGGGCTGGTGGTCGTCGGCACGCGTGGCAGCGGCGGCCTCGCCGGGCTCGTCCTCGGCTCCGTGGCCTTCAAGGTGGCGGCGCACGCGCCGGTCTCGGTGGCGCTCGCGCCGGCCCTGCGCGAGCCGACCACCGGCCATGCCGAGATCGTCGCCGGCGTGGACGGGCCGTCCACCGGGGCGGTGCTGGCCGAGGCCTTCCGGGAGGCGGCGCTCTGGCGGGCGCCGCTGCGGGTCGTCCACGCCTTCCGGTTCTTCCAAGTCCCCGATCCGGTGCACTCCGCCGAGCTCGCCGCGCTCCTGCGGCACCACCGGCAGGCGGCGGAGCGGCGGATCGAGGAGGCGCTGGCCGACTGGCGGACCCGGTTCCCCGAGGTCCAGGTCACCGCCGAGGTGGTCAACGACAGCCCCAGGAAGGCCCTGCTCCAGGTCTCGGCCGGCGCCCAGCTCGTCGTGGTCGGCCCCCATGACCACAGGGACCCGCTCATGCCGCTGGGATCGGTCGCCTACACGGTGATCCACCGGTGCGGCCGCCCGGTCCTCATCGCCCGGCCCGCGTGACGCGCGTCCGGGCTCTTCAGACCGTCCCGCCGCGCGCCGAAGCGCCCGCGGCCTCGGGCGTCCTGCCGCGTCCGGTGCCCTGCGCGGGCACCACCGCCACCGGGCAGGGCGCTTCCTGCAGCGCGGCCTGGGTGACCGGGCCCAGGAGCGTCTGGGGTCCGGCGCCGATCCCGCGCGCGCCCATGACCAGCAGCGCCGCGCCGTGGGCGGCGCCGAGCAGGGCCCGCCGCGGAGTGTCGACCATGAACTCGGTCTCCAGCCGCACCTGCGGGTACCGGGTCCGCCAGGGGGCGATGTCCTCCTCGAACCGCGCCATGGCCTCGTGCCTGATCACCTCGGGATCGCTGAAGGGGACGCGGTCCGGTCCGCGGAACGCGGAGGGGTCCCACCAGCTGCACACGGCCGTGACGGACGCGCCGCGCAGCGCGGCCTCCTCGAAGGCGAAGCCGATGGCCGACTCGGCGCCCGGCGAGCCGTCCACCCCGACGACGAGCCGCTCGCCGTCGGGCGGTACGGGCGGCAGGTCCGGCCGGACGACGATGACCGGGCGATCGGCATGGGACGCCACCTGGACCGCGGTGGAGCCCACCGAGAGTCCCTCGAACCCGCCGTGCCCCCGCGAGCCGAGTACGACCATGTCGGCCTCCCGGGACGCCTCCAGCAGCACGGCCGAGGCCCACCCCCGGTCCAGGCGCCAGCGGACGTCCAGGCCCTCGGCGAGGCCGTGGGCCTTGCGCACGCCGTCGTCCGCCACGATGGCCCCCGCGCCGCGGAGGACCTCCAGGGTGTCCTTGTCCGGCAGACGCAACGGATAGGGCCAGTGCCAGGCGTGGCAGACCGTGAGGGGCAGGCTGCGGGACAGAGCCTCCCGCACCCCCCAGCGGAGCGCCTCGTCGGCGGCGGGCGACCCGTCGTATCCGACCAGGACGGTGCCCGTCCTCTCTCGATCGTTCATGGCCGATCCCTCCCCCTGTCGGTGCGTCCAGCCTTCCCGGCGAGGAGAAGGCGCAGGTAGGGGCCGCTGTCCCCGGTTCGGGGGACCTTCGGCCCTCCGCTTCGACCCCGGAGGCCGGCCGCCGTGGAGCGGAGCCCCCGAATTGTGGACAGGCTCGGCAAAACGCCTACAAACTCGGACAGTGCGGGCGTGGCTCGCGGCGCGGTCCGGGTAGTTCTCCCAGATGACCTACCCGTCACCTGCGCCCGGGCGCGCCTACGGATCGGGTGACGTCGCCGGCCGCGCCCCGCCCGCCCAGCAGGCCGCCGACGCGCTCGCCCGGCAGCTGGGCTCCGACGCGCAGCGCGTCGCCCGCGACCTCGCCGACCAGATCACCCGCCGGCTGTTCGCCATCGGCCTCGAACTGAACGGCGCGCTGGCCCGCATCCAGGACCCCCGAGCGGGCCAGGGCGTCCAGACCGCCCTGGCCGTACTGGACGACACCATCGCCGAACTGCGCCGCGTGGTCTTCGACCTGCGCACCGCCCCCCGGCACCCGGACGCCCCGGACCGCTGAGGCCGCGCCGGGGCGGTCGGCTACGTTGGAGCGGTGCGCGCACGAGACCTCGCCGTCGACTACCCGACCGTCACGCCGGACGACAGCGCCCTGGACGCGGCCCGGCTCGTGGCCGAGCACTCGCTCGCGGGGCTGATCGTCGTCGACCCCGACCGCCGCCCCGTCGCGGTGATCCCGGGGTCGCGGCTCCTGCGGGCCATCATCCCGCCGCACGTCCGGGACGATCCCGCGCTGGCCCGGGTCTACGACGAGCGCCACGCCGACAAGCTGTGCGCCAGGCTCGGCGACCGGACCGTCGCGGACCTCCTCGTCGAGGACCGCAAGGCGCTGCCCGTCGTGGACGCCGACGCCACCGTCATGGAGATCGCCAGCGTCATGGCGGCCGACCGCAGCCCCGTCGTCGCGGTCAGCGGCGAGGCCGACCGCACCGACGCGCCCATGATCGGCGTCATCACCGTCGCGCACTTCCTCGACCGGATCCTCCCCGACCGTCCGCCGAGCTGAGACCGCGGCCGGTGCTCAGCGGAGGGTGAGCGCCGTCTCGGACTCGACGCGGGTCAGCTTCTCGGGGTTGCGGACGTAGTAGAGCCCGGAGATGCGGGCGCCCTCCACGCGGACCGCCAGGACGCCGTCGAGTTCGCCGTCCAGCCGCAGGACGAGGGCCGGGCCGCCGTTGACCACGGCCATCTCGGTGGTGATCTTGTGCCGGACCCGGCCGGTGCCGCCGATGATGAAGCGGGCCACCTTCGCCGCCCCGGTGACGGGCCGCGGCGCGGCCTGCTTGAGGCCGCCGCCGTCGCCCATCAGGACGACCTCGGGCGCGAGCACGTCGAGCAGGCCCTGGAGGTCGCCGGTCTCGACCGCCCGCCGGAACGACTCCAGGGCCGCCCGGGTCTCGCCCGGCGAGACCGCCTCGCGCGGGCGGCGCGCGTCCACGTGCCCGCGGGCGCGGTGCGCGATCTGCCGGACGGCCGCGGGGCTCTTGCCGACCGCGTCCGCGATCTCGTCGTAGCCGACGGCGAAGACCTCCCGCAGCACGAAGACGGCGCGCTCGGTCGGCGACAGCGTCTCCAGGACGAGCATCAGCGCCATCGACATGCTCTCGGCGAGCTCGACGTCCTCCGCCACGTCCGGTGAGGTGAGCAGCGGCTCGGGCAGCCAGGGGCCGACGTAGGACTCCTTGCGGCGGGTCATCGTGCGCAGCCGGTTGAGCGCCTGCCGGGTCGTGATCCGGACCAGGTAGGCGCGCCGGTCGCGCACCTGCCCCAGCTCGACCTTGACCCACCGGAGCCACGTCTCCTGGAGGACGTCCTCGGCGTCGGCCGCGGAACCGAGCATCTCGTAGGCGACCGTGAAGAGCAGCTTGCGGTGGGCGACGAAGTCCTCGGTCGCCGGGTCGGCGGAGTGGTCGCTCATGGCATGGTCCTCCCGTTCGCGCGCTCGTTCACTGGACACCGGCGGCGGGCCGTTCGTGACGTCCGCGCGAGTGCGCTCCGTCACAGCGGCGGCGTGGCGGAGGCACGGTGCCGCCCCTCAGCGGAGGCGGTGGTGGAGGGGCGCGGCCAGCTCGATCGTGCTCATCATGAGGGCGACGGTGTAGTCGATCAGGTGGTCGCGGTCGACGTCCAGTTCGCCGCGGAACCAGGTGCTGAACAGCTCCCAGAGGCCGGCCGTCAGGGTCAGGCCGGTCAGCTCGACGTCGATGTCGGGAAGGAGGACCTGGTCGAGGGTCTCGTGGGTCTGCGCGGTGAAGATCGCGGCCATGCTCCGGAAGATCTCGATGCGCCGCCCCTGGAGCAGGGGGGACGACGGGAACGCGTGGGTCAGGATGTGGGCGCGGCGCGGGTCGCCGGTCAGGAAGTCGAGGATCGCGGTCACCACGGCGCGGGTGCGGGCCTGCGGGTGGCGGGGGGCGCCGCGGGCGGCGGACAGGATCACGTCGGTGCCCTGGGCGACCTGGTCGTCGACGATCGCCAGGAGCAGCGCCTCCCGGTCGGGGAAGTTCTCGTAGAAGTAGCGGTCGTTGAGCCCGGCCTCGGCGCAGACCTTCCGCACGGTCGTCGCGGCCCACCCCTGGGTGCCCAGCAGCTCCAGCCCGGCCGCCATCAGCGCGGCGCGGCGGCGGGACCGGCGCTGCTCGGCGGGCACGCCGCCGTAGGGGCGCGCACGGGAGGTCTCGGTCACAGCCCCGATTGTGCCGCATCCCTTGACTTCGCCCCTAATTCTGGAGACGGTACACACCAGAAATATCTGGTGTGTCGCTTCACCAGAAATCTCGGTCGCGACGAGACGGGAGCGTGAGGTCGGTGGCCACGGAGATCCCCCCACAGCTGACCATGGCGGACATCGACCTGGGCGATCTGCGGTTCTGGACCCGGCCGCTGGAGGAGCGGGCGGAGGCGTTCGCCGTGCTGCGCGCCCAGCCCGCGCCGGTGCTCTTCACCCTGCCCAAGATCCCGTTCCTCCGGCAGAGCCCGGGGTCGTGGGCGCTGGTCCGCCACGCCGACGTGGCGGAGGCCAGCCGCAACCCGGAGGTGTTCAGCAGCGAGCCCAGCGCCACCAGCCCGGCCGACATGCCCCGCTGGATGGACGGCTACTTCAACTCCATGATCGACATGGACGATCCGCGGCACGCCAAGATCCGCCGGATCGTGTCCCGGGCGTTCAGCCCGAAGATGCTCGCCAAGGCCGAGGACGACATCGCGCGGCGGGCCGCCCGGATCGTGGACGAGCTGATCGAGGCGGGCGGCGGCGACTTCGTGTCCCGGGCCGCCGCGCGGCTGCCGGTCGAGGTCATCTGCGACATGCTGGGCATCCCCGCCCGCCACCACCGGCGGGTGGTGGACCTGACCAACATCATCGTCGGCTACAGCGACGCCGAGTACGTGGGCGCCACCGTCGAGTACAGCCGGGGCACCGCGCGGATGGGCCGGCTCGGCGCGCTCCGCATGCTGGGCACGGTGGCGTCGGCGGGCATCCGGCTGCACCGGCTGGCGGCCCAGCTCGGACGCGAGCGCAGGGCGTCGCCCACCGGCGACCTGACCTCGGCGCTGGTGAACGCCAACGTCGACGGCGAGCGGCTGAGCCCGCGCGAGTTCGCCACGTTCTTCCTGCTGCTGGTGGTGGCCGGGAACGAGACCACCCGCAACGCGATCGCGCACGGCCTGAAGCTGTTCACCGACCACCCGGACCAGCGCGAGCTGCTGCTGGCCGACTTCGACGGGCGCATCGCCGGGGCCGTCGAGGAGATCGTGCGCTACAGCAGCCCCGTCATCTCGATGCGGCGCAACCTCACCCGCGACCACGAGATGAACGGGCACACCTTCCGCAAGGGCGACCGGGTGACGCTGCTCTACTGGTCCGCCAACCGCGACGAGTCGGTCTTCACCGACCCCGACCGCTTCGACATCACCCGCTCACCGAACCCGCACGTCGGGTTCGGCGGACCCGGCCCGCACTTCTGCCTGGGCGCCAACCTGGCCCGGCGGGAGATCACCGTGATGTTCCGCGAGCTGTTCACCCGCCTGCCCGACATCACCGCGGGGGAGCCCGACCGCCTCCAGTCCGGCTTCATCAACGGGTACAAGCGCCTCCCCTGCACCTTCACGCCTCCGCGGCCCCGGGGCTGAAGCGGCGGCGGGCGCCCCCGCCCCGGGCGCGGCGCGCCGGCGAAAGCCGAGGCCGCGCCCGCGGTGGTCGGTCCAGAAGGCGGGGCGGGAGCGGTTCACTGCCCGCGGGGCGCCGCCGAGCCGCTCACGGTGCCCATGTCGTCCCGTTCGTCGCCGCGGTCGTCGGCGGTGCCCCCGGACCGGGGGACCGGCACGCGCTTCTCGCGGTCCTCGCGGGCCGGCCGGGTGCGGCGCCAGCGGAGGAGGGGCTCGACGCCGCGGGCGATCAGCGGTCCGGCGATCGCCAGGATCAGCACGTAGGCGGCGGCCAGCGGCCCGAGCCGGGGATTGATGCCGGCGGACACGGCCAGCCCCGCGATGACGATGTTGAACTCTCCGCGCGGGACCAGCGCGGCCCCGGCGCGCAGGCGTCCGCGGGAGGCCACCCCGGCGCGGCGGGCGGCCAGCCATCCCGAGGCGAGCTTGGTGGCGATCCCGGCCGCGGCGAGCAGCGCGGCAACCCCGAGCACGGGGGGCAGCTGGCCGGGGTCGGTGTGCAGGCCGAAGAACACGAAGAACACCGCGGCGAACAGGTCCCGCAGCGGTGCCAGCAGGTCGCGGGCGGTGTGGGCCAGCGGGCCCGACAGGGCGATGCCGACCAGGAACGCCCCGACCGCCGCCGACACCTGCAGCTGCTGGGCCAGGCCGGCCACCAGGAGGGTCAGCCCCAGCACCTTCAGCAGCAGCACCTCGTCGGTGGGGCTCGCCACGAACCGCTCCACCAGCTTGCCGTGGCGAAGCGCGATGAACAGGATCAGGGTGATCGTGGCGGCGGCGATGCCCAGGGTGGTCGCCCCGGCGACCAGGGAGGCCCCGGCCAGCAGCGCGGTGAGGATCGGCAGGTAGGCGGCCATCGCCAGGTCCTCGAACACCAGGATCGACAGCACCGCCGGGGTCTCCCGGTTGCCCAGCCAGCCGAGGTCCCCCATCACCTTGGCGGTGATCCCGGAGGAGGTGACGTAGGTGACGCCGCCGAGCGCCACCGCCGCCACCGGCCCCCAGCCCATCACCAGCGCCACCGCCACCCCCGGCGTGGCGTTGAGCAGCAGGTCGGCGAGCCCCGCCGGAGCCGAGGTCCGCAGCGTTCCGACCAGTTCCCCGGCGGTGTACTCCAACCCGAGGGTGAACAGGAGCAGGATCACCCCGACCTCGGCGCCGAGCGCCACGAACTCCTCACTGGCGCCGAGCGGCAGGATGCCGCCTGAGCCGAAGGCCAGCCCCGCCACCAGGTACAGCGGGATCGGGGAGATGGAGAAGCGGACCGCCATCGCGCCCAGCAGGCCCAGCGCCAGGACGATCGCGCCCAGTTCGATCAGTTGTGTCGCAGCGTGCATAGATCCCTCTCACCCGCCGTGCAGGATGGCCGCGACGGCGGCCGTTCCCTCGTCGGTGCCGACCACCACCACGACGTCCTCGGCGCGGAACTCGAAGTCCGGTCGCGGGCTGGCGATGACCTCGCCCTCGCGGACCACCGCCACGATCGAGGCGCCGGTGCGGGTCCGGGCCCGGGTGTCGCCCATCCGGCGGCCCACGTACGGCGAGGCGGCCGTGAGCGGGATCTGCTCGGTCATCAGGCCGTCGACCTGCCGGTTCAGCTCGGCCAGCCGTTCCACCACGCGGCCGGTGCCCAGCAGCTCGGCCAGGGCGTTGGCCTCCTCGTCCGCGAGCGCCACCGACACCACGCAGGTATCGGGATCGTCCTTGTCGTAGATCACCAGATCCCGGCGGCCGGTGCGGTGCGACACCACCCCGATCTGGCGGCCCCGCCCGGTGGTGAACACATGCCGCAGCCCGATGCCCGGCAGCGATGTCCGCTCGACGTCCATGGCCCTCTCCTGTTTGCTCCGTGATCTCCGTGGCCGGCCCGGCCGCCCCTGATCGCCGCCAATGAGGTTCCGAACATGATTTCAGAGCCGACCGGAACACGACATTAGGCGAATTCCACGGCGGCCAGTGCAGCTCACGGACGGGGCGAGGGCCTCGCCAGCCCTCTTCCGGGTCCCTCCGTGACCGGCGGCCGGGCCTGGATCGCGGGCGGTCGGCCGTCGCCGCGCTCGTGCGCGAGCCGGTGCCGGCGCAGGGGGCGGTTGGAGAGGCCGACGGAGACGACGGCGGCCGCCGCGGCCAGACCGCCCGCGAGGAGGGCCACCGGCGCGGAGGTGAGGGACGCGAGGAGCCCGCCGCGGAAGTTGCCGATCTCGGGGCCGGCGACGCCGATGACGTGCTCGACCGAGGAGACCCGGCCCCGGTAGTGGTCGGGCGTCTCGATCTGCACCAGCGCGCCGCGGGTGACCACGGCCACGGTGTCGGCCGCGCCGGCCGCGGCCAGGCAGCAGAGGGCGAGCCAGAGCGGCCCGGCCAGGCCGAAGCCGGCGAGGGCCAGGCCCCAGACCGCGGCCGCGACGAGCTGGACCAGGGCGCTGCGGCGGAGCCGGGTGACCGTCCCCGAGAGCAGGCCCGCCGCGAGCCCGCCGACCGCGAGCGCGGACAGGAACAGCCCGAGCGTCCGGGGATCGCCGCCGAAACGGAGTTCGTTGACCACGGGGAAGAGCGCGACGGGCATGGCCAGGACGGTGGCGGCGAGGTCGATGCTGAAGGACCCGCAGAGGATGGGGTGCCGGAAGACGATCGCCCAGCCTCCCGGAAGCGGCCCCCGACCGGGCCGTCCCGCCTGCGGGGAGCCGTCCGCGCGCGGCGCGGGCATCGCGGGCAGCCGGAGCACGGCGGCCAGCGACGCGGTGACGGCCAGGGCCTGGATCGCGTACGCGGCGGGGTAGCGCCACTGCGCGAGCACGACGCCCGCGATCGCGGGCCCGACCAGCATGGCCGCCTGGAAGGCGATGTTCTGCAGCGCGAGCCCCGCGGCGACCTGGTCGGCGGGCAGCAGCCGGACGGGGAAGGTGCGCCGGGCCGGGGCCCCGAGCGCCGCGCAGCCGGCGCCGGCGGCGACCAGGGCCAGCAGCAGCGCCACCGACCGGTTGCCCGCGGCGGCCTGCGCCGTGAGGGCCAGGGCCGCGAGCGTCTGGCCGCCGGTGGTGGCGCGGACGAGGCTCCTGCGGTCCATGGCATCGGCCAGCGTCCCCCCGACCAGGCCGAGGACGAGCATCGGCACACCCGTGGCGAGCCCGATGGCCCCGGTCCACAGCGGGCTGCGGGTCAGCTCCCACACCTGCTGCAGGACGGCGACGACGGCGATCTGCCCGCCGATCGAAGCGAGGGACGACCCGAGCCACAGGTCGCGGAACGCCCGGCTGCCGCGCAGCGGACGGACGTCGACGACCGTCTCGCGCCAGACCACGGCTACGGCTCGGCCGGGGCGGCCGGAGGCGCGGGATCGGGGGGCGGCGCCTCCAGGCGGGAGAGGATCCGGTCCCGCATCGGCCGCCGGGCCAGCGCGCGCTCCAGTTCGGCGACGACGCCGCTGAGCGGATGGGGCACCTCGTCGTCGAGTTCGGCGACCGCCGCCTCGGTCGCGCGCCATTCGGCCTCCAGGAAGGGGACGAGGCCGCGACCGCGGTCGGTCAGGGTGACGCGCCGCGTGCGGGCGTCCGCGCCGGGCTCGGAGTCGACCAGTCCCTCGCGGCGCATCGCCGCGATCGTCTGGCTCATCGCCGAGTGGGAGCGGTCCAGCGACTCGGCCAGTTCGCGGATCGTCAGCGGGCCGGTATGGGCGAGCCGGATCAGGGGGTAGGCGAACCGGGGGCGGACTCCCCGGATGCCGCGCTCGGTGTACAGCGATTCGATCTGGGCGTCGATGCCGGCCAGCAGGGCGAACAGGCCGCTCCACCGCCCGGGTGCCGCGGTCGGGTCCGAAGATGTCACAGCGCTAATATAACAGCGCTAATACTCACCCGACCTGGCCGCGGGGGCGCGCCGAGACCTGGAGGGGAGGCGCCTCCCTCTGCCGGGGGAGGCCGGCCGGCCGGTCGCGGATGAGGCTGTGCCCTGACGTTCGTCGAGGCGTTGAGAGCGAGGGATCACATGACGGAAGCGCCGGCCGGCCGTGCCCTGCCGCTGACCGGATGGTGGCGGCGGTGGCCTTCGTGGGCGGGATATGCCGCAGCCGGATGCGCCGCACTGTACGGAGCGGCACTCCTGGGCGGCGCGCTCGCGGGACGCCTCTCGGTGGTCGGCGTGCCCCGCTCGGCCCTGCCCGCGACCGCCGTGCTGCTGGTCGGCGCGGTGTTCGCGGCCGCCACCGTCCGCCCGTGGGGACGGGCGCTCCCGGTCCGGGTCGTCTCCGCGGGAGTGTGGACCGCGGCCGCGTCGGCCTTGGCCGGCAGCTGCTTCGTGCTGCTGAACCTGGTCGAGCTGGCGCTGACGGGCTCCGTCCGCGACCGCGGCGGGGACGGCGACTGGTCGGGCTTCGCCGAGCGGCTGTGCTTCGCCGCGGTCGGTGCCCTCTTCGCGGCCTCGGCGGTGTCGTGGCGACGCCGGACGGCCTCGGCCTGCACCCGCTGCGGACGGGTGCACGCCCGGCGGACGGCGGGCGTGGAACGTCCGGCGCCCCAGGCCGCGCCGCGCAGGGTGCGCTGGACCGCCTACGCCGGCTGCGCGGCGTTCGCGCCCTACTTCACCCTGCACGCTTTGGGCACTCTCGGCGGCTGGGCCGAGGTCAAGGACCACTACACCGACGGGCCACGCCCTTACATGCTGCTGGTCCTGCTGCTGCTCATCGGCCTCGCGGATTTTCTCCTGCTCGGCCTGGTCCGCCCCTGGGGCATGGTGTTCCCGCGCTGGGCGCCGTGGCTGGCGGGCAGGCGGGTGCCCAGGTTCCTCCCGCTGGCGCCGGTCTGGCTGGTCGCCCCGACGCTGGCCCTGTACGGCGCGGGAGGCATGGTCTTGGGGATCCTCCTCGACACCGGGGTCGTCGGCTCCGACCCTCATTGGCCGTCTCTCGGCGAGGCGGCCTCGCTGGCCTTCGGGGGATACGGCTGGGCCCTGGCCATCGCCGCCGTGTCCTACCAGCTCCGCACCCGCCCCCGCTGCGCCGTCTCCCCGGCGTATCGCTAAAAATGGTGAATTTCGAAGAACGGCCTATTTCTGGCCACTCGCGGGAAACAGGTTTCCGGCACATGGGACGCCATGCGTTCCGGTAAAGAATGATCTCGCATTGCGCAGCGATATCGGCAATGCGGGCGTCTCGTCGCGAGCCTGTGTTCAGATGAGGCGGAAGAAGGATCACTTCGGACCCGCGTGGGGGGACAACGGCATGAGGCATCGGGGAGCTTGCATTGCGGCGGCGGTCGGTGTCGCCGCCGTCGTCGCGTCGTTCGGTCACGCGTCGGCCGCGGACCGGCGTCCGGGACCGGTGCTGGCCGAGGAACCGTTCACCGGGGCCACCGCGGATTCGCGCTTCATCGGGTACGGGTCGGCCTGCCTGACGGGCGCGCGGCGCGGGGACCCCCCGGCGGAGGCCGCGAACCATCCGCTCGGGGGCTGCCGCCGGGATCCGGTCGGTCCCGTGCCGCCGGGCGGCGCGGCGCCCCGCGGATACCTCCAGCTCACCGACGCCCACGTCGAGCAGACCGGCGCCGTGATGTTCGACTCGCCGATCCCGGCGAAGGACGGCCTGGAGGTGACCTTCGAGCAGTGGCAGTACGGCAACACCACGCGGGGGCCGGCTGACGGGATCTCGTTCTTCCTGACCGACGGCGCCCGGCGCCTCGCCACGCCGGGCGCGTTCGGCGGAAGCCTCGGCTACGCCCAGAAGCAGCCGGGCGGCAGCCCCGACGCGCAGTTCGTCCCGGGAGTGGACGGCGGCTATCTCGGCATCGGCCTCGACGTCCTCGGGGAGTACTTCGGCGACGGAGAGGGGCGCGGGAACGGCTGCGACCGCCGTTCTCCCGCCGGGACGGCGTTCCGCCCGCCCGCTCCCGGCCCCAACATCGTGACCGCGCGCGGCCCCGGAAACGGCACCACCGGCTATTGCCTGCTCGCCGCCTCCACCGAGAATTCCACGCGCAACGGCCCTTGGCGGTCGTCGCTTCCGGGCCGGCTCCACGGCGACCTGAAGAAGATGCCCGCCAATGCCACCCCGGAAAGGGCCGAAAAGCTCCTGGAACCGGTGAAGCGGATCGTCCGCGTGGCGATCTCACGCGGACGGAACCCGGTCGCGACGGTCGACATCGACTTCCGGAACGGCGACGGTTTCAAGCGGGTGCTGAGGTTCGCCGCTCCGAAGCCCGTCCCGAGCACCGTCAAGTTCGGTTTCGCCGCGTCCACGGGACCGCTGACCGACGTTCAGCTCATCCGCCGGGTGGTCGTGCGCTCCCAGGGACGCTAGCCGGGGCGGCGGCTCAGGCGAGCGCGGCGACACCTTCGTACTCGCCTTGGAGCGCTTGGCCCGTGGTCTCGTATTCGAGGAGCAGCAGGCCCTTCGGGGTCGCCTCGTGGTGGACGAGCCGCAGACCGGTCGGGACGCCCGGCGCGTCCAGCAGGCGCCGGCCGGCCCGCAGCACTGCGGGTGCCACCACGAGGCGGAGCGTGTCGACCAGGCCGGCCGACAGCAGCGCGTCTCCCAGCCGGGCGCTGCCGTGCACCTGCAGTTCCCGCCCCGGCCGCGCCTTGAGTTCCGCGACCGTCTCGACCGGATCGCCCGCGAGGACGGTGGTGGGGTCCCAGGTCCCTTCGGGGAGGGTGTTGGACACGACGTACTTCGGCAGCGTGTTCATCCGTTCGGCGAACGGGTCGGCCGGGTCGGTGATCTTCGGCCAGTCGCGCGCGAACGCCTCGTAGGTCCGCCGGCCGAGGAGCAGGCCGTCGGCGAGGTCGAGCCAGTCGGAGACGCGCCGGACGAACGCCGGGTCCAGGTGGGGGACGAGCCAGCCCCCGCGGGCGAAGCCGCCCGTGGTGTCCTCGTCCGGCGAGCCGGGGCCCTGGCTGACCCCGTCGAGCGTGACGAACTCGGTAAGGGTGATCTTCATCGTGCGGTCGTCCTCTCGGTGAAGGCGGCCAGCTGGCCGGCGACCGTGCCCCAGCCGTCGGCGAAGCCGAGCTCGTGGTGGTGGGCGCGGGCCTCCGGGTCGCCGTGCCGGACGACGAGCCGGTAGTCGGTGCCGTCCGGATGGTCGTCCAGCGTGATCGTGGCGGTCATCGGGACCGGCGCGGGGTGCGCGGGCCGCCATGTGCTGTCGACCGCGTTGGTGAACACGATCCGGCGGGCCTCCTCGACGGCGAGGAAGCACGCGTCCATGTGCGGGACGAACGCGGACCCGTCCTCGCTCAACCGCGTGACGAACGCCCCGCCGGGCCGCGGTTCCAGGCGGTCCACCACGCAGCGGGCCGGGGCCGGGACCCACCACTGCGCCAGCTGGGACGGGTCCGTCCAGGCGCGCCAGACCGCCGCGCGCGGTGCGCGGATGATCCGCTCCAGGCCGAGGTCGAGTTCGGGGTTCATTGCCTTTCCTCCGGGTCGGTGACGAACTGGTCGAGGCGGTCGGTGCGCCCCTCCCAGATCCGGCGCTGCTCGGCGAGCCAGTCGTCGACGAGGGCGAGCCGTTCGCGGTTGAGCGCGCAGGTGCGCACCCGGCCGGACTTGACGGTGCGGATGAGCCCGCTCGATTCGAGGGTCCGCACGTGCTTCATGAACGAGGGGAGTGTCATGGGGAACTCGCGGGCGAGGTCGCCGACGCTCGTGGGCCCGCGGCCGAGGCGCCGCACGACGGCGCGCCGGGTCGGGTCGGCGAGGGCGACGAACACGCCGTCCAGTTCCGCCGAATACTGTGCCATGTGGCTAAGTATTGCGTCCCCGCGATGGTTAGCGCAAGGGCTAAGTATCGGGGGGGTGCGCGGCACCGGCCGAGGCCGTCGAGCCGACGCCGCGAGAGCGGCCGTGGTCAGCGGGTGGTCGGCACCCGGAGGAAGCGCGAGTGGGAAGCCGTCCGCTCGTGGTGCGGGATGGCGGCTATGGCCAGGACCGACAGCGCGAGGGCCAGGAACGCCGGCCTCCTGTCGCCGGGCCAGGGCTCCCCGAGCAGCAGCGACCCGGTCGTCAGGAGGCCCACGTTGACGGCGAGCGCGACGCCGGTCAGCGGCCGGGCGTGCATCCCGCCGCGGCGGAGGTCGCCCGTGAGGAGGCCCAGGCACGGCACCAGCAGGGACGGCAGGGCGACGGCCACCACGACGGGGGCGGGCGGTGCGGTCCTGGTCAGGAGCGGCGCGTCCTGGCCGGTCGGCGCGGCATGGACGAACAACGCCGTCGCGGCGGCGAGCAGGGCCACGCATGCCCATTCGCGCGGGGTGAGGCGCTCGCGCAGCACGGGAACCGCCAGCACGAGCAGGATCGAGAGCCCGGCCAGCAGCATCGGCTGGGCCTGGAACAGCGACAGGCCGTGCAGGGCGGCGGTCTGGACGGCGGCGCCGGCGCCGATCACGACGGCGCCGAAGAACCACATCCGGCTGCCCGCCAGCGCCCATGCGAGCCGCCAGGGCCGGTCGCCGCGCAGGGGAGGCATGGCGGCGGCGGCCATCTTGCACCAGGCGAGCCCGCAGAAGTAGATGCCGGTGGACAGGAAGGGCAGGGACTGGAACCCGATGTGCGGGATGTTCATGGCACGACCTCCCAGGCCGCCCGCGGCCCTGGCCTGTCGGCGCGCTAGGCCGGGCCGCGGGCGGCGGCTCACTGGAGGAACCGGCCGGACTACGGCTTGGCCGGGTCGTACAGGTCGAAGAAGTTGGCCTCGCCGCGGTCGAAGCGGCGGTCGTCGTCGTCGAAGAAGCCCTTGAACTCGTTCGGCTGGTAGAGCTTGAACAGCTTGGCCGGGGTGCCGTCGGCGCCGGAGGCGTCCAGGATGGCGTTGGCGGCCTTGCGTCCGGCCTCGTTGGCGCCCTCCATGGTGGCCAGGTTGATGTCGGCGCGGACGTAGTCGGAGGCCAGGAACAGGTTGGGCAGGGCGGTGGCGGCCTCGGGCCGGTAGTTCCAGGAGCTGGGCCTGTTGATGAGGAGGGGCTCGTCGTTGGCGACCTGCGGGGTTCCGTTCCCCGTGATGGCCGGGTCGATGAAGTAGGAGTGGATGTTGGCGTCCTGGAGGATGATCCCGTTCCAGGGCAGGGCCTTGCGGAGCTGGGCGACGACCTCCTTGAAGATCTGGTCGGAGGTGCAGTCCTTGGCCGCCTTGCCGTACAGGATGCCGGGCTTGTCCCAGGCGGACAGGTCGATCGACAGGCACTCGTTGACTTGGCCGTTGCCGTAGGTCGTGCCGAACTTCTTCTTCCAGAACTGGGCCTGGCTGATGGAGGTCAGCGCCCACGGCTGCCCGGCGTAGGCGACGTGCCCCTTGGCCAGGTCGATCGGCTGCCGCAGGTAGATCATGATCCCGTTCATCCAGTCGGTCGTCAGCTCGCGCAGCGACTTCAGGCTCGGGTCGACGGCCAGGATCTGGTCGTTGAGCAGCGGCACGGCGCGCTCGACCGGCACCGCCAGCACGTAGTAGTCGGCGTCGACATTGCTGGTGCCGGATGCGCCGGTGATCTGCGCGCCGCTGATCTTCTTGTCCGTGACGTCGAGCCGCGTGAGGGTGGCGTCGGACTGGAAGGTCACGCCGAGCGACTTGAGGTAGGCCACCCACGGGTCGATGAGCGCCTCGTTGGTCGGGGCGTTCAGCAGCCGGTCGGGCGCCTTGTAGCCGCCCAGGCCGAGGGTGCTGTAGACCCACGCCTCCGCCATCAGGCCCATGGTGTGGGCGTTGGCCTTGTCGGGCTTGGCCGCCACGAGGGTGCCGGTGAACATCTCCACCAGCAGCTCGTTGTAGGCCTTGGACATCTTCTCGGCGTGCACGAACTGGGAGAAGCTCATGTTCTCCCACTGCTGGTAGCGGCGCTTGGGTCCGCTGGTGACGAACGCGATCATCTTCTGGAGGAAGTAGCCGACCTCCACCGCCGGGACGGCCCCGGCCACGTTGAGCGCGGTCTGCAGGAACGCCAGCAGCGAGTCCGGGCTGAGCGTGCCGATGATGCTGCCCTTGGCGGGCAAGGTGAACTTGGTGCCCTTGTAGAACGCGGCGACCTGGTCGCCCGCGACAAGGTTGTCGAAGGCCTTGCCCCCGCCCGGCAGTGGGATCCGGGACATGGTGTCGGGGAGGTTCTGGTAGAAGCCGGGGAAGAACCGGAACCCGTGCTCGGCGGGCAGGTCCTGCCGGCCTCCGCTCGCGGTGTTCGGGACGGGCATGCTGCGGCACTTGCCGCCCCAGGCCTTGCGCTCGTAGATGGTCACCTGGAAGCCGCGCTCGGCCAGCTCGTGGGCGGTCGACAGCCCGCCCATCCCGCCGCCGAAGATCGCGACACGGCGTCCGGCGGCCGCGCGGCCGGTCCGCGGGGCGCGGCGGGCGGCGGGGACGGCGGCCTGCGCGGCCCCGGAGCCGAGGGCTCCGGCGGCGGCGACGGCTCCGGCGGCGGCGATCGCTCCGGTGACGAACTGGCGGCGGCCCAGCCCGCCGCCGGCGCCCGGTTGCCCGCTCGCCGGCGGCTCGCTCTGCGACGACGGGGTCTGCGATGGAGTCCTGTCCTCCACGGCGCACTCCTTGGGGGTGGTTGCTAACCGACACTCATGTCGGTTGCGGATGGCCCCTCACTATGAGCACGCCGCCGCGCGGCGTCAACCCCTTCGCGTGATCTCGTTCCGGGGGGGGCGCGCCGGGTCACCGCGGTCTGCCGAGTCCGTTCCACAGCAGCCTCACCACGCCTTCGACCAGCAGGGTTCTGGGCATTTCGGGATTGCGCTCCCACCACTGGGCCACCCCGTCCAGGCCGGTGATGACGAGCTCCACCATCGCCTCGGCGATCGGTTCGCGGGGGTCGACGCCCATCGCCCGCATATCGTCGGCGAGCAGGGCGGTCACCGCCTGGGCCCGGGACTCCCGGATGCCCTGGCGGACGATCCGGATCTCCGGATCGTCCTCGTTCGCGTGGTCGAAGAGAAGTCTGCGCCCGGCGGACCCGGTTTCGGTGAAGCTGAAATACGCGTCGATGGTCGACCGCATCCGCTCCTCGGCGGGTCCCATCGCGGTGATGCGGGCGCCGACGTGACTCATCAGCGCCGTGTTCTGCTCCTGCATGACGGCCAGCAGCAGGCCGCGCTTCGACGGGAAGTGGTCGTACACCACCGTTCGCGCGACTCCGGCGTGAGCGGCGATCTCGCTCAGCGACGTGCCGTGGTAGCCCTTGCCGGCGAAGAGCTCCAGTGCCGCTGCCGTGAGGAGCGCCCGCCGCGCCGGCCCCCGCATCCGCGTCCTTGGCGGATCTTTCCGCATCGTCTTGACTCCCGTCCTCCGGTGCGGTCACCCTAACCGACATGAGTGTCGGAAAAGCGCGAGCCGCGGACGCCGGACGGCCGCCGCGGCGCGGAGGCGGGCCCGAGACCGGCCGCCGCCCGGTCTCGATCGCCGTCGTCGGCAGCGGGTTCAGCGGGATCGGCCTGGCCATCGCCCTGAAGAAGGCGGGCTTCGAGGACATCACGATCTTCGACAGGGCCGACGGGCCGGGCGGCGTCTGGCGCGACAACACCTATCCCGGCGCCGCCTGCGACGCGCCGTCCCACCTGTACTCCTACTCCTTCGAGCCCAAGCCCGACTGGGCGCGCCGGTTCGCCGAGCAGCCCGAGATCCTCGCCTACCTGCGCCACTGCGCCGACAAGTACGGCCTGACGCCGCACTTCCGGTTCCGCACCACGGTCACCGACGCCTACTTCCACGCCGAGACCGAGCGCTGGCGCCTGCACACGAGCGACGGCGAGGTCCACGAGTTCGACCTGTTCGTCGCCGCATGCGGGCAGCTGTCCAACCCGTCCGTGCCGTGCCTGCCCGGACAGGACCGGTTCGGCGGGACGATGTTCCACTCAGCCCGCTGGAAGCACGACCACGACCTGGCGGGCAGGCGCGTCGCCGTGGTGGGCAACGGGGCCAGCGCGATCCAGTTCGTCCCGCTCATCGCCCCCGCCGCCGAGCGGCTGACGGTCTTCCAGATCGAGGTGCACTGGATCAGCCGCAAGCCCGACCGGCTCTACCCGCGCTGGCGGCACGCCCTCAACCGCCGCCTGCCCGCGGTGCAGCGGCTCTCGCGGCTGGGCGTGTTCCTCTGGTTCGAGTGCGTCCTCAACCCGGCGCTGATCTCCCCGCGCGGCCGCCGCGTCCTGTCGCTGCCCGTCCGCCTGCTGTGCCGGTACGCGCTCCGGTCGGTCCGCGATCCGCAGCTCCGGCGGCGCCTCACGCCCCGCTACGAGCCGGGCTGCAAGCGCATCCTCACCTCGAGCGAGTACTACCCGACGCTCAACCGCCCGGACGTCGCCGTGGTGGACAGCCCCATCGTCGAGCTCGCCCCCGACGGGGCCCGGACCGCCGACGGCGGCCGCCACGTCTTCGACACCCTCATCTGGGCCACCGGGTTCCGCTCCCAGGACTTCGTCGCGCCGATGCGCGTCTTCGGCGCCCACGGGCAGGAGCTCAACGCCGCCTGGAAGGACGGCGCCCGCGCCTACCTCGGCCTCGCCGTCACCGGCTTCCCCAACTTCTTCCTCATGTACGGGCCGAACACCAACGTCGGGTCCGGCTCCATCGTCCACATGCTCGAAAGCCAGGCCGCCTACATCGTCCAGGCGGCCCGCCTCCTCGCCGGAGGGGTGACCTCGATGGACGTCCGCGCCGACGTCCTCGACCGCTTCGACGCCGCCGCCCAGAACCGGCTGGCCACCTCCGTCTGGAACCAGGGCGGCTGCGACAGCTGGTACCTGGACGCCGACCACCGCAACACCAACAACTGGCCGGGCTCCATGACCGGCTACCGCCGCCGCACCCGCCGCCTCGATCCGACCGACTACCACCTCGCACACTGACGGAAGGGGACCGCCATGGCCGGCCTCGGCGCCAGCGAAACGCTCATCATCCTGGCCGTCGTCCTGCTGCTCTTCGGTTCGGCGAAACTCCCGCAACTGGCCCGCTCGCTCGGACGCTCGGCACGCATCCTCAAGACCGAGACCCAGGGGCTGCACGACGACGAACCCGCCGACCGCCCGGCCGAGGGCGGCCCGCAGCCGGCCGACGCACGGGAACACGCCGCACGGCTGCGCGAGGAGGCGGCCCGCCTGGAACGCGAGGCCGGCCCGCAGCCGCCGCCCGGACGGCGGGCCGCCCTCCCGCCCGGACGGCGACCGAGCGCGAGCGCTCCACCTGCCGGATACAGCGAGACCGAACGAGCGGGCTAGCGGGATCCCCTGCCTCATCGCCACCTGGAGAACCCGATGTCAACGCTGAACAGCGGAACGGACGCCCGGCCGGACGCCGACCGGCACCCCTACGACTACTACTACCGGGAAGGCATGCTCCTGCGGCCCCCGCCCGAGACCGCGGCGGTCTCACCGCTCTGGCTGACCGAACCGCACATCGAGCAGTTCTCGCCCTGGATCCCGGTGCGGGCCGTTCCCGTCCAGACACCGCTGACCCGGCTGTTCGACGACCACCGCTGGCAGGGCGACGAACTGATGGACGCCGTCGTCCTCGCCTTCACCAAGACCGGGATGTCGCGAGGCCGCCGGATGTTCGACCAGGCACTCGACCACGGCATCGACGCGGTCGCCGACCCGCCGCCCGCGCTCGTCGACCTGTTCCGCCACCTGGACCATCCCCCTGAGTGGTTCGACGCCGGCGCCTGGGAGAGGGGACGGCGGCTGTGGATCAACGCGTCCCTCTCCGGCAAGCTCACCATGATGCTCAGCGACGCCATGGGCACCTTCGTGGGGGCCGAGGTGTCCTCCGCGACCGGCCAGACCCGCCGGTTCCTCGCTGACTTCCGCAGACGCGAACTGGAGACCGTCACCTGGTTCCACAACGTCACCCGCCCCGGCGGCGCCGACCGGCACTCCCCGGTCTTCAAGAGCATCGTCAAGGTCAGGCTGATGCACGCCCAGGCACGACTCGCCCTGCGCCGGATCTGGGGCGACGAGCACTTCGCTCGGCACGGCAACCCCATCTCCAACGCCATGACCATGGGGGCGGCGGTCACCTTCGGGCTGCTTCCACCCTTGTTCGACCACGCGCACGGCCGCCGGATCGCGCCCGCCGACCTGGACGACGTCATGCTGTACTGGGCCTACATCGCCCACCTGATGGGCGTGGCCGACGAACTCGTCCCGCGGAACGCCGTCGACGGCCTGCGGATGGCCCACCACATGATCCTCACCGCGGGCGGCCCGACGGAATGGACCGACGTCACGGTCAAAGCCGCCTGCGACCACGTCCTCAGCGGCAACCCGGTGCTGCGGCGCCTGCAGGTCCACGGCGCGGCCCCGCTGCTCGGCCTGGTCTCGGCCCTCACCGGCGAATCGCTCGTCCGGGCCCTCCTGCGTGCCTCCCCTTTCGCGACGGTGCGCCTCCAGCCTTGGCAGGGCATCGCCCGACGCCTCGTCCACCTCAACGTGGCCATGCGCCGAGTCGGCGACCGCCTGCCGAACGCCCAACGCAGGATGGAGGCGCGAACCCGCGACGGCGACGCCTGGCAGCGAAGGGGCGTCGCCACGATCTCCAAGATCGCCGCCCGGTCCGGAGTCACCGGCACCCCGTACGACCACCACGACGGCAGCGTGGGCTGACGTTCAGGCGCCCAGCCCGGTCCAGAGCAGCCGCATCGCACCTTCGACCAGCATGGACCTGGGCATGTCGGGGTTGCGCTCCCACCACTGCGCCACCCCGTCCAGACCCGAGATGATCAGCTCGACCATGGCCTCGGCGATGGGCTCGCCGGGCTCGGTCCCCACCGTGCGGATGTCGTCGGCCAGCAGCGCCGTCACCGCGCGGGTCCGCGACTCGCGGATGCCCTGCCGGACGATCTGGACCTCCGGGTCGTCCTCGCCGGTGCGGTCGAACAGCAGGCGCCGGGAATCGGGACGGCTCTGCGCGAAGCTGAAGTAGGCCTCGATCGTGGAGCGCATCCGGTCCTCGGCGGTGCCGGACGACCGGATGCGGGCCCCGACGTACTCGATCAGCGAGGCGTTCTCCTCCTGCATCACCGCCAGGAGCAGGACGCGCTTCGAGGGGAAGTGGTCGTACATGACCGTCCGCGCCACCCCGGCGGCCGCCGCGATCTCGCCCAGGGCCGCGCCGTGGTACCCCTTCTCGGCGAAGACCTTGACCGCCGCCGCTGTGATCAGAGCCCTGCGGGCCGGCGCCCGCAACCGCGGCTTGGGAGCGGCATCGGCCATCGCTGCAGTTCCTCCGTAGGACGGTGAACGACCATTATGGTCCCTGGCCAGCCCGAACCGCGCCCGCCGACGAGGAGGACCGGCGCCCTTCGCGCCGAACTCGCAGGCGAAACGATGTCGAGAACGCGCCGACCGCTCCGACCGACCGGCGGAACTCACCGGGACGGTGGAACGCGCCGCGGGCGGCGAGATGCGCATGTCCATGGCGGAGGTCTTCGTCATGCGCGACGGCAAGATCGCCGAGCGCCGCGCCTGGGTCGTCGAACTGAAGGAGAACGACCACCGCTGACACGGCGTTCCGCCCTGCGATGAGTTCTCGTCGGGGCGTGAGTCCTAGGTGCGGACGTGATGGCGAGCCTGGGAGAAGCCGTGAGTGATGTGTGGCCGATGGTGCACGCGGAGCGTGCCGCGCTGATCGAGGACCTCTCGCACCTCGACGCCGAGCAGTGGGAGGAACCGTCGCTGTGCGACGGGTGGACGGTGCATGACGTGGTGGCCCATCTGGTCGACACGGCCCGTACGACGCGCCTCGGTTTCGTCGTCCGCCTCGCGCAGGCCCGGTTCGACTTCCATCGGCAGAACGCACAGGGAGTGGAGCGGGAGCGCGGTGCTTCTCCGCAGGAGACTTTGGAGCGCCTCCGTCGGGTGGCGCCGCGGAGGTCGACCCCTCCGGCGCCGCTCGACAGCCGGCTCGTCGAGGAAGTCGTCCACGGCGAGGACATCCGCCGTCCCTTGGGGCTCGTCCATTCCTATCCTTCGGAGGCCGTCGTCAGAGCAGTCCGTCTGCAGGCCCGCACGTCGGCTTCCTTCGGCGGAGCCAAGGAGTTGACGGCCCGGATCCGGCTGACGGCGACGGACGCCGACCTCTCCATCGGAGATGGTCTGGAAGTGAGCGGAACCGCGCTCTCGCTGCTTCTCGCCATCTCCGGGCGACAAGCGGCCCTGGACGAGCTCGCCGGATCGGGGGTCTCCGCCCTGGCGACGGCCGCCTGAGGCTTCGCTTCCGGGAAACGGGCAGCGGAGCGTCAGGCGGCCACGCCCTTCGCCGTCGGCGGTGTGCGGGACGTCGGCTAATTGACCGCGACGCCCTTCATGCGGAGCCCTTCATGGCCGGACCAGGGGAAGTCGATGTCCACGGTCCGGACCTCGGCCGGAAGCCGGTAGACGCCCGAGTAGGTCACGCTCTCCCCGGGGTCGAGGACCTTCTTCGCGTCACTGCGGATCAAGGAGGCGCAGACGCATTCCTCGCTCGATGCGCGCAACGGGTAGTACCAGGTGCCATTGGCCGTGTCGAGGATGGAGATGCCGTCAGTGCTCTGCGACGTGGGCGTCGTCATGTCGTGGTACTGGAGGTCCACCTCGAACGCCGAGCCCACGTCCGCCTGGGACTTACCGTTATTGCGGAGCGTCCAGACGAAGGTGGTCAGGCCTGCCTGGTCGCGATGCATGGAGTTCACTTCGACCTGCAGGTTCTTGGCCTCCGGCGCGGTGAACGCCGCCGTCTTGGACGAGGTCGGCTTGCCGGGCGCCCAGCGGTAGGGTTTTCCACTCGCCGGGGCGGCCGGCGGAGGCGGCATGGTGAAGCTGACGGTGACCCGGCGGTTCTTTCGGCGCCCGCTCTCGCTGTCGTTGGACGCCACGGGGTCGGCTGATCCGTGTCCGGCGGTCTGGAAGGTGACGCCGGTGCGGGTGACCAGTTGCTTGAGCCGGTCGGCGACGGCCTTGGCGCGCCGCTCCGACAGCGGTCGGTTGATGGCGTCGTCGCCGCTCGAGTCGGTGTAGCCGTCGACCTTGACCGTGCTGCCTCGGGAGGCGTCGACCTGCTGGGCCACGCCGCGCAGGAGCTTGTCGGCCTGCGGTGTCAGATCGGCCTTGTTCAGGGCGAACAGCACGTCCGACGACAGGCGCACGGCACGGTTGTCGCCGTCGTCGTCCACGGACTGGTCGTCGCCTTGGGCGACCCCGGCCACGGTGAGGATGCGGGGCGGCGCCAGCGACACCGAGGCCGGATCCTTCTGGTCCGGCAGCGCCCGCAGCGGGCCGTCACTGATCGGCACGTCCTGCATCGGCACGGTCAGGGGGAGCGTCACCGTCACCCTCTTCACCGCGGCGGGCGGAGCGGGGAAGACCGCGTAGACGTCCAGCGAGGCACCGGGTGGGAGCCCTTCGGCGCCGAGCGCGGTGCACAGGCACGTGCCGTCGGCCGTCCTCAGCGGCATGTAGAGCTTGCCGCCGATCCCGTCGAGCAATCCGATCCCGTTCGCCTCCAGACTGCGGATGTCGCCTTCACGACCGCCCTCGAACAGACTGATCCGCAGCTTCAGTTCGCTCTGTCCATCGTTGGCTATGCGGAATTGCCCGGTGACGGTATTGGCGGAGGTCCTGCTCAGCTTCAGGAGTTCGACGTGCGCCGGGCCCGAGTCGTGCGCCATCGGGACCGCGAAACCGGCCTCGGCGGCCGCCTTGCCGGTCTTCTTCGGGCCGCCGGAATCTTCGTCACCTCCATCCCCGCATGCGGAGAGAGCCAAGAGAAGGGCTAACGCCCCCGCTCCCACCCGGCAGGCTCGGGCCTGCCCCCGACCACGTTCACGCATTTCCCTGCTCCCCGTTCCACTGGAAGGGTGGTGATACCGGCGGAGGAGCGCCTTGACGGCGGCTCTTCCGTGTTCCCGCTGCCGACGGTCAGCGCCAGGCCCCTCGTGCGGTGCTGCCGCACCGGTCAGCGGAGTGCCTCGATGAAGCGGTGCGCCTCCTCGCGCTGCATTCCGGTCTCGGCGCAGACGAGCGCGATGGCCGATTCGTAGTCTCCGGCGGCCTTGAAGGCCCGTACCCGGTCCGACAGCACGGGCCTTTCCGCGGGCGGCTCTGCGGGGACCCAACCGGCTCGGACGGCATCGACGTACTCTTTGGCCCCTCTCGTCCCGAGAGAGGTCTCCCGCCTGACGAGCTTCACCGCGTCCTTCCCTCTGCCTTCGGCGATCAGCGCGCGCGCTTTGGCCTGGACGTCGACCGGAACCGACCGCGCATACGCCTCGCCCTTGAGGCCGTCCACGTAATCCTTGGCCTCTTTGAGCCCGAGCCCGGTGACCTGCCGGATCAGCTTGATGGCGGGAATCATGTCGCCTCCGGCGACCAGGGCGATCGCCTTCTCCCTGGCCTCGGGAAGGACGTACGGGACGGGCTGCTTCACTCGATCACTCCTCCGTAGGCGGTCGCCCGATTCTCGTGCGGCGACTCGTGCGGACGAAAGGCGGACGACCCGTTTGACGGTCGCGCGCTGAATACGGTTGCCAGGCTGATACCTGTCGGCCCTCTCACCCGCGCTCGTCCAGCACGACCGGCGTGGCGGGGAAGTATGGCCTCAGCCGACGCCTGCCGATCGCTACGCTGTTCCCAAGGATCGGGGAGCACGGCGCAGAGAGAGCGCGGCATCCCGGGGCGGTACGAGCGGAACGGCGGGTGGGACGGCTGAAGGGGTCGACGGAGCGCTCTCCGCGCCGGCGCGTCCTCCGGTCGGCGTTCGGCCTGTGCGTGCTCTTCGGCCTGCTGGCGATGCACGGCTTCCAGGCCGCTTCGAACCCGGCCGACATGAGCGGCGTTCCACTGACGTCCATGGCGGCCGGACACGCAACCCCGATCGGGGTCGCGATGGCGGAGCACCACTCGCCTCATGGTGAGGGAACGGGCGGTCCCCACTCCGACCACCCCGACCATCCCGGCGGCCAGCTCTGCCTGGCCATGCTGACCGTGCTCGCGGTCGCCGCGGCCATCCTGGCGCTGCACCTGCGGGCGTCGCCCGCCGTGGCCGCGCCCCGGCGGACACGGGTTCGGATCCTGCTGGCGGGGCGGCCGCCGCCGCGACCGTCCCTGCATCGGTTGAGCGTGCTGAGGCTGTGACAGGTCTTCGGCGATGCCCGCATGGGCGTCGTCGCCTACCACCGATCACAGGACTCGACACGAAAGGCACACCACGATGAAGCGAGCGTTCGCGCTCGTGACCGTCCCGGCCATGGCGATCGCTCTGGCCGCGTGCGGTGACGGCAAGGACTCCCACGGAACGACGGGGCACTCGACGGCCGCGAGCTCGTCACCCGCTCCGGGCGGCGCGCAGGCGGGCCGGCGCAACGCCCAGGACGTCATGTTCGCGCAGATGATGATCCCGCATCACCGGCAGGCGGTCGAGATGGCCGACCTCGCGGCCACCCGGGCCTCGTCCGCGGAGGTGAAGTCCCTCGCCGCCGAGATCAGGAAGGCGCAGGCGCCGGAGATCGAGCAGCTCTCCGGGTGGCTGAAGGACTGGGGCGCCCCGGTTCCCTCACCCGGCATGACCGGCATGGGCGGCATGCACCATGGCGGCACGGACGGCATGATGAGCGAGCAGGACATGAAGGAGCTGGGGGCGGCCAAGGGCGAGGCGTTCGACAAGGCGTTCCTGGAGATGATGATCGAGCATCACGAGGGCGCCGTGGCCATGGCCAGGACCGAGGAGTCCGCCGGGATGTTCCCGCCGGCCAAGCGGATGGCCGGGAGCATCGTCTCCTCGCAGACCGCCGAGATCGCGAAGATGCGGACCCTGCTGAAGCAGTAACGCCCGTCCTGCACGAGGCGGGTGGGGCCCGTGCCCCGCCCGCCTCGTTGCAGGCCCCGCCGTATGGTGCGCTCCTGCTCGCGCACTATGCGTCGGGCGCGGGACGGGTCAGTGCTTGCGGCCGATGCCCCCGTACATGTGGACGTGGGCGTCCGCGACCTCGGACGCCGCCTGGTCGGGGTGCCAGTGGTTCACGAGCACGATGCCCGGGTCGAGGATCTCCAGGCCGCCGAAGAAGCGCTCCACCTCGGGCTTCGTCCGCGCCACCAGCGGGATGCCGTTGGCGTTGTAGGCCGCCACGCCCGCCGCGACCTCTTCCGGTGCGCTGTCGGCCGTGCAGGTCGACAGCGCGAGCATGCTGCCCGGAGCCAGGGGCTCCATCAGGCGGTCGATGATCCGCTGGACCTCGGCGTCGTCCGGCATGAAGTGCACGATCGCGATCAGGCTCAGCGCGACGGGCAGGCTCAGGTCGAGGGTCTCGCCCAGGCGGCTGGAGCCCAGGATCGCGTCGGGGTCGAGGAAGTCGGCGTCGAGGTAGGTGGTCCTGCCCTCCGGCGTGCTCGTGAGCAGAGCGCGGGCGTGCACCAGGACGATCGGGTCGTTGTCGACATAGACGATCCGCGAGTCCGGCGCGACGGCCTGGGCCACCTCGTGCAGGTTGGGGGAGGTGGGGAGCCCGGTGCCGATGTCCAGGAACTGCCGGATGCCGAACTCGTCGACCAGTCGGCGGGTCATCCGCGCCATGAAGTTCCTGTTGGCGCGCATGGATTTCGGGAGGTTGGGCCAATCGCCGACGATGTTCGCCGCGGCCGCCCGGTCCGCCGGGTAGTTGTCCTTGCCGCCGAGGATGTAGTCGTAGACCCGGGCGGAATGGGGGATCCCGGTGTTCAGGTCCACCTGGTCTTCGGTCACGTCTGCCCCCCGGATCGTCCCGACTGCCGCTCAAGATCATCCTAGAGGCCGCATCGGCGTCCAGCGCACGGATTCACCCGCATTCACCCCGCATTCACCCGCATCGGTGAGCCCGAGCCGGTGCCCATGCCCAGTGCCAGCCGCGGCGGCCGTCGCCCTCGGTCCCCGGCTGCCGCGGCCGACCGCCACGGTGTCGGCGGGAAGCCCGGGCATTCCGCTTTCGGGTGTCCGCGAACCGTCATGAGACCCTGCCTGCCAGGCCGCCCCGACGACATTTGATCCGCCCCGGTGAAAGTACTTGGGCGAGAGTGGTTCGAGAACGCCTTCATTGAACGTGCAACCGTTCCGGGTGGCATCGCCGCCGCCGTTTACGCCGAAAGCGACGCCCGTGTTTCTCGTGTCGTCCGATGCGATCGGCTTATGGCGAGGCGATTTGGATCGAGCCGTGGCCCCCGATCTTCGGCGCGCGGCCATGATGGTCTTCCTGGCAGCTCAGACGCAGTGATCGCAAGAGACATGATCGACGACCTCCATGGCTGAAAAGCCAGCGAACCGCGTCCATCTGACGAGCCGCCTAGCTCGGGCATACGGAGTAATCGACTCAAATAAAATGCCCTTTTAGGGGGTGCCGGTGGCTTTGCGGAGCGCCTCGCAACAATCTACCTGCGCTCAGTAATTGATCGCCAATTCCTGGTTATAAGAAGTGTGTTCGCGCGGTTCTCTGAAAGGAACGCCCCTGATGACCCGCCCCCTCGCCCCCCGCTCCGCCGGCCCGGTCTCGCCCAGAAGACGGGGCGGGACGACGTGACCGCTCTCGAAGCCGTCAAGGTCGGCGCCGGCGACGTCGTCCCCAACCACCGGCTCGGCGGCACCGTCCGGGTGCTCCTGTCGCCGGGCACGGCCCGGACTACGGCGGGCTTCCTGGCGCTTCTCGAACTGGAGCCGGGCGAGCGCGTCAGCGAGCACTACCACCCGTACACCGACGAGCACGTCTACGTCTCCGACGGGCGGCTCCTCGTCGCCGTCAACGGCGCGGAGCAGACCGTCGGCCCCCGGGAGTCGCTGCTGATCCGGCGGGGCGCCCGCCACCGCTACGAGAACCGCGGCGACCGGCCGGTGACGGCCGTGCTGTTCCTCGGGCCGCTGGCGCCGAGTCCCGAGATGGGGCATGTGGAGACCGCGGAGCCGCCCGGCGACGGGCCGCCCCCGTCGGTGGACGCGGACCCCGGGCCGTCGAGGGACGCGACGCCGTCCGGCGCGGGCACGCGGGAGCGGGCATGAGCGGGTGCCCGGCCCGTCCCGTCGCGATCACCGGGATCGGGGTCCTGACGCCGGGCGCTGCGGGCACGGGCGGGTTCTGGGAGACCGTCACCGGCGGCAAGCCCGCCTTCCGCACGATCACCGCGTTCGACCCGGGGCCGTACCGGTCCCAGGTGGCGGCGGAGATCGACTTCGACGCCGGCCGGCACGGGCTGACGCCCCGGCAGCGGCGCCGGATGGACCGCGCCGCCCAGTTCGCCGTCGTCACCGTCCGCGAGGCCCTGGCCGCCTCCGGGCTCGGCTCCGGCGGCCTCGACCCGGCCCGCGCCGGCGTCGTCGTCGGCAGCGCGGTCGGCTGCACGGCCTCCCTGGAACGCGAGTACAGCGTGGTCAGCGACAGCGGCAGGCTCGCGGTGGTGGATCCGTCGTACGGATCGCCGCACCTGCCCGACTACCTCGTCCCGACGTCCGTGGTCCGGGAGGTCGCCTGGGAGGTCGGCGCGGAAGGTCCCGCCTGCATGGTGTCGACCGGATGCACCTCCGGACTGGACGCCCTCGCGCACGGTGTGGAGATCATCCGCGAGCGCGCCGCGGACGTGGTGCTGGCGGGAGCATGCGAAGCGCCCATCTCCCCGATCACGGTGGCCTGCTTCGACGCGATCCGGGCGACCTCCCCCGACAACGACGACCCCGAGCGGGCCTGCCGCCCCTTCGACGCCACCCGGGCGGGGTTCGTCCTCGGCGAGGGCGCGGCGATGCTGGTGCTGGAGGATTCCGCCGCCGCCCGCGCGCGGGGGGCGCACGTTCACGCGGAGATCCGCGGGTTCGCGTCCCGCTGCAACGCCTACCACATGACCGGCCTGCGGCCCGACGGCGCGGAGATGGCGGAGGCGATCAGGAGCGCGCTGGCCGAGGCGGGCGTCCCCGCGAGCGGCGTCGACTACGTCAACGCGCACGGGTCGGGCACCAGGCAGAACGACCGGCACGAGACGGCCGCCTTCAAACGCGGGCTCGGCGCGGAGCACGCCTACCGGGTGCCGGTCAGCTCCATCAAGTCGGTGGTGGGCCACTCGCTCGGCGCGATCGGCGCGATCGAGGTGGCGGCGTGCGCGCTGGCCATCGAGCACGACCTCGTCCCGCCGACCGCGAACCTCCGGAACCGCGACCCCGAGTGCGACCTGGACTACGTTCCGGTGACGGCGCGGGAGCAGCGGGTCGACACGGTGCTCACGGTCGGCAGCGGATTCGGCGGCTTCCAGAGCGCGATGGTGCTCAGCGCCCCGGGACGGTGGCCGGGATGACCGGAACCGCGGCGGCCGCGAACGGGGAGCGCGCGGTCATCACCGGGCTCGGCGTGGTGTCGCCGAGCGGCCTCGGCACCGAGCGGCACTGGGCCGCGACGCTCGCCGGCCGCGTCGCGGTCGGGCCCATCACCCGGTTCGACCCGAGCGGCTACCCGGTGCGGCTCTCCGGCGAGGTCCCCGGGTTCGTCCCGGGCGACCACCTCCCCGGACGGCTGCTGCCGCAGACCGACCGCGTCACCCAGCTGGCCCTGACCGCCGCCGAATGGGCGCTCACCGACTCGGGGCTGTCGCCGTCCCCGGAGGACTCGCTGCGCTACGGCGTCGTGCTGGCCAATTCGGCGGGCGGGTTCGAGTTCGGCGAGAACGAACTGCGCAAGCTGTGGTCGGCGGGGCCGAAGAAGGTCAGCGCGTACCAGTCGTACGCCTGGTTCTACGCGGTCAACACCGGCCAGATCTCCATCCGGCACGGGCTGCGCGGCCCCTGCGGCGTCCTGGTCAGCGGCCAGGCCGGGGCGCTGGACGCGATCGGGCAGGCCGGCCGCGTGCTGCGCAGGGGCGCCGACGGCGTGCTGACCGGCGGGTTCGAGGCCCCGCTGTGCTCGTACGCGGTGACGGCGCTGGCGGTCGGCCGGGACGCGCAGACCGCTCCGCGGCTGTCCACGGGCGACGACCCGGCGACCGCCTACCGCCCGTTCGCCGCCGACGCCTCCGGGCATGTGATCGCCGAGGGCGGCGCGGTCCTGGTGCTGGAACGGGAGGGCCGCGCCCGCGCCCGCGGCGCCCGCCACTTCTACGGCCGGATCGCCGGGTATGCCGCGACGATGGACCCGCCGCCCGGGTCGGGCCGTCCGGGGACGCTGCGCAACGCCGCGGCGCGCGCGCTCGCCGACGCGGGCGTCGCCCCGGAGCGGATCGACGTGGTGTTCGCGGACGCCGCCGGAAGCCCGGCGCTCGACCGGGCCGAGGCCGAGGCGCTCACCGCCCTGTTCGGCGCCGGCGGGGTGCCCGTGACCGCGCCCAAGGCGATGACCGGCCGGATGTCGGCGGGCGGCGCCGCCGTCGACGTGGCGACCTGCCTGCTGGCCATGCGCGACGGGCTGATCCCGCCCACCGCCGACGTCCGGCCCGATCCGTCCTACGGGCTCGACCTCGTCACCGGGCGGCCGCGGCCCGCCCGCATCGACCACGCGCTGGTCCTCGCGCGCGGCGAGGGCGGATTCAACAGCGCTCTCGTCCTGGCCGCGTGCACGCCCGCGAACCCGTCCGAGGCCGGACCACCCGGTCCACGGACGTCCCGTGCCCCTTCCGGAACCGAACGCTGGAGCTGAGATGGCCCAAGACGGCCCGATAACCCTGACCGACCTGGTGACCGTGCTGCGCGCCTGCGCCGGCGAGGCCGACGGCGTCGACCTCGGCGGCGACATCGCCGACCGGGAGTTCGCCGACCTCGGCTACGACTCCGTCGCACTGATGGAGGTCTCCGCGCGGATGGCCGAGCGCTTCGGCCTGGAACTCGACGAGGACGCGCTGTCCGACCCCGCGACCCCCGCGGAGATGCTCAGCCGCCTCAACCGGGCCGCGGCCGCGGACGGGGAGGTGCGATGACCGCGTGCACCGACAACCACATCCTGGTGGACGCCCCCATGGACCTCGTATGGGAGCACACCAACGACGTGGCGGGATGGCCGGACCTGTTCACCGAGTACGCCGCCGCGGAGATCCTCGAACGGGACGGCGCCTCGGTGACGTTCCGGCTCACCACCCACCCGGACGAGCAGGGCAGGGTCTGGTCGTGGGTGTCGCGGCGCACCCCCGACCCCGAGACGCGCACCGTCCGCGCCCACCGCCTGGAGACCGGGCCGTTCGCGTTCATGAACATCCGCTGGGAGTACCGCCAGCAGCCGGCGGGCGTGCTGATGCGGTGGACGCAGGAGTTCGCGATGAAGCCGGACTCCCCGATCGGCGAGGACGCGATGCGCGACCGCATCAACCGCGGCACCGTCGAGCAGATGGCGCACATCAAGGCGGTCCTGGAGGACCGGGCCCGCGCCCGCGAAGGCGCCGGGTCCGGCGGGGACGGCCCCGGCGGTCTCCACGCGCGGCGCCTGCTGTACCTGACGTGCGGCATGCGGCTGGCCGCGGTGGTGAGCACGCTGGCGGAGCTGGGCGTGGCGGACCTGACCGCGTCCGGACCGCGGTCGGTCACCGACCTGGCCGCGACCACCGGCACCCTGCCGGACGCGCTCTACCGCCTGCTGCGCTGCGCCGCCTCCGTCGGGATCATGGAAGAGCGGCCGGACGGGCGGTTCGCGAGCACCCCCCTCTCCGACGCGCTGCGCGCCGACGACCCCCGCAGCCTGCTGCCGCTCGTCCTGCACAGCGCGCGGCCCTTCGTGACCAAGCCGTTCGGGGCGCTGGCGCACAGCCTCCGCACCGGCGAGCCCGCGACCGTCCCCGCGCTGGGCTCCGACATCTGGCACTACTTCGAGGACAACCCCGAGGACGGCGCCCACTTCGACCGCACCATGACCACCCTCGGCCGCTGGGAGACCGGACGGCACCTGGACGTCGTCGAGCCCGAGCGGTTCCGCCGGATCGCCGACCTCGGCGGCGGGCAGGGCCACTTCCTCGCGGCGGCGCTGCTGCGGGCGCCGGACGCGTCGGGCGTGCTGTTCGAACGGCCGGCCGTCGTCGCCGCAGCGGCGGAGGTACTCGACGCACAGGGGGTCGCCGAGCGCGTCACCCCGGTCGCCGGCGACTTCTTCACCGACCCGCTGCCGGACGACTGCGACGCCTACGTGCTCAAGGCCGTCCTGCACAACTGGCCGGACGAGCGGGCCGCCGAGCTGCTGACCGCCGTCCGCAAGGCGATCGGCGACCGCGAGGCGCGGCTGTTCATCGTCGAGCACGTGGTGGCGGAGGGCAACGGGTGGGACCACGCCAAGTTCCTCGACCTCGACATGCTCGTCCTTTTCGGCGGCCGGGAGCGGCGGCTGGGGGATTGGCGGCGGCTGCTGGCCCGGTGCGGGTTCGCGCTGGCCAACCGTCCCCCGGAGGGGCACTGGACCGTTCTCGAATGCCGCACCGAAGAAGCCGCGTGACCGAGTGCGTCGCGCCAGCGGCCGGCTCCGGCCGGACCCGAAGCCGAGGAGGACGAGCATGCTCCCGTACCCCCCGCCCCCGACCCACCGGGCGGTCATGATCCGAAAGATCGCGCCCGGCGCCCGGGACGCCGTGGCGGCGGCGTTCCGCGAGCACGACCGCACCGACCTGCCCCGCCGCATCGGCGTCGCGCGCCGGACCCTGCTGACCTACCACGACCTGTACATCCACCTGGTCGAAGGCGACGCATCGTTCAAGGACGCCATGTACGCAGCGGCCGACGACCCGCTGTTCCGCGAGATCGACGCCAGGCTCGCGACGCTGCTCGTCCCCTATGACAAGGACCGCCCGGCCATGCGCCAGGCGCAGGCCGAGGAGTTCTACCACTGGTCGGACGACCGGCGGCAGGCGACGTACCGGCTGCTGCTGGAGATCCGCATGGACGAGGCGCGCGGCACGGAGTTCGAACGGGTCTGGCACCGGATGTCCGCCGTCGCCGCCCGCCACCCCGGCTGCGTCGCGCAGTCGCTGTCGCGCGACGCCGCCGACCCCGGCGCCTACCACCTGGTCAGCGACTGGACCGACGAGGCGGCCCACACGAACTTCGTCGAGTCGCCCGAGCACCGAGCGGTCGCCGACACGTTCCGCGAACTGGGCGCCACCGTCCGCGCGACCCGCACGCACATCCGCGACCACCATGCCGGCTCGGACACCCCGGCCCGAGAAGAAGGCATCACCCCGGCGTCGACGGCGAGGCAGGGAGAGCGGTGACCGCCGAGACACCGCCCCTGATCGGCGACATCCGCACGCCCGGCCCGGTCGCGCGCGTGCGGATGCCGTCGGGCGACATCGGGTACGTGGTGACCCGGGCGGCCGAGGCGCAGCACGTCCTGGCCGACCCGGCGTTCAGCAGCGCGGCGTCGTTCCTTCCCCGCACCCCCACCGACGCCGGCGGCGACCCGGTCGGCGCCGGCCGCGTCCTGTTCGACATGGACCCGCCCGAGCACACCCGGCTCCGGCGGGTGGTCGCCCGGGCGTTCACCCGCCGCCGCGTCGAGTCGATGCGGGAGGACATCGCGGACGCCGTCGACGGACTGCTGGACGAGATGGCCGCGGGCGGGCGGCCCGCCGACCTCGTCCAGTCGCTCTGCGCGCCGCTGCCGCTCACCGACATCTGCCAGCTGCTCGGCGTCCCCTACAAGGACCGCGCCTCCTTCCGCGCCTGGGCCGAGACGATCGTGTCGGTGCGCGGCCACACCCGGGAGGAGATCGACCGCGTCCGGGCGGCGATCTACGGCTACATCGTCGAACTGGTCGCGGCCAAGCGCGCCGAACCCGCCGACGACCTCCTCAGCGAGATGCTCACCGCGCGCGACCAGGAGGACCGGATCACCGAGCGGGAACTGGTCAGCCTCGCCGTCACCCTGCTGATCGCCGGGCACGGCCCCACGATGAACCAGCTCGGCCGCTGCGCGCACGCCCTGCTGACGAGCCCCGGGAAGTACGCCGCGCTTTGCCGTGACCCGAGCCTGGTGGAGTCGGCCGTCGAAGAACTGCTGCGGACGGTGCCGTCGGTGCCGGTCCCCACCCCCCGCCTGGCCCTACGGGACGTGGAGGTGGGCGGGGTGACGATCCCCGCCGGGAGCGTGGTCGCGGTGTCGGCGATAGCGGCCAACCACGATCCCGCCGTCTTCACCGACCCCGAGGTGACGGACCTCGCCCGCACCGACAACAAGCACATCACCTTCGGCCACGGCCCGCACTTCTGCATCGGATCCCACCTGGCCCGAACCGAGCTGCGAGCCGCTCTCACCGCCCTGACAAGGCGCTTCCCCGACCTGCGCCTGGCCGTCCCTCCCTCAGCCGTCGAATGGCGCAAAGACTCCCTCTTCCACGGCCCCCTGGAACTCCCCGTGACCTGGTGATTCAGCCGATGTCAGGGGGCGCGGCCGATCAGTCTGGCCACCGTGGCGTCCAGGGCCTGGACCTGTGACGACTCCCCGGCGTACGCGTGGACGAGCGCGAGGAACTCCTCCAGCCCGCCGGGGAACTCCAGGCACGTGCGGACGATGGAATGGACGTCCAGGTGGGGCTGCGTGCGGCGCGGAATGCGGATCGCGATGTCCTTGCGCAGGTCGTCGACGATCTGCTGGCGGCCCTCGGCCGTCGTCAGCAGCGGAATGTCCATGAGGCGGTCCACGATCTCGAAGAGCCCGGGGACGCGCGGGCCGTCCGCCTCGTCCGGCAGAGGGCGGGCCTCGGGCCCGGAGGCCGCCGGTCCGCCGCCGTTGGCCGGAAGCGGCCCCACTCGCGCGGGCGTCCCCGCCGGTGCCGGCGAGCCCCCGCCGCGAACGCAGAGCCAGGCGGTGGTGTCGGTCTCCTTGAGGCGCACGCCGATCGGACTGAACTCCGTGGGGTCGATGGCGCCGCGGCCATGCTGGATCACCGCGCCGTAGAACTCGTCGGACGCGAGGACCCCCAGGTCGGCCGGTACGGCGGCGAGAGCCTCCTTGAAGGACGGCGCGTCCAGGAGCCGGCTGACGTGGTTGACGGTGGTACCGACCATGCCGTTGTCATCGGTTTCGAGCGGCCCGCTGTGCAGCGCGATCCGCAGCCGCATCCGCGCGTGCTCCGCCGCGAGTTCGTTGTGCCTGCGGAGGGCGCCGCGCAGATGGTCGGGCAGCGGGTGGACAAGGCGGGACGGGTCGCAGGACGGCGGCAGCACGACGATGGCCCCGTCGCCGCGATCCTCCCGGTAGCAGCCGTCGAAGGGCAGGCCCGACTCCTCGAAACAGTTCCGCAGGGTGGTGTAGAGGACCTCCCGCAGATGGCTCTGGACGTGGTCGGGGCGTTTGCCGAAACCGATGATGTCGCAGACGAAGAGCGTGCAATGGCCGGTCGGGGTCCACCCGGTCCCCGCTTCTCCGGAGCCGTTCCGCATGACCTCTGATGCCCCTTGAAGTTGGATTGCCCCCAACTGTGCACGCATGGTGCTCGCTCCGGCAAGTACCGTGCCGAGCGGCCGTGCCGGTGAATGGGCGCCGTTGCGGTTGTGTGGTAAATCCCATTGTGTCCGGCGACGCAGAACTACCGGATGATCGCGGCCTACATTGACTGGCGGAACGGCCGAGGGGCGGGAAGGCAGACGGCGCATGGCGGACGAGGAGACGAGGTCACCGGCCCTGGTGCCGCAGACGGCGATGTCCTTGGGGCATGCGCAGGAGCAGATCCGCACGGAGCCGTCCACCGCCGACATCGTCGCGCTGCTCACCGACATACCGGATATGCGGGAGGCGGGCGGGCGCTCCATCGTCGTGCATTACATCAGCGAGCACGTGCGCGCGCCGCTGCTGCTGCCGGACCATCCGCAGCCGAGGTATTACCTCTACAACCTCGTCCTCGCCTGCCGGGAAATTCCCGACGGGCTGCAGTTGCTGGTCCGCGCGGTCGAGTTCGTGGCCGGCCCGACCGCGGCCGTGGCGCGGCTGAAGCGCATGATGAGCCCCGTCCGCGCCCACTTGGAACCGGTCGTCGAGACCCAGATCGAGGACCTCCTGACCGGCCTGCGGATACGGTCCCTCACCCGGCTCTATGTGGCCGCCACCGGGAACAGCATCGCCACCGTCCCGTTCCGGCTCACCGACGCATGGGACGCGTTCTCGGCCCTCCTCGACCACAACACGGCTCCCGGGAAACCTTCGCCGCACCTCATATTCGTCGCGATGCTGCTGCAGACCATGCAGACACGGCAGTCGGCGGGAAGCGCCGGGACCGAGGAGGCATGGCGGCTCAAAAGGCTGCGCGAGTGGCTGGCGATGCAGACGGAGCAGCTGCGCGGCGACGGCAACGTCGCGCAGGCCGACTACCTCGACCGGATGCGGGACCGTTCCGGGGTGCTCGCGACGCGCGCCGACAAGCCCATCTACCTCATCATCCAGCTCGAACCGCTGCCGGACCTCGTCGGGGACGAGATGATGTGCCGGCTCTCGCACTGGCGGCAGATACACCCGCTCGAATGGCGCCCCGAGCCGGGGGAGGACCGGGTGGTCCCGCTGAGCGCGGTGCGCGAGCACGTCGGCGACCTGATCCACGAGGCCGAGCGCGGCTGGGCCTACGAGCTCGACGACTCCCTGGTGCTGGAGTTCGTGCTGCCGCTGCACATGATCAATCTCGATGTGGACCAGTGGACGCGTGATGTCTCCGAGATGCCCGATCCGCCTCCGCTCGGCGCGGAGTACGAGATCCTCGTCCGGTGCCAGGAGAGGCTGCGCGAGCTCGGAATCCACCGCGCCTGGCGGCAGCGCTGGCAGGTGCTCGTCGACGCCGTCGACGGCGTCACCTACTGGGCCGCTCCGGGAGAGCCCGCCCACCCGCGTCCGATGGGCGATCGGCTGCTGAGCAGCCGGGAGATCGTCGCGTGCGTGCTGAGCGGTCCGCCCGATCGCGAGCCGGGCCGGAGCGAACTCTGGAAGGCGCTGCGTGCGGGAGTGCCCGTGGTGCTCTGGCACCGGGCGGATCAGCTGGCTCCGGAAACGCGGGAGGCGGTGCGGCAGGTCGTCGACCGTCCCGACATCAGGGGCCTGCCCACCGACATCAAACGGCTGCGGGGAAACGCGCCGTCCTCGGAGGTCCATAATGGTCGCTCCGCCTTGGAGGTGACCCTCCTATGGGACGACCCGAACCACTTCTTGGACGATGCCCGTGCTCTGCGGGCCCCGGCATCCCGGACGTGACAGTCGGCACGAGGTGAGCGATAAACGGTCGCGGCCGTCCGCGTCCTTCAAAACCTTGCGAAGGGTCGCCGCAAAGGGGATGCTCGACCTAAGGTGGCCTTCACCGGTTCTGCCCGAGTTCGAACCTCCATCGCAAGGACCCATAGCCACATCAGAAGGGGACATCGTCGATGGCCGCTGACGAGCCGCCCGAGGTCCCTCACCCTCGTGACGCGTCCATGCCCGCCGGCCCGGGGGACGCCGCCAAGGACGCCCGGGCCGCGTGGTGGATCTATCGCGGCAACGGGCGCCCCCTGCCGGCCGGACGGTTCGCCGCGGCGCTGCCTCCGCCGCCCCCGTGGCGCGCCTTCGACGGTGGCCCACCGCTCCCGCCTCCGCCCGACGACGAGCGCGACCTGGTCCGCCGGCTCGGCCCCGTGAGCGCGCGGCCGCGGCTGGCCGACCCCGCGGAGGTCGACGCCGTCAACGCCGCGCTGTTCCTGCGGCGGCCGCTTCTGGTCACCGGTGAGCCGGGCGTCGGGAAGTCCACCCTCGCCTACCGGATCACCCGCGAGCTGGGGCTCGGACGGGTGCTGCGCTGGCCCATCGGCAGCCGGAGCACGCTGCGCGACGGACTCTACGAGTACGACGCGATCGGCAGGGCGCAGGACGCCGCGACGGGCCGCAGGATGCTCGCGGGCCAGGCCGGGGACTTACCGGAAGCACAGGTCGGGGATGATCCGGCCGTCGCCGCTCTGACCGACGCCGGAGTGGGGCACTACCTCAGGCTCGGCCCGCTGGGCACCGCGCTGCTGCCTTACGAGCTGCCCCGTGTGCTCCTCATCGACGAACTCGACAAAAGTGACATAGACCTACCGAACGACCTTCTCGACGTTTTAGAGGAGGGCGAATACGGAATCACCGAACTCTCCCGCATCAGTGCCCGCGAACCCGTGGTGAGAGTCCACACCGCCGATCCGGACGGCACGGCGGAAATCGTGCGGGGAAACGTGCGTTGCCGCGCGTTTCCCATCGTGGTCATCACCAGCAACGGCGAGCGCGAGTTCCCGCCCGCTTTCCTGCGCCGGTGCCTGCAGTTCTCGATGAAAGAGCCCGACGAGACCCGGCTCGCCGATATGGTGGCGGCGCACTTCGCCGAGCGGTCCGACGAACGCACCCGGCGGCTGGTGCGCAGTTTCCTGGAGCACCGCAGGAGCCACCGCGGGCTCGCCGCCGACCAGTTGCTCAATGCCGTCTACCTCGCGGCCTCCGGCGCGCGGGATCCGGACCCCGGCTGGGAACGGCTTCTGGATCTGATCTGGCAACGGTTGGAAGTGGCGCCTGAGTGAGCGAACGGATCGGAGACCGAGTGGCGCAGGGCGCGGGACGTTCCGACGCCCCGGCCGGTCCTCCCGTTTGGCACGAGGTCTCCGACGCCATCTGGCTGGCCGCGCAGATGAACGCGGCCGCCCTCGCGGCGGGCCGCGAGGACGGCGACGCCGCCCGGCACGCACCTCGGGCCGAGCGTCCGCGGGCGCCCGGCGGCGGATCCCCTGACGCCGATCGCGCCGGCCCTGCGGAGGGCGACGCCCGGAACGGGGCGTCGCGCGACACCTCCGGCCGCACGGGTCCGCCGACGCCGCCGGCGACGCGTAACGGAGTGACGGCTGGTCCACCGGTCCCTCGGCCGCATCGAGGGCCGGGCCGGAACGGGCATGGCGCTCCCGCGCCTTTTCCTTTCTCCGTGCGGAGCGATCCGTTCACCGGAGTACGGCCGCTGGCCGACCGCCGCCGCCTCGAACAGGCGCTGCGCCCCTTCAAACGGGCGGTCGCGTCCCGCCGGGGGGAACTGGAGCTGGACGACGAGGCGACCGCGGTCCGCGCGGCCGAGGACGGGCTCTGGCTGCCCCAGACACGGCCCGTCCCCGAACGCTGGCTCGATCTCGACGTCGTCGTGGACGACGGGCGCCTGGCCGCGCTCAACCGGCCTACGACCGATCGGTTCATCGAATGCCTCGGGGCCGTCGGCGCCTTCGGAATGATCCGTACGCACCTGCTCGACACCGACGCCTCCGGGACGGCGCCGCTGGCGCTGCGCGAGCCTGGACCGCTGGCCGCGGCGCGCGATCCCGCGGGGCTCACCTCCCGGGGCCGCCGTGACCGGCGGCTCATCCTGGTGCTGACGGACGGGATCGGAGACGCCTGGCACTCGGGGGCCGCTCAGCGCCTGCTGGCCGGGTGGGGGCGGCACGCCCCGATCGTGTTGATCAATCTGCTCGCCCGGCGCCAGTGGCGGCGCACGGGTCTCGCCACCCGGCCGGCCAAGCTCTACACGGAGGCGCCCGCGATCGCCAACCGCCTCTACCGCGTGTGCTACCCCGCGCCGCCGCTCGGCGGTGACCCGGGGACCGCGGCGCCCCAGGCGGACCGTGCGCAGGTCCACGTGCCGGTGATCGAGCTGGAGCCCGGCCAGCTCGCCGGCTGGGCGGCGTTCGCCGCGGCGCGCCGCAGCGACTGGCACGGCGCGGTCGCCGTCTGCGGAGCCCCACCGGAGCCCTCTCCGGCCGCGGATATGGCGGACATGCCGGAGTTCCCGGCCACGGAGGCGTCGGCGCCCGAGATCGTCCGGCGGTTCCGCGCGGCGGTCAGCCCGACGGTGTACGCCCTGGCGGTGCACCTGGCCGCGGCGCCGCTGAACGCTCCCGTCATGCGGCTCGTCCAGCGCACCATGCTTCCGGAGTCGCGGCCCTCGGACCTGGTCGAACTGGTCGGCAGCGGGCTGCTGCACCGGGTACGGCCCGAGCCCGGGCCGGAGGCCGACGCGCGGGACGAGGTCGTCTTCGACTTCGGTCCGGGGATCCGCGACGAGCTCCTCGCCGGAGGGCGCCGTTCCGACACGACACGGGTGCTGACCACGGTGGCCCGGCATCTGGGCGACCGCGTCGCCGGACTCCGCGAGTTGGCCGACCTGGTCACCGCGCCGGAGCGGGATGAAATGCCGGAGTTGACCGCCGAACTCGTGCCGTTCGCCGTTCCGGTCCTCCATGCGCTCCGAGCGCTTGCGGGGCCTTATCTGAGACCTGCCAGTGTGCTGGACGCCAAACTGCACGGCAAGGTGCTGGACGCAAAACTCCACGGCAAGTTTGACCCCTATTATGGAAAAAAGGATAGAGTCGTACGGGATGCGGGAAGGACTGGCTCCATGCAGTCGCTGGATATTGCCGCTCTCGACGAGCTCACCGGAACTGAGGATACTCTCAAGCCCCCCCACCTTGGAGTCGGTGTGACAGTTCGAGATATCCCGGAGAAAGTTGGGCGCAAGGCGGGCGAGCCGCCGCCCGTCTGGGGTAATGTACCTCCCCAGAACATCAGCTTCACCGGGCGAGAAGAGCTGCTGGAGCAGCTGCATGAGCGTCTTTCGATGGGGACGACGGCGGTCCTGCCCCAGGCGTTGCACGGAATGGGTGGAGTCGGTAAATCCCAGATAGCCATCGAGTATGTCTACCGCCATATGGCGGATTATGATGTGATCTGGTGGATCAGATCGGAACGGCCCGGCCAGATCCAGCAGGACCTCGCCGAACTGGCCGCCGAACTCGACCTTCCTGTCAGCCAGGAGGTCAACGTCGCGGTGCCGGCCGTCCGCGAGGCGCTGCGCCTCGGCCGCCCCTACCGCAATTGGCTGCTGGTCTTCGACAACGCCGAGGAACTGCAGGACGTCCGGGACTTCTTTCCGACCAACGGCCCGGGCAAGATCCTCGTCACCTCCCGCAACCAGGAGTGGACGAAGGTCGCCAGCTCGCTCGAAGTGGACGTGTTCGCCCGGGATGAGAGCAAGGCGCTGCTCCGCCTCCGGGGGCCCGAGCTGGCCGACGCCGAGGCGGACGAGCTCGCGGAGGTGCTCGGCGACCTTCCGCTGGCGATCGCCCAGGCCGGAGTCTGGCTCGCTGAGACGGGTATGCCGGTCGACGAGTATCTGCAGCTCTTCCGGGAGAAGCACGAGAAGGCGACCGAACTGCTGGCGGACGCCGCGCTGGTGGCCAACGAGCTGCCGGTCGCCGCCGCCTGGAACGTCTCGCTGGACCGGTTGCGGACGAGTGACCCCGCGGCGCTGCAACTGCTCCAGGTCTGCGCGTTCTTCGCGCCGGAGCCGATCTCGCTGCGGATGCTGTCAGGCGCGCGCAACGTCGAAGGTCCTCCCGAGCTGGTAGAGGCCCTGGGGGATCCGGTCAGGCGAGGGCGTGCGATCCGTGCGATCAACCGGTACGCGCTGGCCAGGATCAGCCACAAGCACAACACGATCATGCTGCACCGGTTGGTGCAGCGGGTCCTCGTCGGCCAGATCCCCGCCGGGGACGCGGAGGAACTCCGCCGGTGCGGTTACCAGCTGATGGCCAACTTCGACCCGCGCGACCCGGCCCTGCCGGCCAACTGGCGGCGCTACGCGGACCTGCTGCCCCACATCCACTACTCGGGCATCGTCGGTTTCGACGACCCCTGGACGCGCCGGCTCGTCCTCAACGAGATCGACTTCCTGTTCCAGTGGGGCGACCACCGCGGCTTCCTCGAACTGGCGGAGACCGCGGTCAAGACCTGGACGGAGACGCTGGGCGAGGGGAACGAGCAGACGCAGGAGGCCATGCTCCACCTCGGCCGCGCCCTCCGCCTGCAGGGTCGGTTCGAGGAGGCGTACGGCCATCACGTCCGGGTCCGCGACCTGCGTGCCGAAGAGTACGGGGTGGACGACGAGCGCACGATCGAGGCGCAGCGCTTCGTTACTGCCGACCTGCGCTACCTGGGGCAGTTCAAGCAGGCGCTCGAGTACGACAAGCGCTCCTTCGAGGCGCTGCGCCGCATGTACGGCGAGGACGACCCGATCACGTTGCAGCAGGCGCATCTCTACGCCATCAGCCTCCGCCTCAACGGTGATTTCCGTGCGGCGCTCAATGTCGACCGGCAGACGTACGGGCACCTGATGAACATCTTCGGGGAGAACCACACCCGTACGTTGTCGTCGCTGGCGGCGATCGCCGTGGACGAGATGGAGCTGGGCAACTTCGATGTGGCGCGGGAGTTGACGAGACAGAACGCGCAGCGTCTCGAGTCCGCCTTCGGCAGCAGCTTCGCCGGTCTCGCGGAGAGCCTGACGGCGTTCTCCGTCATGGAGCGCAAAGCGGGTGACCACGAGCGCGCACTCGGCCTCTCCACCGAGGCGCTCGAACGCTACAACGAGCGCTACGGGGGGTATCACCCCGGCTCGATCTCCGCCGCTCTGAACCACGCGGTGAACCTGCGCCAGGTCGGCCGGCTCGCCGACTCGATCCACCTCGCGCGGGTGACGGCGGAGAACTTCCTGCGGATGTTCGGGCCCGAGCACCCCAACACACCGAGCGCGAACATCAACCTCGCGGTCGCCCTCCGGCTGAACGGGCAGCTCGAAGAGGCCAAGAAGCTGGACGAGACGGCGCTGGACATCCTGAACCGGGTCCTCGGTGCTGATCATCCGCGCAGCATCGTCTGTGCGATCAACCTGGCCAGCGACCACTACGCGATCGGCAATTTCCAAGAGGCCATGGAGAGGGACCGGCGGACCCTGGAGCGGGCGCAGCGCGTCCTCAGTGAGGAGCATCCCACCGCGCTCGCATGCATGTTCAACCTCGGGCTCGATCTACGCGCCCTGGGCGATGAGCAGGAGGCCGATGCGTTGACGGCGCGGGCCATCGACGGCATGCGCAGGGTGCACGGACCCCAGCATCCGGCCACCGCGGCCGCTCAAGAGGGAGTTCGTGCGGACTGCGATATCTATCCGATTCCGGTCTGACGGAAACCGAACAGGGGGCCGGAACTGCAGGCGCGTTCCGGTCCCCTGAGTCTGGCTCGGGACTGTTTCAATGTCAGTTGGACTGGGTAAGGATAATGCTCGACGCGACGCCCGGATGATGGGCGTTGGGATGTAATTCTCCGGATCTGGACACGACTATGCTCCCCGCGTATAGTGGGGGAGCAAATTTTGTATGCCCGCACAGATTGTTTATCTTCGGTAATTGTCGGCGATCACGTGAGCGTCGCGGGAATCCAGCCGATCCGGCCGCCGAGGGATCGGGCTCGCGGACAGCGCCGTCCTCTCTCACCGAGAACCACCGCGATGCTCCCCCGAGGACGGAAGAGGTAATGGGCGGTCAAGGAGACTGGGACAAGGCGTCTTGGCGCAAGAGTAAGAGATCCGGCTCGGACACAGGGTGCGTCTCCCTTGCCGCTTCCGCGTCCTACGGAGCCATTCGGGATACCAAGGAGCCTCAGCGGACGACCATCGTCCTACCCAAGGCCGTCTTACGCGGGATGTTGGACGAGATCAAGCGCGGAGCTTTTGACCTGCGGTGATGTGGTCGCTCTGTCGGTTGGAGGCGCGGCGGTCGCCGGTACGCTCGCGAGGTCCACTGCGGGATCCGCGCCTCCGCCTCCGTCTGCTCAGGCTTGGAAGCCGTCGGACTTGACCGCTTCCATGAACGCGCGCCAAGAGGCCATGGACAGCGACAGCCGCGGGCCCTCCGGGTCCTTGGAGTCGCGGATGGCGCGGGTGCTGCCGATCGACGCCACTTCCACGCACACCGCGAGGTCGGGGTCGCTGCTCCGGCTGCTCTTTCTCCAGACGGGCGCGGGCGCATTAGGATGACTCATGCGTAAATGCTCCTTGTGAAGAACTCCGGCGCCACCGGCAAGCGCGAAAGGGCATGCCCGGGCGGCGCTTGACCAGATTAATCTATCGTATGGAACCCACTATTCGGAACGGCCGAATCGTGAGGCCGTGGTGATATCGGCATTCTCGAGCAAGAAGTAGTTCAGTGTCTGGTGTTGCGCGGCAAGGTGGAGATGTCTGATGAAATGAAAATCTCCAATCCTGAGCGGGGCGGTCTGTGGCATGCTCGCCGTGGCCGAGGGGATCGCCAAGGCCATCTCCGACGGCGTGAACGTGGGCCGGCGACACCGATGCGGGAGGCCGTCACTGCGGGAGGCCGTCTGGGGCTGCCGGATGTTCCATCGGGCCGCCAGGCTTCACTTCCCCCAAAGTGATCGATGCCTCCCAGATCGCCGAGCTGGACGGCTTCGTGCTCCATCTCAGGTCTTTCGACGACGACCTTGGCCGGGCGGGGCTGGAGGGAACGGTGACCCGCGGCATCGCTTCGCTGCTGGGCGAGGTGATCCTGTCAGAGCGGACCGAGGAGGGTGAGACGGTCGCCGCACTGGGGTCGGCGGTACGAGTGATCGCGGCCGGTCGGCCGGGCGAATCCCTGCCGTAGACAGGAGCGGATTGATTCTTCATGGCCGCCGACGACTGGGGAAGCGCCTTTCATGAGCCGAACGGGGGCTGCGTCCATCTCAGGCGCCAGGTGTATCGCAAAAGTGCCGCGCTCCGAAAAAAATCCTTGGCGAATCGGACACCGGCCGCAGAAAGTGACTGGGAAGCCGCCGACCGCGATCGGCGGACTCTGGAACCTGGGTGAGCATCCATAGAGGAACTCCCCGATCAGGAATTCGACGGCGTCAGGGGCAGGGGCATCGGCCCGGGCGCCGGGGCGGCCTTGCGCTGGTGCCGGTGGTGCCGGTGCGGTCCGGCCGGCTGGTTCATGATCGCCGACGCCGCGTCGCGGGAGGGGTGCACACGGGGTCCTGTGTGAGATCGCGGCGTGTGCTCCGTAACGGACATCTGGGGTGGACTGTCCGTAGAGGTGGAGTCACGGTGCGTCTGCTCCGAGGTTCCCGAGTGGTGTGATCTGCGTAACCGTGAGGACGAGCGGTGAGGGGGAGCGTCTCTCATGTATTCCCAGGTAAAACAGTAGGTTTTATCGGAAAATATGCCGGCTGCGGGTGTCTTCGCAGGTGGTGGGGGATTTTGGGGGGTTCACAGGGGCGGGGGGCGCGTGCATGCTGTGGGCATGAACGCAGCGGAGGTCCTGGTGGCGAGGCGCCACGTCGACCTTCTTCGCGTGTGCAGCGCGTCCTGTTGAGCCGCTCTTTCGTGCGCCGACGCCACTGACCGGCGAACACCCTCTTCTTCTTTCGGCCGTCCTCCTGTGCCGCCTTCCTTCCGTTTCCCTCTTCCGGAGGTGCCCCATGTCCACCGACCTGCTCGATCCACCCCGCTCGGCGATTCCCGCGGCGGTGCCGCCCGAGATCGCCGCACGTTCCGGGGCCGTGCTGCCGGCTCTGCTGCGGCGGGCCCGCAAGGTCAGCGGCCTCGTCGTCGTCCTCGCGCTGTGGGAGGCCGGCGCCCGCGCGGGCTGGCTGGGCAGCACGACGCCTCCGCCCAGCGAGGTCGCCGTCCGCGGGTGGGAGATGGCGTCGTCGGGCGAGCTGTTCCAGAACCTCGGTGTCTCGTTGACGCGGGTCCTGAAGGGCCTGGCGATCGGGCTGCCGGCGGGGCTCGTCCTCGGCCTGCTCTCCGGGCTGTTCAGGATCAGCGAGGACGTCATCGACGCGCCGGTCCAGGCGGTCCGGATGCTCCCGCACCTCGCGCTGGTGCCGCTGTTCATCATCTGGTTCGGGATCGGTGAGACGTCCAAGGTCGGCCTGATCGCGGTCGGCGTCGTGTTCCCGCTCTACATCAACGTGTTCCACGGCATCCGGGGCGTGGACGAGCGGCTGGTGGAGTCGGCCCGGACCTGCGGGCTCGGCCGCCTCGGCCTCGTCCGGAAGGTCATCCTGCCCGGCGCGCTCCCGCAGATCCTCGTCGGCCTGCGCCTGTCGCTCGGTGTCGCGTGGCTGACGCTCGTCGTCGTGGAGCAGTCCGCGACGGCCAGCGGCATCGGCTTCGTCATCAACCAGGCCACCCAGTTCCTGCAGATGGACACGGTCTTCCTGGTGCTCGTCGTCTACGCGCTGCTCGGCGTGTCGACGGACCTGCTGGTGCGGATCATCGAGCGGCGCGCCCTGGCATGGCGCAGGGGACTGGTGGCGCGATGACGACGACGGTGGCGAGGGGGGTCCGCGTCCGCGGTCTCAGGCGGGTGTTCGGCGAGCGCGCCGTCCTGGACGGGGTGGACCTCGACATCGCGCCCGGCGAGTTCGTCGCGCTGCTCGGGGCGAGCGGCTCCGGGAAGAGCACGCTGCTGCGCGCGCTGGCCGGGCTGGACGGCGAGGGGAGCGGCGAGATCAGCGTCCCCGGAAGGCGCGCCGTCGTCTACCAGGAGCACCGCCTGCTCCCGTGGATCCGGGTGTGGGACAACGTCGTCCTCGGCCTGCGGGGACGCGGCCTCCGCAAGCGGGCCGAGGCGGCGCTGGCCGAGGTCGGGTTGACGGCCCGCGCCGACGCGTGGCCGCTCACCCTGTCCGGCGGCGAGTCGCAGCGCGTCGCGCTGGCCCGGGCGCTGGTGCGGACGCCCGACCTGCTCCTGCTCGACGAGCCGTTCGGGGCGCTGGACGCGCTCACCAGGCTCAACGCCCAGGCGCTCGTCGCCGACCTGTGGGCCGAGCACCGGCCCGCGGTCCTGCTGGTCACCCACGACGTCGAGGAGGCGCTCCTGCTCGCCGACCGCGCGCTGCTGCTCGCGGACGGCCGCATCGAGCGGGAGTACGCCGTCGGCCTTCCCCGGCCCCGGTCGCTGGACGATCCGGGTTTCATCGCGCTGCGGCGCGACCTGCTGGACGGGCTCGGAGTGCGAACCGTCCTCCAGCCCCCACCCGCCGCCATTCAACCGACGAGCTCCGCTCGACCGACCGTCCTCCAGCCCCCACCCGCCGCCATTCAACCGACGAGCTCCGCTCGACCGACCGTCCTCCAGCCCCCGCCCGCCGCCAATCAACCGACGAGCTCCGCTCGACCGACCCCTGCGACTGCCAAGGAGGCATCATGACCGACCTGACCGCCGACGTGCTCGTCGCGGGCGGCGGCCCCGCCGGAGCGTGGGCCGCGATCAAGGCGGCGGAGGCCGGCGCCGACGTCGTCCTCGCCGACAAGGGGTACCTCGGGACGAGCGGCGCGACGGCGTCGGCCGGGACCGGCGTCTGGTACGTCGAGCCGGACCCGGAGGCCCGGGAGGCCGCGATGGCCAGCCGCGAGGGCCTCGGCGGCTACCTCGCCGACCGCGGGTGGATGGCCCGCGTCCTCGACCAGACCTACGCGAACATGAACGAGCTGGCCGAGACCTCCAGGTACCCGTTCCCGGTGGACGAGAACGGCCGCCAGATCCGGCGCGGCCTGCAGGGGCCGGAGTACATGCGGCGGATGCGCGTGCGGGTCCGCCGGTCGGGAGTGCGGGTCCTCGACCACAGCCCCATCACCGAGCTGCTCGCGGACGACGCCGGCGCCGTCGCCGGCGCCGCCGGCTACCACCTGCGGGACGACCGGCCGTTCCGGGTGCGGGCGGGAGCGGTCGTGCTCGCCACCGGCGGGTGCGCCTTCCTCAGCAAAGCGCTGGGCTGCGACGTCAACACCGGGGACGGTGCGCTGTTCGCGGCGGAGGCGGGCGCGGAGATGTCCGGAATGGAGTTCTCCAACGCCTACGCGATCGCCCCGGCCTTCACGTCCGTGACCAAGACGGCGTTCTACTCGTTCGCCACCTTCTACCACGCGGACGGGACGGTTCTGGAAGGCGCGGGCAGCCAGCGGGGGAGGTCGGTGATCGCCCGGACGCTGCTCAGCGAACCCGTGCTGTGCCGCATCGACCGGGCCACGCCCGACCAGCAGCGGGCGATGCGGCTGGCGCAGGCGAACTTCTTCCTCCCGTTCGACCGCCAGGGCATCGACCCGTTCACGGACCTGTTCCCGGTCACGCTGCTGGCCGAGGGGACCGTCCGCGGCACCGGCGGCATCCGGATCACCGGAGCGGACTGCTCCACCTCGGTGGCCGGCCTGTACGCGGCGGGGGACGCCGCCACCCGCGAGCTGGTCTGCGGCGGCTTCACCGGCGGCGGCAGCCACAACGCCGCGTGGGCGATGTCGTCCGGAACCTGGGCCGGGCAGGGCGCCGCCCGGTACGCCGCCGGGCTCGGCGGACGCGCCGGGACGCGGACCGTGCACGCCCTCGGCGAGGCGGGCGTGAGGCCGACTGGCCATGCGTCCGGCGGGCACGCCGACTACGTCGCCGCCGTCCAGGCCGAGGTGCTGCCCTACGACAAGAACCTGCTGCGGCACGGCGACCGCCTCGCCCCGGCGCTGGACGTCCTGGACCGGACGTGGCGCGAACTGCGCGGCACGCTCCGCGAGGAGGGCGGCGGCGTCGTCCGGGCGCGGTCGGCCGCCGCGATGACCGCGCACGCCCGCTGGATGTACGGGGCCGCGCTCACCCGCACCGAGACCCGGGGCATGCACAAGCGCCAGGACCTCCCGGACCAGGACCCGGCCCAGCACCACCGGCTCGTCACCGGCGGCCTGGACGAGGTCTGGACGCGTCCGGAGACCGCGGCGGTGGCGTCGTGATCGAGATCGTCTCGCGGGAGCGGTGCATCGCCTGCGACAAGTGCGTCGACGTCTGCCCGACGAACGTCTTCGACCGCGGCCCGGACGGCATCGCCGTCATCGCCCGCCAGAGCGACTGCCAGACCTGCTTCATGTGCGAGGCGTACTGCCCGGTCGACGCCCTGTTCGTCGACCCGCGCTCGCACGCGCTGCCCGAGCCGCCCGACGAGGCGGCGCTCGCCGCGGACGGGACGCTCGGCGCCTACCGCGCGCAGATCGGCTGGGGCCGGGGACGCACCCCCGGCGCCAGGCTCGCGATCGGCCCTTCCCTGGGCCGGCCGGGCGCACCCCTCACCTCCTGAACCCCGCGACAAGAGATCACTGTGAAAGGCGACAACGTGAGACTTCCCAGAGTTCTGGCCGCCGGCCTCCTCGTCCTCGCCGCGGCGGCGTGCGGCTCTTCCGAGGCCGACAGCGGCTCCGGGACGCTCCGCATCGGAGTGATCGGGGCAGGTGCCGGCAACAAGCTGACCCGCGCCGTCGGGTTCCTCGACCAGCGCGGCGGGCTGCTGCCGGAGCTGAAGGCCGCCGGCATCACGAAGATCAAGGTCGCGACGTTCCCCAACGGTCCCGACCTGAACCAGGCCCTCGCCGGCGGCTCCCTCGACATCGGCCAGTACGGGGACACCCCCGCGCTCATCGGCCGGGGGCAGGGCCTGCCGACTCGCCTGCTGTCGCTGAACTCGGTCCGCCTGGACGCCGCGATCGTGGCGAAGAAGGACGGCGGCCCGGCGTCCCTCAAGGACCTGGAGGGCAAGCGCATCGGCGTCCAGACCGGCTCCTACATCCACCGCTACCTGCTCGGTGCGCTGGAGCAGGCCGGGGTGCGGCCGAAGGAGATCATCCACATGTACACGCCGGCGATCATCGCGGCGCTGGAGAAGAACTCGATCGACGCGGGCGGCCTGGTCGCCGCCGACCAGGCCGCGCAGGAGCAGAAGGGCTACAAGTCGATCGACGTCGCGTCCCGGGACCATCCGGACCTGCTCGGCACGTCCGTCACCGTCGTGACGGAGAAGTACCTGGCCGGGCACAAGGACATCGTCCGGGTGTGGCAGAAGGCCGAGACCAAGGCCGCGCAGGCGGCCAAGGCCGACTGGCCCGGCTACACCGCGTACGTGGCCAGGACCGGCGGGTACGCCGCCGACATCTCGGTCAAGACGACGCTGAAGGAGCAGCTGCCCGACGAGCCCTTCCCCGCCGAGGGACTGAAGCTGCTGGAAGGCACCAAGACGTTCCTCGTCCAGCAGGCGCTCATCAAGAAGGACTACACGCTCGACTCCTGGCCGGCGCCCGGGGCGAGGCCGTGAAACGAGCGGGAAGAGCGCCCCGCCGTCGACCTTCGAGGTCTGACCGGCCGCCGCGCCGGCGGGTTTCGGGGGGCGCTCCTCCCGCTTCGTCTCAGGCCCTGTGCGGGTACTGGGAAGGACGATCGAGTTCGACGCGCGGAGACCTCGCCGACCCTCCGGTCTACGTCTACCGCCGCAATCGCGGAACCGTCGGACTCCTCGGAGACTCCCGCTCAGTGCCGACCACCACACTGCGAACCCCTACCTGAGCCGCCCCTTCCGTCGCGTCCAGTTTGTGATCTTGCCGCCGTAGGCTCCTCCGATGGCGAAGCCGCCCGATGCCGACGATGTCCCGGAGTCCGCGGAGTCCGACCCGCCGGCCGCCCCTGCCCGACCGAACCGGTCAGCGGTCATCGCGCTGGTCACCGGTGCCGTCGGGTTGGTGGTGATCGCGATCGGCTTCGCCGTCGCCGCACTAGTCCAGACGCGTCGGCGTGGTGAGAAGGGGCGAGGCCTCGCCCTCGCCGCCCTGGCCGTGTCGGCTGTCTGGCTTGCCGCGGTGACGGTGCTGCTGGTCACCATCGGGGGAGACGCGGACGAGGAGCCCCCCGCGCGAGCGGCGGAGGGGCCGCGGGCTTCGGCCCTGGCGGAGGGGGACTGCTACACGGACTTCCGGCAGGCGGGAGCGAAGGTCTTCGCGCGGGCTGGGCCGTGCACGAGACCCCACCAGGGAGAGGTTGCCGCCAAGCCGGACCTGCCCGTCCTCGACTATCCCGGGGATCGGCGCTTGGCCGCCGAGGGCGAGAAGGCGTGCCGGGTTCAGTCGTCGTCCCTCTACGCGGCCGGTCGTGGCGACGAGTTCACGCTGTTCGTCGCCCGTCCGGACAAGAAGGAGTGGGAGAGCGGCGAGCGGACCGTGACGTGCCTCCTCCACTACACCGGCGGCCCGAAGGACTTCCGGCTGGAGAAGCAGTGGAGTCCGCGGTCCTTGCTGGCCGTCGGCGACTGCGTCGGGACTTGGAGCGATACGGCCGAAGTGGACATCGTCGACTGCACGACGGAGCACGAGGCCCAGGTGTTCGCGAAGCTCACGCTGCAGGGCGAGAAGGGCCCGGACGAGGAGGAGGTGTACGCGCGCTGCGCCGAGCGGGCACGGCGGATCTTCGGTCCGAAGCCGCCGGCGCATCTGCTGCTGCGCCTCGGAGGGCCGAACGAGCGGGAGTGGGCGGGCGGGGAGAAGTACGCCCTCTGCCTTGTCGCGGGCAAGGACGGCCCGCTCAGGCGCTCGGCGGTCCCGGAGTGAGACCGGTGGGGCGGGCGTTCTGCGTGCCCCACCGGTGCTCGCGGCGACGGCGCTGCCGTCCTTCGTCCTCGGCTCAGCCGGTCGAGGGACGGGTCGAGGCCGGTTTGAAGCCGCCGGCCGTGGCGGTGACCTTCGCGCTGCCGGCTGGGACGTAGGCCACGCCGTCCGCGTCGGTGGGGACCGTTCCGGACGCGGTGGAGACCGCGGCGCCGCGGACGGGACGGGGGGTCGGGTCCCGGGGGACGGTCGCGGTGACGCGGACCCGCACGGTTCCGGCAGGCGACCGGCCGCCGGCGGCGACCGCCAGCGGCGGCTGGTGGATGCCCGGGCAGTCGGCCTGGGTGGGGACGCCCGACAGGCGGCGTCCGTTGATCTCGCTCTCCACGGTGCCGGTGAACTTCGCGGGCGGCCGGACGGTGAGCGAGCCGCGCAGGTGACCGTGGTTCCGGCCGGTGGCCTTGAGGTCGGCCTTCCACGTGGCGATCGCGGCCGAGAGCGGGGTCGTCAGCGACTCGGTGCCGGTGACGAAGCTGCGGCCGTCGTCGGAGTAGCGGTCGTACCGGACGCTCCACGATCCGGCCAGGAAGGTGCCGGTGAAGGTCAGGCGGGCGGTGCCGCCCTTGGCCCCGTGGACGGTCCGGTCGCGGATCTGGCGTGACGCCACGCCCCGGTACTTCAGATAGGGAACGGTCGACTTGGACAGGTCCAGGGTGTCCAGGTCGACGACCGGGGTGGGCTTGACGGGCTTGCGCGTGGGGAAGCGCAGCGTCCGGACACGTATCTCTGGATCGTCGTCCTTGCCGCCGGTCGTGGAGGTCACGTGCTCTTCGGCGATGACCGCGCGGGTGCCGTCGGGGAACCACGCCCAGGAGCGGATGGCCCAGTCGTCGGCGGTGACGATCGGCTGGCCGCCGTAGGTGCCGCGCTGGCCGGCGCGGTCCATCAGCCACCGCTCGTTCATGCAGCGGCGGTTGTTCCACAGCCCGACCCGGCCGATCTGGGCGAAGGCCGCCATGTCGATGAACGGCGGGCGCTGGAGCTGCGTGAACACCTCCATGCGGTCCAGGCCGCGGGCCGAGGTGTAGGCGAGCCACCGGTCGTCGGGGGTCGGGTCGATCATCTCGTTGTAGTCGAGGTCGGTGGTGAGCCGGCGGCGCTGCCCGGTGGCCATGTCGAGCGCGACCATGTCGTAGTTGAGGGCGGTGAGGGTCGTGCCGATCTTGAGGGTGCGCCCGCCGTCCATCCACTGGCCGGCCTCGTAGTAGGCGCCGGCGGCGGCCCAGTCGGCGGGGTCGTCGCCGAGCCGGAAGGCGGGGTTGACGACGCGGGGCTCGACCACGTGGTAGCCGTCGGGGCGGCGCACCAGGCGGCCGATCGTCATCCGGGGGCCTTCGAGGGTGCGGACCTCGGTCCAGCGGATGTGCTTGCCGTCGGGGTGGATCTGTGTGGCGCGGTTCTGGGCGCCCTCCTTCAGCCCGGGGATGGGGAAGCGGACGGGCCGGGTCGTGCCGGAGCGGCAGTCGTAGACGCTCGGCCTGCATTCCAGCACCTCGTACTGGACGTCGCCGATGCCGCCGCTGGAGCCTCCGGCGCCGGAGTCGTCGGGCACCTTCTCGACCCACAGGCGCTTGCCGTCGGGGAACACCTCCTTGCCGCGGGCGGTCTTCAGCTTTCCGCAGGTGATGCAGCTGAACCCGGTCCCGTCGGTGTTCATCGCGGCGACCTGCTGGGACCCCTGGTAGACGACGCTCAGGATCAGGTGCCGCCCGTCCGGGGCGAGAGTGACGCCCTGGGAGGAGGTCAGCTTCACCCCCGCGGGCAGCGGCACGTCCCGTTCGACCTCGAACGGCTCCAGCGGCGGGGTGGCGGAGTTCTGCGGAGCGGCGGCGAGCGACACCGGGCGGTCGGGCGCCAGGCCGTTCACCGCGGCGACGGCGAGCAGCGCGCCGGTGGCCGCGGCGGCTCCCAGCACCATGCCGCCTGTCCTCGCGGATCGTATGGTCCTCATGGCCGCTCACCCCAGCAGGGCCGGATGAGAATCGGTCGTGAGAAGCCCCGGAAACGCGCATGAGCGGGCGCGGGGGAACTCACACGGAACTCCCATAGCGTTGCCGACCGGTTCTGATCAGCGTCTGGTCGGCTCCCCGCATGAACCGAAGACTTTCTCGTCTCATCCCGGCGGTGGCCGTCCTCGGCGCCGCGACGCTGGCGGCCGGCTGCGCGGAGGGCCCGTCCGCGAGCGTCCTCGCCGGACGGATCCGGACGACCGTGCCCGCCCCGCTCGAACCCATCGAGGTGGCGTCCACGGTGAAGATGCCGCCGGGGGTCACGCTCGACTCCGGGCAGGCCAACTCCGTGAAGCTCATCGACCACGGCCGATGGGCCATCGCCAACATCACCTACCAGGGGAAGGCCCAGGTGGGCGCGGTGAAGCTGGACGGCTCCGGCGGTTTCAGCTGCATCAGCTGCGGGGTGCTGGACGGCGCGCGGGAGGCGTCCCCGTTCCCGGACGGCAGGCGCGCGCTCATGTCGGGAGCCGCGGACGGCACCGGCGACATCGACCACCAGGTGGTGGAGTGCGCGCCCAGCCTGCACGACTGCCGCAGCCGCACCGTGCTCCCCGTGAAGCTGCCGAGGGACGGGCTCAAGCAGGGGGCGCAGAACAGAGAGCCCCGACTGCACCCGGACGGCAAGCACCTGACATGGACCGAGGTCAGGATGACCGAGGGCCCGGTGATGCTGCTGGGCGGCCTGGAGCGGCGCCCGGACGGGTACACGGTCACACGGCCGCGCGTCCTGAACCCCGCCTACCGCCTGGGGACCGACCCGGGCGGATGGATCGAGGGCGGCCGCTACTACGAGACCGGCGGCGGCTGGCTCGACGGGGGCCGCACGCTGGTGTACCGGGCGACCGGCACCGCGCTGAACTACGACATCTGGGAACTGGACCTCGCGACGGGCGCCCGCCGCAAGATCACCGAGGATCTCGACTACAACGAGATCTACGAGGGCTCTCCCGACGGCGGCAGCAGCGCCTACGCCTCCGCCCGGGGCCTGGACCGGATGGACGCCTTCACCGCCTTCCAGCGGCCGACGTTCCTGGACACCACCGCGTTCGCCCAGATCGGGCGGGCCGCGCTGTGGAACAACCGCCGCTGCATGAACGAGCGCTGGCTGATGGACCGCGAGGGCCAGCGCGACGGGTACGGCGGGCAGCCCGTGGTCCTGCGGGACGGCTGGGTGATCCGCGGCTGGGACTGGTTCCCCGACGGCACCCGGGCCGTCGTCACCGAGGAGCCGTTCACCCCGAAGGCGGGCGGCGGGAGCCCCGGCGACGTCCGGATGGAGATCATCCGGTTCCCGTCCCGGCACCCCACCGCGCCGAAGCCGGCCGTGGACCTCGACACGGTCGACTACGCGCGCTGGTCGGTGCCGTACGGGGACTACCGGGGCCTCGCCTCCCGGCAGGTGCACGGGAAGAAGGCCAAGGGGCGCCGCTCCGGCACCGCGACGTTCGACTTCACGGGGACGTTCATGGCCGGGCGCTGGTCGGTGCGCTACGACCGGTACTCCGACGACGGCCGGACGTTCGTCACCGGGACCGAGTCGCTGACCACCCCGAGCCCGACGCTCGTCGGGACGTGGGCCGCCGACCTGAAGGCCACCGGCGAGCACCCCGGCTACCTGCGCGGCAGGTTCACGGTCTACAAGCCCGCCAGGTTCCGGGGAAAGGTCGAGAGCGAGGTGGACGGTGTGCGCCGCAGCGGACTGCCGACCCAGGCCGACTGCCCGGGGGTGAAGCAGCCGCCGCTGGAGGTCGCCCCGGTGTCGGCGGGCGCCAAGGGAATCGTCGTCCGGGTCACCGCGCGGGTCCCCGAGGATCCGCGGGCCCGCCCGGTGACCGGCGCCACGGTCACGGCCGGGGGCATGCGGGCCGTGACCGGCGATGACGGCATCGCCCGGCTGCGCGTTCCGGCGGCCGGGCCCGGCGGGGTCCGCGTCGTGGCCGCGGCCGGAGGGTTCCGGTCGGCGTCCACTGTCGTGCACGGCTGAACGAGAGCCGGGCGGGGCGAGTGGCGCGTTCTCGCCCCGCCCGGGGTACTTGGCGGCGGTGACCGCCGAACGCCCTCGGAAGGGGGGATCAGCCGAGCATCCGCCGCACCAGATCGATGGTCCAAGGGCCGTCGGTGGTGTGCTGCTCGCCGAGCCGCCAGTTGACCGCGGGCGCGATCATCCCGCCCTGGACGGCGAACAGCTGCCCGGTGAGGGGGCAGTCCGCGGCGGCCAGGTAGGCGACGAGGGGGGAGACGTTGGCCGGGTCGAAGGCGTCGAATCCCTCGTCGGGCGCGGCCATCAAGGCGGCCGTGCCGGGTGAGGCGGTGGTCAGCCGGGTGCGGGCGACGGGGGCGATGGCGTTGACCCGGACGCCGTAGCGGCCGAGTTCGGCGGCGGCGACCAGGGTCAGCGCGGCGATCCCGGCCTTGGCGGCGCCGTAGTTGGCCTGGCCGGGGTTGGGCAGGAAGGTGCCCGAGCCCGAGGCCGTGTTGACGACGGCGGCGTTCACCGCCTCACCCGCCTTGGAACGGGCCTTCCAGTGCTCGGCGGCGTGCCGGAGCACCCCGAAGTGGCCCTTGAGGTGGACGCGGATGACGCTGTCCCATTCCTCCTCGCTGAGCTGGGCGATGAAGCGGTCCCGAAGGATGCCGGCGTTGTTGACGACGACGTCCAGGGCGCCGAAGGCGTCGACGGCCTGCCGGACGAGGGCGGCGGCGCCGTCCCAGGTCGCGACGTCGTCGGTGTTCGCGACGGCCTGGCCGCCGGCGGCGTTGATCTCCTCGGCGACCTGCTTGGCCGGGCCGAGGTCGGACCCGCTGCCGTCGCCGGTGCCGCCGAGGTCGTTGACGACGACCCGGGCGCCCTCGCGCGCGAACAGCAGCGCGTGCTCGCGGCCGATGCCGCGGCCTGCGCCGGTGATGACGGCGACGCGGCCGTCCAGTGCTCCCATGGTTGGTGTCCCTTCCGGTGTCAGGAGATCTCGGCGAGGCCGTCCTTGATGACGACGTCGCCGGAGCTGGAGGTGGTCTGGAACGCGAAGGTCCCGGGGGCGGTCTCGTGCAGGGCGGTGGTGATGTCCTGGCCCGGCAGGACCGGCTTGGAGAAGCGGACCGCCAGCCGCCGCAGCCGCGTGGGGTCGCCGCCCGCCGCGGCGGCCACGACCGCGCGGGAGGTGAACGCCATGGTGCACAGGCCGTGCGCGATGATGCCGGGCAGGCCGGAGGCCTTGGCGACCTCCTCGTCGAGGTGGATGGGCATCGGGTCGCCGGACGCCTCGGAGTAGCGGAACGTCTGGTCGTCGTCGATGTGCTGGGTGACCTCGGCGAACGGCTTCTCACCGGTCAGGGCGGGCGGGAATCCGTGCGGGGGCGCCATCACCCCGGCCGACTCGGCGGCGGTGAAGCCGCGGAAGAACGACGTCATCCACTGCTGGTTGACCGGTTCCCCGTCCGAGGTGCGGGTCTCCACCTTGATCGACACGGTGGTGCCGGACGGCTTGGCGGCGTATCCGGTCGGCTTGGCGCGCGACACCAGGGTCATGCCGGGGACGATCGGCCGGTGGAAGCGCATGTCCTGCTCGCCGTGCACGACGAACGGCAGGAGTTCGCCCGGAGCCACCGCCAGCACCGACGGGATCAGCCCTTGGAAGACCGGCACGATGGCGAACACCGGGGGCGCCAGCTCGCCGGAGGCGTGCAGCGGGTGGTCGTCGTTGGTGGCCTCCGCGTAGGCGACGGTCCGCTCCCGCTCGACCTCGAACTCGAACGGCTCGGACCACACGCCGAGCGCCTCGGCGTTGAACTTCGGATCGCTCATGGGTCTCTCCTCTGAAGACGGGCCCCGCCGAGGCGGGCGAGGGCTTCGGGGGACGGTTCGAAGGCGCCGGCGAGCAGGTCGAGGGCCACGCGTTCGGCGGCGAAGCCCTCGCCCCCGTACAGCAGCCGCGACAGCAGCGCCCGCCGGTAGAACAGGTGGGCGTCGTGCTCCCAGGTGGCGCCGATGCCGCCGTGCACGGCGATGCACGTCCTGGTGGCGTATCCGGCGGCGTGCTCGCCGGCCACGCGGGCGCATCCGGCGGCCCGGGTGAACTCCTCGGGGGCGTGCTCGGCGGCGTAGCCGGCGTAGTACAGCAGCGCCCGCACGTTCGCCCCGTACCTGAGGATGTCCACGAGCTGGTGCTTGACGGCCTGGTAGGAGCCGATGGGCCGGCCGAACGCCGACCGGTCCCGGGCGTACCCGACCGCCATCTCCTGCACGGCCTCGCAGACGCCGAGCGCCTCGGCGGCCGTCAGCGCCTGCGCGAGGTCCCAGGCCCGTTCCAGGTCGGACGGCTCGGCCGCCGGCGGCGCCGCCTCCGCGCCGTCCAGGGTGAGATGTCCGAGCGGGCGGGTGGCGTCACCGCGGACCAGCGGCTCGACCTTCACGCCGCCCGCGCCCGCCTCGACGAGCACGGCGGCCACCCCGTCGGGCCTGCGGACGGGCACCACGAGCAGGTCGGCGCCGGGCAGGTCGGGGACGAACGCGACGCGCCCGGTGACGCGGCCGCCGTCGAGTTCCGGCAGCGGCCCGTACGGCCTGGCGGGGTCGCCGGTCTCCACCAGGAAGGGCTCGTCGGCGACGGGCGGGCGGGCCGGGACGTACACGGCGCGCCGCCGCCCGGACGCGAGGGCGGACAGGTCGGCCCCGGCGGCGTGCAGCACCGACACGGCGGCCAGGTGGCCGACCAGTCCGGTGGCGGCCAGCCGGCGCCCGCACTCGATCAGCACCAGCATGGCGTTCAGCGCGCCGAGTTCGTGGCGGCCGTCCTCGTCGGCGAGCAGCCCGGTCCAGCCGCCGCGCACCGCGACGTCCCAGGCGGGCGCCTGGCCGGCCTCGCCGGGGCCCCCGTCGAGCCCGGCGCGGGCCGCCGCGAGGGTGTCCGTGCGGGCCAGCGCCTCGCGGGCGGCCTCGCACAGCATCTCCTGCTCCTCGGACAGTTCGAAGTTCACGGTCTCTCCCGTTCGGTGGCCGGTGGGGACGCGGGCCGGGTCACGAGGCCAGGTCCTGGAAGGGCACGTCCTTGTCGGCGCGGGGCTCGGCGGGCAGGCCGAGGACGCGTTCGCCGATGGTGTTGCGCAGTACTTCGTGGGTCCCGCCGCCCGAGCGCAGCCCCTGGAGCTCGTGCATGAGCCGTCCGGACGGCCCCTCCAGGGACTCCGGCCCCAGCAGCTCGAACTGCAGGAGCAGCCCCTCCATGGCCGCGTCGATCAGCGTGATCTTTCCGAGCCCCGCCTCGGGGCCGGGGACCCTGCCCCGGTCGACGGCGGTGAGCGCCCGGTAGGCGGTGTAGCGGAGCGCGTAGAGGTCGGCGGCCAGCCGGCCGAGGCGGCGCAGCACGTCCGGGCGGCGGACCTCGGCGGTCCCCACCAGCGGCCCGAGGAACGTGTCGGGGCCGACGCCGACCTGGTCGATCGCGGTCAGGAGGGTGAAGCGCTCGTACATCAGGCAGGTCATCGCCACCGTCCAGCCGGCGCCGACCTCGCCCACCACCGCGTCCGCGCCGAGCGCCACCCCGTCGAGGAAGACCTCGTTGAAGCCGGCCTCACCGCCGATCTGCCGGAGCGGGCGGACGGCGACGCCGGGCGCGCGCATCGGCACGACGAACATCGTCAGGCCGCGGTGCTTGGGCACGGCGGGGTCCGTGCGGGCCAGCAGCAGCCCGAAGGCGGCGTGCTGGGCGTTGGTCGTCCAGACCTTCTGGCCGTCGAGCCGCCAGCCGCCGTCCCCGGTCCGGGCGGCGCGGGTGCGGACGGCGGCCAGGTCGGAGCCGGCCGCCGGCTCGGAGAACAGCTGGCACCACATCTCCTCGGCGTGCAGCAGCGGCCGCAGGTGCCGCTCCTTCTGCGCGGCCGTGCCGTGCGCGATCAGCGTGGGGCCGAGGTTGCCGACCCCGATCATGTCGAGCACGCCGGGCAGGCCCGCCGCGCCGAGTTCGGCGTTGACGATCGCCTGCTCCATGGGGCCGAGGCCCTGGCCGCCGTACTCGCGCGGCCACATGATCCCCGCGTAGCCGGCCTCGGCCAGCCGCCGCTGCCAGGCCCGGAAGCCCGCGACGTCCGCGACGTGCAGGCCGGGCGCCTCCGCCGGGGCGTGGCGCGCGTTCTCCCGGAGCCAGCCGCGCAGCCGCGCCCGGTAGGCCGCCCGTTCGGGGGTGTCGTTGAGGTCCACCTGTCCTCCCTCGGCATTCGTTGGCGAGCAGGATACATACCGAGCTGAACTTAAATACAGTCTTGACTGTTTTTCTTTTGCCGGCCTACTGTCGTCCCGCCGGACAGCGGCAGGGACGCGAGGGAGAGCGATGAGCGTCAGGACATACGTCATCGGCGTCGGCATGACGAAGTTCGAGAAGCCGGGCAGCCGCGACTGGGACTACCCCGACATGGCCCGCGAGGCGGGCACCAAGGCGCTGGCCGATGCCGGCGTCCCCTACGACGAGATCGGCCAGGCGTACGTGGGCTACGTCTACGGCGAGTCGTGCGCCGGGCAGCGCGCCGCCTACGAACTCGGGCTCACCGGGATCCCGGTGGTGAACGTCAACAACAACTGCGCCACCGGGTCCACCGCCCTGTACCTGGCCCGGCAGGCGGTGCGGCTCGGGGCGGTGGAGTGCGCGCTGGCGCTGGGCTTCGAGAAGATGAAGCGCGGCTCGCTGGCGATGACCTACGACGACCGCGCCCAGCCGACGCTGCGGCACTTCGAGTCGATCGCGACCAAGTACGACTTCACCGGGGCCCCTCCGGCGCCGTGGATGTTCGGCGCCGCCGGGCGCGAGCACATGGAGCGCTACGGGACCACGGCGGAGCAGTTCGCCAAGATCGGCCACAAGAACCACCGGCACTCGGTGAACAACCCGTACGCGCAGTTCCAGGACGAGTACTCGCTGGAGGACGTCCGGAACGCGCCGATGGTCTACGAGCCGCTGACCAAGCTGCAGTGCTCGCCGACCTCCGACGGCGGGGCCGCCGCGGTCATCGCCGGGGAGCGGTTCGTGGACGCCCACGGTCTGTGGGACCGGGCCGTCGAGATCGCCGGCCAGTCGCTGGTCACCGACACCCCCGCCAGCTTCCGCGGCGACGCCATCGACGCGGTCGGCCACCAGATGACCAAGAAGGCCGCCGACCTCGCCTACGAGCAGGCAGGCGTCGGTCCGCGCGACGTCCAGGTGGTCGAGCTGCACGACTGCTTCTCGACCAACGAGCTGATCACCTACGAGGCGCTCGGCCTGTGCGGGGAGGGGGAGGGCGGCGCGCTCGTCGACTCCGGCGACAACACCTACGGCGGACGGTACGTCGTCAACCCGTCCGGCGGCCTGATCTCCAAGGGGCACCCGCTCGGCGCCACCGGGCTGGCCCAGTGCGCCGAGCTGACCTGGCAGCTGCGCGGCGAGGCGGGCAAGCGCCAGGTCGAGGGGGCCGCCGCGGCGCTCCAGCACAACATCGGCATCGGCGGCGCGGCCGTCGTCACCCTCTACCGGCCGGCCCGCTGAGCGGCCCGGCGGAAGGCGTGATGGCGATGCCGGAGCAGTCGCTGGTGGCCGTCACCGGAGGCGCCCGCGGGATCGGCCGGGCGACGGCGGCGGCGTTCGCCGCCGCCGGAGCCCCGGTGGCGATCGGGGACCTGGACGGCGCGCTGGCCGAGCGCGCGGCCGCAGAGCTGGGCGGCCGGGCCGTCGGGCTCCGCCTCGACGCCGCCGACCCGGACTGCTTCGCCCGCTTCCTGGCGGATGCCGAGGAGCGGACCGGGCGGCGGCTGCGGGTGCTGGTCAACAACGCGGGGATCATGACCACCGGCCGCTTCCTGGACGAGGCCGACGCGACCGCCGACCGGATGGTCGACGTCAACCTGCGCGCGGTCCTCATCGGCTCGCGGCTGGCCGCCCGGCGGCTCGTCCCCGCCGGGCGGGGGCACATCGTCAACGTCTCCTCGATGGCGGGCAGCGCCGGCTTCCCCGGCCTGGTCACCTACTGCGCGACCAAGTACGGCGTGCTCGGGCTGTCGGAGGCGCTGCGGGCGGAGCTGCACGGCACGGGCGTGGGCGTCACCGTGGTGCGCCCCGCCGTCGTGCGCACCGAGCTGTCGGCCGGGGTGGCGGTGCCCCGGGGGATGCGGCGCCTGGCCACCGTGGAGCCCGAGGACGTCGCGCGGGCGATCGTGGCGGCGGTGGGCCGGAACACCCCGGACGTCTGGGTGCCCGCCGCGTTCGGGGGGCTGATGCGCCTGACGCTGGCCTGCCCCCGCCCGCTGCGGACTCCGCTCGCCCGCGCCGCCGGGCTGGGCCGGTTCGCCATCGGCGCCGACCCGGCGGCGCGCGCCGCCTACGACCGCCGCTACGGGGCCGGGGGCTCCGGATGACCGGCGTCCCCAGCCCACCGGTCGGTGATCAGGCGGAGCCGCTCCTTGGCATGGGCCCAGCGCGCGGCGGCCCGCTCCGGCGGGCCCGGGTTGACGAAGTCGAGCATCCGCAGGCCGCGGATCGCGTCGAGGACGAGGTAGAGGTCGCCGCGGAACCCGGGGTCGGCGGCGTCGCGGCCCAGCATGCCGCCCAGCTCGGCGACGCTGTCGAGGACCATGCGCTCCAGCGCGGAGACGTGCTCGCGCAGGTCCGGGTCGGTGCGGGCGGCGTTCCACAGCTCCATGGACGCCTCGAACAGCGCCCCCTGATGGGCCTCCCACAGGACGTCCAGGAGTTCGCCCGCCCAGTCGTCGCCGCGGGGCAGCCGGCCCGCGCCCCGCCGCTCCCGCAGCTGCTCGGTCCGCTTGGCCGCCAGATGCCGGACGGCGCCGATGACGAGGTCGTTCTTGGTCGGGAAGTGGTGGACCTGGGCGCCTCGCGAGACGCCGGCCCGCTCCACCACCCGGGTCGTGGTGGTGCCGTGGTAGCCGTACTCGACCAGGCAGTCGACCGTCGCGTCCAGCAGCGCCCGGCGCGTGGCGGCGGTGCGCTCCTCCTGGGTGCGGTGGGTGCGGGCGGGTCTTCCGGTCGGCGCGGGCATGCGCCGGAGTCTAACCCAGAAACAAACAGGCCGAACTGAATGTAATACCGGGCGGCGCCGCCGCCCGGAAAGGAGAGCACGATGCCGAAGGCGACCATCAGCGCCGACCTCGCCCCCGCCCCCGAGCGGATCTGGGAGGTGCTCGCGGACCTGCCCCGCATGCCCGAGTGGTTCGCGATGCACGAGAAGTTCGTCACCGAGCCGCCCGCGGCGGCGAGCGCCGGGGCCGCCTTCAAGCAGGGCGTGAAGATCATGGGCATGCCCGGCGACGTGGAGTGGACGGTCGAGACGGCCGACGCGCCGAACCGGCTGGAGATGTCGGGCAAGGGACCGATGGGCATCACGCTGCGGACCGCCTTCACCGTCGAGGCGTCCGGCACCGGGTCGACCGTCACCTGCGACATGGAGTTCAGCGGCGGCATGCTCGCGGGCCCCCTCGGGATGTCGGTCCAGAAGGAGGCCGCCAAGAACACCGAGGAGTCGCTGGCCAAGCTCGGCGCCCTCGCCGCGTGACCCGGGGGCGCCGCGGGCGTGCCCCGCGGCGCCCCGCACCGCTGGACGCCCCCCGCCGCCTTGGAGAGGAGACGGACGCGATGATCGGCATCTCCGCCGCACTGGACGGCGCGCACGCCCTCCGGGTGCTGCACCGGACCGGAATGATCAGCCTGCCGGCGCTCGGCGGGCTGCCCGCCGCCTGGCGGGACGTGCGCCGCTGGGGGCCGGTCGCCGGGGCGATCCGCATCGCCGCGGCTCGCACCCCGCACCGGACCGGACTGGTCGACGACCTCGGGCCGCTGACGTTCGCCGACCTCGACCGGCGCTCCGACCTGCTGGCGGGCGCCTGGACGGACCTGGGGATCGGTTCCCGCGACGTGGTCGGCGTGCTGTGCCGCGACCACCGGGGGCTGGTGGACGCGGCCCTGGCCGCCGCGAAGCTGGGCGCCCGGCTGGTCCTGGTCAACACGGGGCTCGCCGGACCGCAGGTCGCCCAGGTCGCGAAGGGCGAAGGGCTGACGGTCCTCGTCCACGACGACGAGTTCGGCCCCGCCGCCGCGTCCGTCCCGCCGTTCGTCCGCCGCTTCACGGCCTGGACGGACGGCGAGCGGGGAGCCGGCGGGCGGCAGGCGCCTCCCGCCCTGGAGTCGCTGATCGCCCAGGCGCCCGCCCGGACGCTGCGGCCGCCCGCCCGGACCGGCGGCGTCGTGCTGCTGACCAGCGGCACGACCGGCGCTCCGAAGGGCGCGCCGCGCCGGGTCGGGTCGCCGCTGGTGATCGCGCAGCTGCTCGACCGCGTGCCGCTGCGCGTCGGCGAGTCGACCCTCATCGCGGCCCCGCTCTTCCACGGCACCGGGTTCGCGCACCTGATGGTCGCGTTCGCCTTCGGGTCCACCGCCGTCGTCAGCCGGCGCTTCGACGCGGAGGCCGCCCTCCGCGCCCTGGAGCGGCACCGGTGCAGCGCCGTGATCCTGGTGCCGACCATGCTGCGGCGCATCCTCGACCTCGGCCCGGATCCGCGGTCCCGGCACGACCTGTCCGCGCTGCGGATCGTGTTCGTGGCCGGCTCGGCGCTGCCGCCGGACCTGGGCGACCGGGCGATGGCGGCGTTCGGCGAGGTCCTCTACAACCTGTACGGCTCGACCGAGGTCGCCGTCGCCGCCGTGGCGACCCCGGCCGACTGGCGGGCCGCCCCGGGGACCGTCGGCCGCCCGCCGCACGGATGCCGGGTCCGGCTGTACGGCGAGCGGGGGCCGGTCGCCCGCCCGGGGGAGCGCGGCCGGATCTTCGTGGGCAGCGGCCTCGGCTTCGCCGGATACACCGACGGCCGGAGCCGGGAGACGCGCGACGGGCTGCTCGACACCGGGGACGTCGGCCACTTCGACGCCGCCGGGCGGCTGTTCGTGGACGGCCGCGCCGACGACATGATCGTCTCGGGCGGGGAGAACGTCCACCCCGGTGAGGTGGAGGACCTGCTCGCCGCGCACCCCGGCATCGTGGAGGCCGCCGTCGTCGGCGTCCCCGACGCCGAGTTCGGGCAGCGGCTGCGCGCCTACGTGGTGCCCCGCGACGGCGCCGGGCTGACCGGCGCGGACGTGCGCGCCCATGTCAAGGCCAACCTGGCCCGCCACAAGGTGCCCCGGGACGTGCTTCTCGTCGCCGAACTGCCCCGCAACGCCACCGGCAAGCTGCTGCGCCACCGCCTCCTCGGCCTGCCAGGAGAGGCGGGGGAGAGGCGGTGACGGGCCGGCCCGCTCAGGGCAGGCCGGCGGTCCGGGGACGGTCGCCTGACTCGCGCCGCCCCGCCGCCGGCGGCGGGGCGTCCGCCACGGGCGGGGGCGGGGCATGGGAGCCGATGCCGGACTGCGGGAGCACCCGGTCCAGCCACCCGGGCAGCCACCAGTTGGCGCGGCCCAGCAGGACCATGGCCGAGGGCACCAGGAGCCCGCGCACCACCGTGGCGTCCACGGCGACCGCTACGGCCATGCCCAGCCCGAACATCTTGATCACCGGGTCGTGGTGCGGCAGGAACCCGGCGAACACGCCGACCATGATGAGCGCCGCCGCGCTGATGATCCGACCGGTGGCGGCCAGCCCGCCGGAGACCGCGCGGCGGTCGTCCCCGTGCCGCAGCCACTCCTCCCGGACGGCCGTCAGCAGGAACACCTCGTAGTCCATCGACAGGCCGAAGAGCACCGCGAACAGCATCATCGGGACGTAGCCCTCGATGGGCACCGGCCCGTCCAGGCCGAGCAGCTCCACCCCCCAGCCCCAGGTGAAGACGGCGGTCAGCGCCCCGTAGGCGGCGCCGATCGAGATCAGGTTCATCACGGCGGCCTTGACCGCCACGACCGGGGCGCGGAAGGCCGGCAGCAGCACCGCCGCGCACAGCGCCAGCACGACCCCGATGATCAGCGGCATCCGGGAGCCGGCCCGGTCGGCGAGGTCGGCGTGCGCGGCGACCGGCCCGCCCACATGGACCTCGGCGCCCGCGGCGGGCAGCGCCCTGATCCTCCGGACGAGATCGGCCGTCGCCGGGTCGGCGGGCGCCGTGTCCGGGGTGACGCGCAGGACCGCCGCCGTCCCGTCCGCGCCGAGCCTCGGCGCGGAGACCGCGGCGACCCCCGCGGTGCGGCGGACCGCGTCGGCGAGCCCGGTGATCCTGGCGTCGTCCGGGCCGGCGGCCTTGGTGGCGGGCACCGCGACCACGGTGAGCGGTCCGTTGGAGCCCGGCCCGAAGCCCTCCGCCATCAGCTCGTAGGAGCGCCGCGGCGCGCTGCCGGCCGGGTCGGAGCCCGCGTCGACCTGGCCCAGCGTCATGGCGGTGACCGGCGCGGTCAGGACGGCCAGCAGGGCCGCCGCGCCGATCAGCACCCGCCAGGGGCGCGCGGTCACCCGTCCGCCGAGCCGCTCCCACACCGCCGACGGAGCGTGCGAGCCGCCCCGCCCGCGGAGCACACGCAGCGCGTCGATCCGCCCGCCCAGCACCCGCAGCACCGCCGGCAGCAGCGTCACCGCGACGGCCACGGCGACGGCCACGACGAGCGCCGACGTCCACGCCAGGGTGCGCAGCACCGGCACGCCGCCGAGCAGCAGCCCGCTGAGCGCGATCACCACGGTGGCCCCGGCGAAGACCACCGACGCGCCGGAGGAGGTGACGGCCGCGCGCACCGCCTCCGGGACCCCCGATCCCCGCGCGAGCAGTGTCCGGTAGCGGCTGAGCACGAACAGGGAGTAGTCGATGCCGACCCCCAGCCCGATCATCGTGGCGAGGGTGGCCGCGACCGGCGGTATCGCCGTGGCGTGCCCGAGCAGCCCGACGGCCCCGACCCCGCAGACCAGCCCGGCCAGGGCCATCGCGATCGGCAGCCCGGCCGCGACGGCGCCGCCCAGCGCCGCCAGCAGCACCACGACCGCCACCACCAGGCCGCCGGCCTCCCGGGCGGCGCCGCCCGACCGTTCGGCGGCCTCCGCCAGCCGCCCGCCGGGCACCGTCTCGACGCCGGCCGCGTCCAGCGGGGCCGCGGCGTCCTCGATCCGGCGGACCAGGGCGCGGTCCACGTCGCGGGCCCGCACGTCGAGCGCGATGGTCAGGTAGCCGGTGCGGCCGTCGGCGGAGACGGTGCCGGCCTGCCGCGAGGCCGGGGTCGCCTTCCGCACGTGCGGGACGGCCTCGATCCGCTCGGCGGCCCGCGCCATCGCGTCGCGGCGGGCGGGGTCCTCCAGCGTTCCGGCGGCGGCGTGCAGCACCAGCGTCCCGGACGCGTCGTCCGCCTCGCCCGGGAAGGCCTTCGCCTGGACCTCGGCCGCCCGCTGGGCGTCGCTGCCTGGAAGGGACAGGGAGTTCTCGGTGGGCCGCCCGAAGACCAGCACGGCCGCCGCGACGGCCCCGATCAGGACGAGCCAGACGGCGATCACCGTCCAGGGGCGGCGGGCGCACATCGCGGCCACGAGCCTCAGCACGCGCGGCCCTCCTTGCCCTTCCCGCCGGCGGTGAGGCTGACGTCGTCGGCGGTCATGCCGATCCGCACCCCGTCACCGGTCACCTCGGCCGACGAGTAGCGCAGCCCGGCCGGCAGCTCCGGCAGCTCCCGGCCCAGTTCGGGCTGCTCGGGCAGGCGCTTCATGAGCTGCTCGGCGGGCACCAGGCGGCCGAGCACCTTGACGTAACGGGGCCGGAAGTCCAGGCTGCGGCCGCTCAGGCTCGGCTCGGCGAGCACGGTGACCGGCAGCTCCATGCCCGCTCGCGCGACCCGCGTCTCGACCGCCAGCATGCCGTTGTCATAGCCGAGCCCCTGGACGCGGGGCGCGTCGCCGTCCCCGCCCTTGCCGGCCAGCATGGAGTTCAGCGACGAGAAGGAGACGACCGCGTCGGCGGTGACCCGCTCGACGGCGGCCTTGCCGCCCGACGCCTGGCGCACTCCGCGCAGGCGGGCGTCCAGGCTGCTGACGGTCAGCTCGCCGCGCCGCACGTTCCGCGCGGATATCCGGACGTCGTCGAGATGGCCGGAGAGCCCCTGCGGCAGGAACGGGAAGCCGCCGAGCACGACCTGCGGCCGGTCGGCGGTGTGCAGGTAGCAGCCGGCCCGGCCGGCCAGCCGGTCCGCGGCCCGGTCGGCGGCGAGCCGGTCGGCGGTGCACGCCAGGGCCAGCGGCAGGACGGCGACGGCCGCCACGACGGCCGTCCGGCGAGAGGGTCTGGGAATCATGGCCCCACCCGACCAGCCGGATCTCAGAGCCCGTCGTCAGGACGATGAGAGATCGTTCAGAGGTCCGTGGGAGGGCAGCCGGACCCGGACCGTGGTGCCCTTGCCGCGGGTGCTCTCGATCCCGGCCGACCCGCCGTGCGACCGGGCGATGGCGGCGACGATCGGCAGCCCGAGACCGCTGCCGGACGCCCCGCCGCGGGCTCCCGCGCCCCGGTAGAAGCGGTCGAACGCCCGCGCCACCGCCTCCGGCGGCATGCCCGGCCCCTCGTCGGACACCTCGACCACCGCCGTCCCGGCCTCCGCCAGCACCCGCACCGTCACCGGGGTCCCCGGCGGGGTGTGGGCGCGGGCGTTGCCGAGCAGGTTGGCCAGCACCTGCCGCAGCGCGTCCTCGTCGCCGACGATCTCGCAGGACTCCGGCGCGCGCAGCGTGATCGGCCGGTCGGGCTCGACGGCGAGGGCGTCGGAGACGGAGTCGGCGGCGACCGCCGCGAGGTCCACCGGCCCGGGCCGCGGGATCGGCTCCTGGTCCAGCCGGGCCAGGTACAGCAGATCGTCGACGATCTTGGACATCCGGGCGGCCTCGTCGTCGGCGCGCCGCACCGCGTCCGGCCGGTCGGCCAGCGTCACCACACCGTGCCGCAGCATCTGCAGGTAGCCGCGCACCGAGGTCAGGGGGGTGCGCAGCTCGTGGGAGGCGTCGGCGACGAACTCCCGCAGCCGCTCCTCCGAGCGGGCGCGGGCCTCGATCGCGGTCTGGATGCGCGCCAGCATCCCGTTCACCGCGATCGACAGCCGCCCGGCCTCGGTGCGCGGCGAGGAGACCGGCACCCGGCGGTCCAGGTCGCCGTCGGCTATCGCGCCCGCGGTCTCGGTGATCGTCTCCAGCGGCCGCAGCCCGCGCCGGATGACCAGCCGGGCCGCGCCGGCCAGCAGCGCCAGCACCGCCAGCCCGGCCAGCGCCTCGATCAGCAGCAGCCGCCGCACGGTCTCCCCGACCGGGCGCAGCGGCAGTCCGATGACCGCCGTGGCGCGGCCGTTCGGCGTCGTGAAGGACACCACGCGGAACCGGCCCGCGCGCCCGGCGTCGACGTCGGCCGGGGCGGAGGTGCCGGCGGCCGGGGCCGGAGGCGCCCGTTCGCTGAGCACCCCGGGGGCCAGCTCGGGCGGCCCCCCGATCCCGCTGATCGCGCCGTTCTCGCGGCGGATCTCCACGACGTACTCGGTGGGCGCCACCGCCGTCCGCAGTTCGTCGCGGGATCCGTACCGGACCACCGCGTTCTGCCGCGCCACGATCGCGGCCGCGCGCAACTGGCCGTCGACCCTGCCGACCAGGTACGAGCGCAGCGCCAGCGTGCTGGTGGCCCCCGCGACCACCAGCGCGCCGGCGGTGAGCACGACGATCGCGATCAGCAGCCGCGTCCGCAGCGTCACCTGCCGCCCGCCCCGCCCTCGCGCAGGACGTACCCGAACCCCCGCTGCGTGTGGATCAGCGGCGGGCCCAGCGGATCGAGCTTCTTGCGGAGGTAGCCGACGTAGGTGTCGACGACGTTGGAGGTGCCGCCGAAGTCGTAGTCCCAGACCGCGTCGAGGATCTGGGCGCGTGACAGCACCCGCCCCGGGTTGCCCATGAGGTAGCGCAGCAGCTTGAACTCGGTCGGGGAGAGGCGGACCTGGGCGCCGCCGCGGCGCACCTCGCACAGGTCCTCGTCCAGCTCCACGTCGGCCACTTTCAGGACGGCCCCGGGAGGCGAGTCCTCGGGGGCGACCCGCCGCAGCACCGCCCGCACGCGCGCGAGCAGCTCGTCCAGCGCGAACGGCTTGGTCACGTAGTCGTCGCCGCCGTAGGTCAGCCCTGAGACCTTGTCGGCCCGGCCGTCGCGCGCGGTCAGGAAGACGATCCCGAACCGGTGGCCCCGGCCGCGCAGCGTCCGGCACACCTCCAGGCCGTCGATGTCGGGCAGCATCAGGTCCAGCACGATGAGGTGGGGGTGCTCGGCCTCCGCCCGTTCGATGGCCCCGGCGCCCGTGGACGCGGTGGTCACCTCGAACCCGTGGAAGGCCAGCGCGGTCGCCAGGACGTCCGCGATGTTCGGTTCGTCGTCGACGACGAGAATCTTCTGACCAGGCATGACGCGCCCATCAAAGCACGCTTCGATGAGAGAACCCTGTGAGCGCCGGCCGCTGCCGGTCCCGAGTGCGGCCCGGCCGAGCGCCGCGAATATGCATAATCGCATTTTTCGGGCGAATTGCGAGCAATTTGACCGCGACTTTCTCTTTGAAGATCGCGAAATGATTGACCCGCGGCGGGACGCAGTTCTACATTGGCCGCATGAGGCGAGCATTGCTAGTAACGGGGGTCGCGGCTCTGGCCCTCGCGGGGGCGGCCAATGCAGCCGACGCGGAAGTCCCCGCGTCTCCGGAGGGCGCGACGGCGCATTCGATCCCGGTCGCCGGTAACGACGCCCGAGAGGTCAAGTGCTATGTCCACACGGACAAGAGGCGCGGCTACACGTTCCGCGTCCGCAAGGCGCCCAGAACCAGTGCCGGCGTTATCGTCCAGTATCACGGCAAAAAGCTTATCGGCTGGAAGCACGGGGCCAATTGCCCGCAGGTCGAGGGGGGCACCTACCGGTGCTCGGCCGGGGAGCCCAAGGACAACCAGTGGCTGGTGGTCAATTACAAGGGCCGCAAAGGCTACATCGCCGCCGCCTGCACGGGCGGCATAGGCGCCTGAACGCGGGAGGTCAGGGGCCTTCGCGGCGGAGGACGAAGTACTCCTCCGGATCGCCGTCGTCGGTTCCGGCTCCTACCGAACCGACCGCCCACAGAGTGCTCGTCCCGGGCACAGGGGCGAGGTCGGACCGGTTGACGCGATTGAGGTCGTCCTCCGCGGAGGCGCCGGTCATCAACTGCGGGCCGTACTCGCGAGTCCATGCTTTCCCGTCGTAGTGCAGGAAAAGCATCTGGTTCCTGTGGTCGAGGTCGACTCCGCTGAGCCACACGTCGTTCCGGTCCTTGCCGATGGCCGCGACTCCGCGGAGTTCGCCGATTCTGAGGGGCACCTGAACCCGGGACCATGCCGAGCCGTCCCAGTGCATTGCCAAAGGGCGCTCGCAGTCGTCCCCGTAGCAGTGGAGGAACCCGACCGCCCATACATCGGACGGTGAGACCTGCCATATCCCGGTCAGTTCGCCCTGCGGAACGCCGAGCACCTGCTGCCGCACCGGTCCCTTGCCGTCGAGTGCCTCGTGGTAGACCAGCGGCCCCTGCGGAGCGTTCTCGTCGCCCGCAGATCCGACGGCCCAGAGTTGTCCGTCCTTGACGCTGACCGCGTTGAGTTGCCCGAGCCCGCCGCCGATCCCCGTCCGGACGTGCCGAAAGGCCTGCCCGTCCCACTCGGCGACGACCCCGCCGTCCCGGCCGGACCCGGCGAACCACGCCTTGCCGCCCGTCGCGGTCACATCCGCCAGGTGATAGCCGTCCCGGTCGCCGAACGGACGGTGGTCGCTCCAGCGCAGCCCGTCCCAGTGGGAGGCGAACGCCGGGCTCGGCCCCGCGTACGCCGCCCCGGTCATCCACACGTCATCCGGACGCGCGGCGCTGAGCCCCGTCGCGAAAGGCCCCTTGCCGCCACTGGCGGCTCGCGGTGGCAGAGCCTCACGCCAGCGCTGACCGTCCCAGTGCAGGAGAACGGTCGCACCCGAGTCGTTCTCCCGGGCGTCCTGGTATCCGAGAGCCCACGCGTCCTGGGGGCCGGTCGCGGAAACGTCGATCAGGCCCGAGTCTCCAGCCAGTCCGCGGCCCGGGACACGCGCCCACGCGGCCGAGACCGGAGCCGGCCCGGACGGCGCAGCGGATCCCGGCGCGGCCGCGCCACCTGGCGGCCGGCGGACGGACGAGCCGGCGCACGAGCAGAGAGCCGCAAGAAGAATCCCGGCGACCGCGACCCTTGCGGCACCTCCGGCGATCATGGCGCTCAACCGTACAGCAACCCCCGGCAGCCCGAACGGCGCTCGACGACGCGCGCTCCACCCGCGCCGAGAGGCGATCCGTACGGGCGGGCACTGCGTCCTGGAGGAGCCGGGCGGCTCCTCCAGGACGATCGCCGCTCGTTAACCGAGGGTGGAACCCGGGACGCCGAGTGAGTGGCCGAACCGGAACATCCCGGTCGGGTCGTAGACGGCCTTCAACTCCGTGAGGCGCCGGTGGACGTCGGCCGCCCAGACGGTCGCGACCTGCTCGGGGGCCGTGGCCGCGCCCTGGAAGTTGAGCAGCGCGCCGCCGGTCGTCCACGGGCGGACGGCGTCGAGGACGCGTTCGCCGAGCGGCCGCACCAGGGCCTCCATTTCCTGCGGGGGCGGCGGGGCGAGCACGAGCAGCGAGTACGCCGCCCCGCGCCCGCCGACCGCGTTGGGGACCCGCGGCGCGCGGGCCACCGCGCCGCCGAGGTGGCGCACCTCGACCATGTGCGGCGGGAACTCGGCGCCCGGTCCGGCCGTCTCCAGCAGCGCCTGGACCGCCTCCACGGTCAGCTCGCGGAACAGCGCGCCCCGCTCCCACACGGGCATCGGGTCGGTCGGGTCGTTGTGGATGGAGCCGATGGCCGTGTACGGCATCACGCCGACCGTGTCGATGATCGCCGGGGCGACCGACCGCATCGGCGCGAGCAGCCGCTCGCCCTCGGCCTGGTCGCCGACGTGGGCGACGCGCAGGTGGACGACGAACCGGCCGCGCAGCGGCGGCGGCAGCTCGTCCACGGGCGGCAGCCGGAGCAGCGCGACGGACGTGGTGGTCGACTCGGGCAGGTCGCGGGACCACTCGCGGTAGGCGTGCAGGACCCACGACGCGTCCTCGCCGGCGTAGAAGATCCCCCCGCCGTACAGGCTCGCGACCGGGAAGAGGTCGATCGTCATGGCGGTGACGACGCCGAAGTCGCCCTTGCCGCCGCGCAGGGCCCAGAACAGGTCCGGCTCGGTGTCCGCGTCCGCGATCCGCTTGCGGCCGTCGGCGGTCACCACCTCCAGGGACCGGACGTGGTCGGCGGCGAAGCCGTAGGTCCGCGCGATCGGTCCCAGGCCGCCGCCGAGCGTGTAGCCGACGGCGCCGACGGCGGGCGCCGAGCCGCAGAGCGGGGCGAGCCCGAACGGCGCGGCGGCCTCGATCACCTCGCCCCAGGTGGCGCCCGCCTCGACCCGGGCGGTCCCGGCGGCCGAGTCGACGGCGACGGCCCGCATCCGGCTGGTGTTGACGACGAGCGCCCCCTCCACGGGGGCGACCGAGCCGTGTCCGGTGGCGTGGACGGCGACGGGCAGCCCGTACCGCCGGGCGAACCCGACCGCCGCCGCCACGTCGGCCGCGCCCGTCGCGCCGACGACGACGGCGGGGCGGTGCCGGACCGTCAGGTTGAACGGCGCGACCTCCCGGTCGAGGCCGGGGTGGCCGGGGGTGAGGACCGGGCCGAAGACCTGCTCGCGAAGGCCGTCGAGGTCCGGGAGGGACATGGTGGTCACGGTGATCTCTCCTGTTCGGGATCTTCTCGGCGGTGCCGAGCGGCGGGCGGCGCATCTGTTCTCGCAGGCGGCACTTGGGGCACCCTTTCGGGTGGGTTACATTTGGCCTGTTCGGTGCGGTTTAGGCCGGACACAAGCCGTCCTTAAGCGGCGGCCGGGCGGCCGGCACGGGGGACACGGGGCACCACGGCGGGGGCGGGTGGAAGGCGATTTCGAGCGGGGGGCCGGCGCTGCCACCGGGCCGCCGCGGTTCCGGGTCCTGGGGCCGCTGGAGGTGACCGACGCGGCGGGCGCGCCCGTCGTCGTGGGATCGGGCAAGCTGCGCGCGCTGCTGACGCTTCTGATCGCGGACGCCAACCGGGTCGTGTCGGTCGACCGGCTGATCGACCGGCTGTGGTCGGGTGAGCCCCCGGCCTCCGCGGTCGGGACGCTCCAGGTCTACGTCTCCCAGGCGCGGCGGCTGCTCGACCCGTCCCGCAAGGCCCGCGCGGGCACCGGCGCGATCGTGACCCGTCCGCCCGGGTACCTGCTGAGCGCGGCGGACGGCGAGGTCGACACCGAACTGTTCGCCGCCCTGGTCGCGGACGGCGAGCGGCTGGTGGAGCGGGCCGCCCACCCCACCGCACTGGAGGCCGTCGACCGCGCGCTGGCGCTGTGGCGCGGCCGTCCCTTCGCCGACGTCGCGGAGGACCCCGACCTGGCCGGGCAGGCCGAGGCCATGGCGGAGCTGCGGCTCCGCGCGCTCGACTGCAGGGCCGCCGCGCTGCTCGGATGCGGCCGCCCGGACATGGCCGCCGCGGCCGCCGAGGCGCTCGTCCGCGAAGAGCCGCTCCGTGAGCGGTACTGGGCGCGGCTCATGCTCGCCGCCTACCGCGACGGCAGGCAGGCCGACGCGCTCAAGGCGTACCAGGACTGCCGCCGGCTGCTGGACGAGGAACTCGGGCTGGTCCCGGGGCCCGAACTGGACGACCTGCAGAGCGCGATCCTGCGCCGCGACCCCTCACTCGGCGAGGTCGCCACCGCGGCCCCCGTCCAGAGGGCCGCCTCCGTCCCGGAGGCCGCCTCCGTACTGGAGGCGCGGACTCCGCCGGCCGTCCCGCAGCCCGTACCGTTCGGAAGCACTGAGCAGACGGCCGGTGCCGACGTCGAGCCGGCGGCGCCGCAGGCCGCGGGTGCCGTGCCGGGGCTCGTCGGACGCGAACGCGAGCTCGGCGAGCTGCGGGCCGGGATCGAGGCGGCCCTCCGGGGCACCGGGGCGATGGTGCTGCTCGAAGGCGAGGCGGGGATCGGCAAGACCACGCTCGCCGAGGCCGCCGCGCGGCTCGCCCGCGAGCGGCACATGAACGTGGTGTGGGCGCGGGCGGTCGAGGACCTCGGAGCCCCGCCCTTCTGGCTCTGGGAACAGGTGCTCCAGGAGCTGGGCGTGGAACGTCCCGCCTTCGCGGCCGGCGCGGATGACCGTCCGGCCGGCCTCGCCGCAGGCCGCGCGGCCACCCGGACCCAGGACCTCGCGATCGAGCGCTTCCGCCTGCTGGAGGCCATCGCCCGCGCGGTCGTCGAAGCCGCCCGCACCGGTCCGCTGCTGCTCGTCCTGGACGACCTGCAATGGGCCGACGCGGGATCGCTGCAGGCGCTGCGGCTGCTCATCGGGCGCCTGCGGGGCCTGCCGTGCGGCGTCGTGGCGACGTGCAGGTCCACCGACGCGCTCGACCCGGCGGCGCTGGAGGACACGCTCGCCCTGCTGGGACGCGAGCGCGCCGTCCACCGGCTCCCGCTGTCCGGGCTCTCCGTCACCGAGATCGAGACCCTGCTCGGCGGGCACGGCGAGGGGCTCCCGGACGCGGCGGCGGTGCGGGAGCGCACCGGCGGGAACCCGTTCTTCCTCGCCGAGCTGCTCCGGTTCCACGACGACGCGGACGGGCGGTCCCGGTCGCAGGTGCCCGCCACCGTCCGGGACGTCGTGGAACGCCGGTTCGAGCGGCTGCCCGAGCGCACCCGCGTCCTGGTGCGGCTGGCGGCGCTCGCGGGCGCCGAGATCGACGTCGGGATCCTCGCCCACGCCGTCCGGATGGAACCGGCGCAGGTGGTGACCGCGCTGGAGCCGGCGCTGGACAGCGGGCTGCTCCGGCACGACGAGGAGACGTGGAAGTGGCGGTTCGTCCACGACATCTCCCGGGACGCGCTGGCGGCGCGGCTGGCCCCCGGCGAGCGGACGCAGCTGCACGCGCTCCTCGCCGACGCCATCGAGGCCGTCCACGGCGGGGACGGCCGCCTGGACGACCTGGCGCGGCACCGCTTCCACGCCGCGGGCGGCACCGCGTCCGAGCCCGCCTTCCGCACCTGCTCCCGCGCCGCCGACGAGGCCCGCAGGCGGCTCGCCTTCGACCAGGCCGCCCGGCACCGCGAGCGGGCCCTGGCGGTGCTGCCGCCGGGCGGGCGCGGGGAGGACCGCCGCTACCGGACGCTGATCACCCTCGTCGAGGAGCTGCGGCTCTCGGGCGACGTGCGCGGCGCCGACGCGGTGCTGGACGAGGCGGTGGAGATCGCCCGGCGGGCCGGGGACCGGGAGCGGCTCGCCGACGCGGTGTCGATCCTGGGCGGGGTGACGCTGTGGAACTGGCGCGCCTACGGCACCGTCGACCCCGGCTTCGTCGCGCTGCTGCGGGAACTGATCGCCGAGACGCGCGACCCGCGCCGGCGTGCGGAGCTGCTGGGCACCCTGGCCGTCGAGCTGTACTACGGCCCCGAGCGCCCGGAGGGGGAGCGGCTGGCCGAGGAGGCGGTGGAGATCGCCCGGCGGCTCGGCGACCCGGTGCTGCGCGGCCGGACGCTGAACAACTACGTCATCGCCTCCTGGGTCCCGGAGCGGGAGCCCGCCAGGATCGCCGCGCTGGAGGAGTCGCTCGCGCTCGCGGGCGCCGGGCTGCCGGCCGACACCGAGGTGATCGCGCGCATGCACCTGCTCTCGGTGCATCTGAAGTTCGGCCGGATCGCCGAGTACGAGGACGGCCTGGAATGGTCCGGGCGCATGGTGCAGAGCCTCGGCATCCCCGAGCTGGAGCTCCAGCACACCTACCAGGAGGCCGGGTACGCGATCTTCCGCGGCGACGGCGACACGGCCCTCGAACTGATCGAGCAGGCGTACCGGCAGCACCGCCGCACCAGCGTGTGGGGCGCGCAGTGGGCCCGCCTCATGCAGCTCACCGTCCTGGACCGGACGAGGGGGCGGGTCCCCGGCCGGCTGGACGAACTCCTCGCCGCGGCGCCGCACGCGGAGAACACGGCGCTGCGCCCCACCGCCGTCCTGGCGCTGCTGGACGCGGGCGAGCGGGAGCGCGCCGAGCGGCTGCTCCGCCGCTGGGGCCTCGACCGGGTGCCCCGCGAGCGGACCTGGGCCTCGGACTTCGAGCACGGCCAGCTCGGGGAGATCGCCGCCGTACTCGGGACCCCCGACCCGGCGGCCATGTACCGGCTGCTGCACCCGTACCGGGACCGGCTCCAGGTCGTCGGCTCGGCCCTGGCCTGCGCCGGCTCCAACCATGCCGTCCTGGCGAAGCTCGCCCAGCGGATCGGCCGCCCGGACGCCGCCGCGGAGCACCTCGCGCGCGCCGCCGCCGCGCCCGGCCCCCGAACCCCGTGACTCAGCCCGGACGGCCCACCGGTTCCGCCTCCGCGGCCGGTCCGGCCGTCCGGTGGCGCCGCCGCAGCATGCGCGCCGCCGCGGTCCCGGCCGTGACGGCGGCGAAGGCCGCGGCGATCCACCAGACCCCGAGCCGGTCCACCCAGCCCGACAGCGCGCCCTGGATCTCGGCGGCCGCGCCGACGACGGAGGAGCGGGCCGGGGCGCCCGCGAGGACCCGCGCCTCGTACCAGCCGTAGTAGGCGACGTAGAGTCCCGCCACCACCAGGAGGACGCCGCTGGCGCGCGAGACGTGCGGCAGGATCCGGCGGGTGCGCGCCACGGCGGCGTCGCGCGCCAGCGCCACCAGCATCGACAGCAGGCCCACGACCAGTCCCATGCCGACGCCGTAGGCGGCGAACGCCGCCAGCCCCGCGACCACCCCCGTCCCCCCGGACACCAGCCCGGTGACGGCCAGGAACGGTGCGATGGTGCACGACAGCGAGGCGACGGCGTAGGAGACGCCGTACCCGTAGAGCCCCGCGAAGGATCCTGACAGCCCGCCCACGCGGAGCCGCGGCAGCCGGAGCAGGAGCTCCCGCCCGGCCGCGAGCCATGCGCCCAGCGCGACCAGGGCCACGCCCACGACGATGGTGAACCAGGGCAGGTACTGCTGGATCGAGGTCGTGGCCACCGATATCAGCAGCCCGAACGCGCCGAACACGGTGACGAACCCCGCGGTCATCGCGGCCGACAGCCGCAGCGCCCGCCGGACGCCGCCCGCGCCGGGCGCCGCGACCAGCAGCGTCAGGTAGGACGGCAGCAGCGCGAAGCCGCACGGGTTGAACGCCGCCACCGACCCGGCGGCCAGCGCGAGCGAGATCTCCCTCTCCACGGGTCAGCCGAGGAGCGCGTCGACGTGCCGGCGCAGCGCGGCGCCGTCGAGCGGGCCGGAGGCCTTGCTCTTCGTCCCGTCGGGCGCCATGAACACGTACGACGACTGCGTGGTCACCCCGAAGTGGGAGTACATCTCGCCGGTGCGATCGTCCAGCTGGACGAGGTCCCGGGTGCCCGTGCGCGAGACGAACCCCTTCAGCTTGCCCGCGTCCTTCTCCAGGCCGCCGATGCCTACGAAGGAGACCTTGTCCCCGTACTTCGCGGCGGCCTCGGCGACGTCCGGGCCCTCGGCGAGGCAGTTCGGGCACCAGGGCGCCCAGAACCAGAACACCACCGGCCTGCCCGCCAGGCTCGCGCCGTCGAACGGCTTGCCGTCCAGCGTCTCGCCCTCGAAGCGCAACGGTGCGGGAACGCGCTCGCCCGCCGCGCCGGACGCCGCCGCGGACGGGCTCCCGGCCGCCGAACCGCCCGGTTCGGCGGCGGTCGTGGCCCCGCCGCCCCCGCACCCGGCCAGGAGCAACACGGCCCCGACCACGATCAACTTCTTCATGCAGGCCACGCTAACCACAGAACCGCCAGATGCCCCTTACGAACCGATGACGCCCGCCCCATCCTCGCCCTTCAGGAGGGCCGGCGAGATTTGGATGGCGATCCGGAGATGCGTACGGCCGACCATCGCGGCATGTGGGGCGGTGCAGGGGCGGTGTTGTCCCTGATACCTAGGTCAGGTTTGGGCGGTGGGGCGGATGATTAGTTCGTTGACGTCGACGTCAGCCGGCTGGGCGATCGCGTACGCGATGGAGTCGGCGATGGCGGAGGCCGGGATGGCGAGCTGTTCGGCGGCGGCCCGGGCGGCGGCCTGCGCCTCCGGGGCACCGCCGCGGTCGGTGAGTTCCGACTGGGTGAATCCGGGGCTCACGACGGTCACGCGGATGTCCCGGCTTTCCTGCCGCAGCCCCTCCGAGAGCGCCCACACCGCGTACTTGGTGGCGCAGTAGACCGCGGCCGTGGGGTCGACCCGGTGCGCGGACGTCGAGGCGACGTTGACGATGTGACCGGTGCCCCGGGCGCGCATGAGGGGGAGGACGGCGGCGATCCCGTGCAGGGTGCCCCGCAGGTTCACGTCGATCATCTGGTTCCACTCGTCGATGCGCAGGGCCTCCAGCGTCGACAGGGCCATCACGCCGGCGTTGTTGACGAGCACGTCGACGCGGCCGTGCCGGTCGTGGGCGGCCTCGGCGAAGGCGCGGACGCTGCCGAGGCTGGTCACGTCGAGTTCCCGGTCGTCGCACCGGCCGCCGGCGGTGCGGATCTCGTCGGCGAGCGTCTTGAGCCGGTCGAGGCGCCGCGCGCCGAGCACGACGTGGTGGCCGTCCGCCGCAAGCCGGCGGGCGGTCGCCGCGCCGATGCCGCTGCTCGCGCCGGTGATGAGAACGATCTTGCCTTCGGTAGCGGTGTCCATCGGGGCTCCTCGCGGTGTGACCGGTCAGGGAAGACCAGCCTCGGCGGTGGAGCGGCGGCGAACATCGGTCAAACGACTCGATGAAGGCCGGGCGGCGCCGCGCCGTCCAGGCGCTACGGAGAGGCTTGCCCGTCGCTCAGGTCGGTCAGGGCGTCACGGAGGGCGGCGCGGGAGGCGATGCCTAGTTTGGGGAAGACCCTGTAGAGGTGGGCGCCGACGGTCCGGGGGGACAGCGACAGCAGTTCGCCTATCTGCCGGTTGGTCATGCCGGTCGCCGCCAGCTCGGCGATCTGCCGTTCCTGGGGTGTGAGCGCCGCTGCCGGTCCTGCGGCGGACGTGCGCCGCTTCTGGCCGGTGGCGTGCAGCGCGGCCTCGGCTCGCTCGGCCCACGGTGTCGCGCCGAGATCGGAGAACAGCCTTCCCGCGCGTTCCAGGTGAGGACGGGCGGCTCGCATCGCGCGGTCCTTGCGGAGGCGCTCGCCGTAGGCGAGTTCGAGGCGGGCCAGCGGGAACGGCCATCGCGCCGACCCGGGGTCGCAGACGAGCGGCTCGAACAGATCGGGATAGGAGTCGTCGTCCGCCACCAGCGCGGCGGAGGCGTCGCACAGGAAGCGGAGCCGGGGCGAGATGCGGGCCAGGCCGGCCTCCGCGGCGGCGCGGACGTGCGCGCGGGCCTCGTCGGCGTGCCCGCTGCGCACGGCGGCCTCGACGGCGTCCATGACCGTCCAGACCGTGACCTGCTCGTGCGGCGGGAACGTGCCCAGCGGGCAGATCGAGGTGTAGTGGTCGTACGCGTCCTGGTGGCGTCCCTGGGTGAGTGCGGCCAGGCCCTCGATGTTGGACGTGAAGGTGCGCACGGCCATGGCGTTGCGCGGGATCGCCCACTGGTGCATCCGAGCGCGCGCACGGGCGATGTACTCGAAGTCGCCCCGGGCGGCGGCCAGCAGCATCCGCGGGTTCTGCGCTCCCCAGACCAGGATCTCGTAGCCGTGCTCCTGGCAGAGGGCGATGCCCTCGTCGGCCAGGCCGCCCGCCTCCTCCCAGCGCCCTTCGAGGAAGGCGCCGACCGCCAGCATGATCAGGGCTTGGACGGCGAGCGCGACGGCGCCTCCGCTCCCGCCCTCGGTCGCCGCGCGTTCCAGCGCGGCGCGGGGGAACCGGTCGACGTACTGGCCCGCCAGGGCGACCGTGACGGCCCGGATCGCGTTGGTCTCGCCGTCCAGGCCCGCGACCAGCGCGTCCAGTTCGCCCAACTGCTCCGGCGTGGACCGCACCGGATCGCCGAACGTCGCCGCCGCGAGCCTGAACGGTGCGGTGAGCAGCGGCGCCAGCCGGGCGACCGCGTCGTCGAACGGCTTCCACAGCTCCGGGCGCCCGCCGAAGGTGCAGATCATCATGAGGGTGCGCAGCGCCTCTTCCAGCTCGGAGGCGTGCTCCGGGACGGGGTCCGCGTGGTCCAGGGCGCTGACGAGCATCTTGTGCGCGGTGTCGATGTCGCCTTCGCTGTTGAGCAGGTGGGCCGCGGCGGCGTTCGACGCCTGCAGCGTGCTCGTCACCGCCGGATCGGCCGTCCGGGCCCGCTCCAGAAGCGCGCGGGCGCCCGCGAGCGTGCCGGCGAAGTTGGCCCCGATGTAGGCGGCCTGGGCCAGGCTGCGGGCCTTCTCGGACGGGTCGAGGCTCAGGTCGGCGGCGCGCAGCAGCAGCGACACCGCCTGCACCGTGTCACCGCGTTCGAGCGCGGCGTCCGCGACCTCGACGAGCAGGTGGGCGACCCTGTCGTCGGGGCCGAGGGCCGCTTCGGCCAGGTGCAGCGCCCGCACGTCCTGGCCCGCCGCCAGCTGGGCGAGCCGCTGGTGGGCGGCCCTGCGCTCCGGCGCGGTGGCCAGGTCGACGACCGCGGACCTGATGAGCGGATGCGCGAAGAGCAGCCGGTTGGCCCGCCGGTCCACCGAGGCCAGCCCGCTCACCTCGGCGGGGGCCAGGTCGGCCGAGGACCCGGCGACGACCTCCGTCAGGCCCGTGCCGTCCCCGTCGCCGAGCGCGGCGAGCAGCAGCAGCCGCCGGGTGGGCGCGGGCAGCGCCGAGACCCGGCGCTCGAACAGCCACGTCAGCCGGACGCTGAGCGGCAGGGTGGGCGGCAGGAAGTCGGCTCCGCTCTCCTGTGCCGCGGTCAGCGAGCGGGGCAGTTCGATGAGGGCCAGCGGGTTGCCCCCGGCGTCGGCGAGGATGCGGTGCCGGACCGACGAGTGCAGGTTCGGATGGTGGCGGCGCAGCAGGCTGAGGGCGTCGTCGTCGCCCAGGGGCGGCAGCTGCAGTTCCGGGACCGACTCGCGGTCGAAGAAGCTCTCGTGCCCCGTGCGCTGGGACAGCAGCAGGCCGACCTGGAGACCGCCGATCCTGCGGGCCACCAGGTTGAGGACCACGACGCTCGGACGGTCGACCCACTGCAGATCGTCGACCACCAGCACCAGCGGCGCCGTCGAGGACAGGCGGCGCAACCAGTCCAGCAGCGCGCTGGTCAGCGCCAGTCGGCTGGGGGGATCTCCGCGATCGAGTCCCAGCGCGGTCGCCAGCGCGGTGCGGTGGTGCCCGGGCAGCTCCGGCAGAGTGTCCACGACGGGCAGCATGAGCTGGTGGAGCCCGGCGAAGCTCAGCCCGGTCTCGTACTCGGAGCCGGATGCCCGCAGGACGCGGGCGCCCGTCGACTCGGCCTGCCGCGCGGCGGCGTTGAGCAGTTCGGTCTTGCCCATGCCCGGGTCGCCGGTGAGGAGCTGCGCGCCGCCCTCGCGGACTGCGGTGCTCAGGAACGAGGTGAGCGCCGCAGTCTCCGGCGCCCGCCCCACTATGAGGCTCTCTGCCGCGCCACCGCCGGATTCGTGGTCGGCCACGAGCACCCCCGCGTAGTCGGGCCGCAGCCCCGGCATGCGGCTCGAACACGGGCCGAGAGACCGGAAACCTGACCGCCACCAGCGTATTCGAAGTGCCGGGCGGCATGCTCCACGGTCTCCTGCTCGTCGGCACGCCGCCCGCCGCGCGTCACGGGGCGACGGCCCGGACCCGCGGCGGCGGCTCTCCGGCTAGGTGAGGCGGACGACGACCTTGCCGGCCGGGACGCCCTGCGCGACCTCCTTCAGCGCGATGTCGGCGTCCTGCAACCCGTATCCGTCTCCGTGGAGGATCGGACGCAGCGCGCCCTCGGAGGCGAGCGCGGCGGCCGAGGCGAGTATCCGTCCGTGGGCGGCCCTGCCCTCGCCCTCCAGAAGCGGGAGGAGGGTGAACACCCCGGAGTAGCTCGCACCCCGGAAGGAAAGCGGCGCCAGGCTGTGGGTGCCCCAGCCGAGGCTGCTGACGACGTGACCTGTGTAGCGCTTGACCGCTGTGAACGAGCGGTCCAGGTTCGGGCCTCCCAGCGTGTCGAAGACGACGTCGAAGCCCAGCCCGCCCGTGTGCTCGCGCACGTACTCCTCGACCGGCGAGCGTTCGAAGTCGATCGGGACCGCACCGAGCCGGCGCAGGGTAGCGGCCTGAAAGGCGTGCCCCGTCGCCCACACCCGCGCGCCCCTCGCCGCGGCGAGCTGGACCGCCAGGTGCCCCACTCCGCCGGCGCCGCCGTGGACGAGGACCGTGTCCCCGCCGCCCACCCGGGCCCGGTCGACCAGCCCCTCCCAGGCGGTGATGATCGCCAGCGGCGCCGCGGCGGCCTCCTCCATCGTCCACCGGGCCGGCTTGCGCGCCAGCAGCGAGGCGTCCACCGCGGCGTACTCGGCCAGGCTCCCCTGCACCCCGCCGACGCCGCCGATCATCCCGTAGACCTCGTCGCCGACGTCGAAGCCGCTCACCCCCGGCCCGGTGGCGGCGACGACGCCGGAGGCGTCGAGCCCGAGGACCGCCGGCGGGCGCACCCGGGCGTGCGCGGCCTCGCCCGCGGCGATCTTGGTGTCCAGGGGGTTGAGGCCGGCCGCCGCGATCCGGACCAGCACCTCGCCGGGGCCCGGCGAGGGCACCGGCAGTTCGGCGAGCTGGAGCGGCTCGCCGAAGGCGGCCAGGATCTGGGCCCGCATGAAGGGCGGGGACGATGTGCTCATGGTTCGGGTCTCCTCGGTGTCGCGGCTCCGCGGCCGTCAGGCCTTGATGAAGTCGAGGAGGGCGGGGTTGACGACCTCCGGGTGGGTCCAGGCGATGTTGTGCGGGCCGTCCTTGACGGTGACGAACGTCAGTCCGGGGATGAGCGCCGGCAGGCGCGCGGCCGTGGCCTCGTAGGGCAGGATGCGGTCGGAGTCGCCGTGGACGACCAGGGCGGGCACGTCGATCGCCGCGAGGTCGGCGCGGAAGTCGGTGAGCCAGGTGTCCACGCACGCGTGCACGGCGTACGGGCCGGCCTGCAGCGCCATGGCGAAGGCGGCCTGCCAGGCGGGCTCGCTGATCCGGGTCCCGCCGAGGATGTCGACGTTGAAGAAGTCGTCGAGGAAGTCCTTGAAGTAGCCGGGGCGGTCGGCGACGATCGCGGCCTTGATGCCCTCGAACACCTCGCGGTCCACGCCCTCGGGGTTGTCGTCGGCCTTGAGCAGGTACGGCGGGACCGTCGCCAGCAGCGCGACCTTGCCGATGCGGTCGGAGCCGTGGCGGCCGAGGTACCGGACGACCTCGCCGGTCCCCATGGAGAACCCGACCAGGACGACGTCGCGCAGGTCGAGGTGTTCGAGCAGCGCGTGCAGGTCGTCGGCGAAGGTGTCGTAGTCGAACCCGACCGTGGTGCGGCTGGACTCGCCGAACCCCCGGCGGTCGTAGGAGACGACCCGGTGCCCGGCCTCGAGCAGGACGCGCTCCTGCTTGTCCCAGGACCGGCCGTCGAGGGGGAACCCGTGGATGAGGACGACGGGCCGGCCGTCGCCGTGGTCCTCGAAGTGGATCTCGATGTCGTGGCCGTTCTCCTGGCCGACGCTCAGCTTGGTCATGACGTGCCCTCCTGGCCGCTGCGGTTGGTGCGACCAGTCTTCGCGCGGCGGGGACGCCCAGCATCAGTTGGATGACCTAACCGGGACCGGCCGTTGCCCGTAGCCGCCGGTCAGAGGACGGCGCTGCGCACGACGCGCACACGGAACCGGGCGCCGCTGCCGCCCCGACGGGACATGCGGTCATTTGACCGATGTTGGAGCGCGTTCGTGCGGCACACGATGAGCGAGGCCGCTCGGAAGCGCGCTCATCCGGCGCCGGCACTCCGAGGCCACCGCCACGAACAGCGACCAGGAGCAGAGATGACCGAGACGTTGGAAGTGACCACCCTGCGGCCGGCCGACGGTCTCACGTCCGCCGACTTCGTCAAGGCGAACGATGACATCAACGAGTACCTGAAGCGCCGGCCCGGGTTCCTTTGGCGCCGCATTGTCGAGACCGCGGACGGCCGCGTCATCGACATCGTGGCCTACGACAGCCCCGAGCACGCCCGCTCGGGCGCGGCCGGCATCACCGGCGAGATGGCGGGTTCGCCCGTGCACGACACCATCGACCACTCCAGCGTCGACTGGCAGATCACCACCGTGCTCCAGCACGTGCCAGGACCGGCATAAGGCAGCCCGCCCCCTCGGAGTTAGGACCCTGACCATGGACGACACCGGAATCCTGCGCCGGATCTCGGCCCTGATCGAGCGAGAGCACCAGCTGCGCACCGCCCGGGAGAGCGGAGGAGCGACCGGGCACGCCGAGCTGCGCGAGCTCGCCGACGCGGAAATCCAGCTCGACCAGTGCTGGGACCTGCTCCGGCAACGCCGCGCCAAGCGTGAGTTCGGACGCGACCCCGGGCAGGCGGAACCGCGCCCGCCCTCGGTGGTCGAGCACTACTGGCAATGACACCTCCGCAGATCGGCGAGTCACGCTCCCGGCAGGTGCCGGGAGCGTGACGTCGCGCAGGCGGATTCGATGACTCTGGTCGAACCTGCCGCCCTCGAACCGGTAGCCGGGCGGCGCGGGGGCGGTCGGCTCAGCCGGGGAGTGCTGCCCAGAGGTCGCAGTGGTGGTCGCGGGCGAACGTGCCGAACGGTCCCGTTCCCTGGGAGGTAAGGCGCTGTGTCGGTGACGTCCCGGACGTGAGGGCGGGCCAGGCGGGGGTGCCGGAGGTGTTGGGGTCGCCGGTCCTGGCGAACGCCGTCCAGTAGCTCAGCATCTGCCGCGACAGCCGCTGCTGGTCCGGGTTCAGACCGGGCAGCGGCGGGAGGTTCTGGACGGTCCTGAACAGGTAGAACAGCTCGGACGCGTGGTAGTCGCCCAGCGGCATCAGCGGGTCGAGGCCCGACAGGGGCGGGCCGGGGTCGGCGAACTCGTACCGGTAGACCCGCTGCCCGGCGTTGGCCGCCGCCCCCTGGGCGGTGAACAGCGCCGGGCACGCGAACAGACCGTCGGTGGTGAAGTCGGACAGGGCGAGGTCCGCGTTGTCCGCGGAGGCGGGCGGGTAGGCGGCGCGCATCGCGCCGGCGGCCCCGGGTGCGCTGAGCCTGATCGCCTCATCGAGGTCCCCGGCCTTCGCGCGCCGGAGTTTCTGCAGGTGGTAGCCGAAGGCGGTGAAGAGGCGGCCCTCGTTCCCGTTGCTTCCGATGATCAGCGGCACCTTCTGGTAGCGGCCGGCCCTGATCGCCGAAGCGGCGGGTTCCCTGACGACGCGGCCGTCGATGACCGGTGTCCACTCCAGGTTCCGCCCGAACATGCCGGCGAAGTCGCCGACGAACCGGTCCGCGGGCTTGCCGCGCAGGCACGCCACCACCGTCCGCCGATCGGTGCAGCCGAGGGAATCGGCGAATCTCTGGCCGTTGCCGTAGGCCTTCTCCCGGGACACCGGGCCTAGGGGCGTGCCGACGCATCCGCCGCTTTGGGAGATCGCCTTGTCGAACAGCCCCCTCGCCGCAGGGGAGATCAACTGCATGCAGACGCTGTGGCCGCCCGCCGACTCGCCGAAGACGGTGACGTTGCGGGGGTCGCCGCCGAAGGCGCCGATGTTGGCGCGCACCCACCGCAGCGCCGCCTGCTGGTCGAGGAGCCCGTGGTTCCCGGTGGTGCCGGACTCGCGGGCCAGGCCGGGCAGCGCCATGAAGCCGAGCGGCCCGAGGCGGTAGTTCATCGACACGACGACGGCCCGGCCCGCGGCGACGAGCGGGGCCGGGTCGTAGCCCGCGCCGGAGCCGAGGATGTAGGCGCCGCCGTGGATCCACACCAGCACCGGCAGATGGCGCGATTCGGCGGCGGGCGGTGTGTGGACGTTGAGGTAGAGGCAGTCCTCGCTCGTCCTGCCCAGCGGTACCGGTTGCGGGCACAGCGCGGGCTCGCGGGTGGCGTCCCGGACACCCGCCCACGCCCCGGGCGGCTGCGGCGGCCTGAACCGCCGGGCGCCCGTCGGCGGCGCCGCGTACGGGATGCCGAAGAAGGTCCGGCCGGCGGTATCGGCCTTGCCGCGCACCGTGCCGTCCGCGACGTGGACCAGCTCCCCCTTGCCCCGGTCCAGGGCGGACGCGGCCGCCGGGTTCATGGCCGCCACCGTCCCGAGCAGCAGAAGGGACACGATCGCAGGGACGATTCTCGGGCGCCGGCGGCGGGGGAGTTCCATCACCACACTCCTGATCGACGGGTCCGCCGACCTTAGGCACCGTCCCTGACCGGTGACCACGCCCCAATCCAAGAATCGAAGGCGCCCGCACTGTCACAAGCGTGACAACGACCCCGTCGCAGCAGGGCCCTTGCCCGATCGAGGCCGTGGCCGGGGCGGGACGGTTACGACGTTCGCGCTCCGCGCTCATCCGGGCGGCGATCGCCCTGGTGTCCGAGAGGGGGACGGCGGCGGTGCCGCTGTCCGACATCGCCGAGGCGGCGGACGTGAGCCGGCAGGTGGTGTACCAGCAGTTCGGCAACCGCGACAGCCTCCTGCTGGAGGCCGCGCTCGACCTCGCCCGGCGGGAGCTGCTGCCCGGTCTCGGCGAGCTTGCCGACATCTCGGACGTACGGGTCCCGGTGCTGGCGGTGGCCGGGCATTTCGCCGACCATCGGCCGTTCTACCGCGCGGTCCTGACCGGGTCCTCCGGGTTCGGCCTCAACAAGGCGCTGACCGGCTTCTTCATCCCGTACAACCGGCACATCGTGCGATTGCTGGGCGGCGGGCGCCTCGGCCCCCAGGAGGCGGAGGACCTCGCCGCCTTCCTCACCGGCGGCTGGGCCGCCCTGATCAACGACTGGATCGCGGACGGCGACGACCCCCTCGACCCCGCGCGCTTCACCGACCGGCTCGTACGGATGGTGTCCGCCGCCATCGATGTGATCGCAGGGCCCTGTACCGGCCGCCAGGACGAGCGGCCGGGCGGGTGAACGCGAGCAGGCGCAAATGAGCCGGTTCTTCAGCGCGGCTTCGACACCAGCACCGTCCTCCTCGCCTGTGGAGTGCGCCCTCGGCGGCCGGGAGTTCGCTCAGTACCTCCGGGTGCACCTGCCCGACCTGCCGGAAAGAGTCACGGAGGACGTCTGGCGAGCGTTGCCCGTGATCGCCCGCGCCTACGGGCATGAGGCCATGCCCGTCATCGACCAGGAACTGCGCACGTTCGTCAGGGGCCTCTCGGACCTGACGGGACCGCCTGAAGAGCAGGCGAGGACGCATCGTGCGCTGGGGCGCAGCGCCTACCTGCACGGCATCGGCCCGGACCTGCTGCAAAGTGCCTACCACGCGGGCGCGCGCTTCGCCTGGCGCCGCCTGGCCGACGTCGCCCGGACGGTCGGCGCGACCGCCGACCAGCTGTACGGCCTGACCGAATCGGTTCTCGCCACCGCCGAAGAACTGTCGGCCCATGCACTCGCCGCCTACACCGACCTGTCGCACCCTGACGCCGACGTCCTGCGCGGCGAGCGTCGGCGCCTCCTGCGGGTCATCCTGGCCGGGAACGGCGCCGTCACCCCCGAGGTCCTCGTCCAGGCGGCACGCACCGCGCAGTGGACCATCCCAGGGTCGGTCGCCTGCGTCGTCCTCGACCGGCCATGGGAAGCCGAGCGGCAGCTCTCCCCGCCGCTCGGTCCCGACGTGCTCAGCGACCTGCACCGTCCCGAACCACTCCTGATCCTGCCCGGGCCGGACCGGCCGGGCCGCATCGACCGGCTCCGCCGGGGACTGCGCGGCACGCGGTTCGCCGTCGGCACCCAGGTTCCCGTGCAGGAGGCGGCGCAGTCGCTCCGTACCGCCGAACGCGCCCTCGCGCTCCTTCGCAACGGGACCTTCTCCGACCTCGACCACGTCCGCTGCGACGACCATCTGCCCGCGTTGCTCCTGCTCAGCGACGAGCACCTGGCACGGCAACTGGTGGGACGCCGCTTGGCCGCGATGGACGAGCTCGAACGCGAACCGCGCGAACGGCTCACCGAGACCCTCCTCGCCTGGCTGACCACGGGATCGCACGCACAGGCCGCCGTCCGGCTCCGCCTCCATCCCCAGACCGTCCGCTACCGGATGCGTCGGCTGGAGGAACTGTTCGGGCGGCGACTCCACGACCCCGCATGGCGGTTCGAGATGGAACTCGCCATCCGCGCCCATCGGTTGCTCTCGCGCTCCGGCGAAGACCCGCGCGGTGGCACGGCGCTCTGACCTCACCCCTGCGTAAGCGTTCCGTCACATTAGGAAACTACCGCGCGGTGGACGGCGGGCGCAGCCGCCGTCCGAGCGTGAGCCCGGCCGCCCGGGCGGCTCCGTCCTTTCGCATGCCCGCGAAAAACCGGCGGCAGAACAATTCCTTCACGTAGGCGGACGAGGTCGCTAACTGTCGTCCGCCGATCTCATGCATTCGTGTCATGCCCCAGTTCGGCTGCCAGGAGATGGTGAAGGGGTGCTATCGACCCCATCACTTTGAAGGCGCGAATGAGCATGCATCGTGAAGGACAAGACCAGACGGGTTCCCCCAAGCGGGCCGCCGTCGCATTCATCGAAATGCGTCCGCGCGGGCCGTTGACCGAGGGGAGCCGCGGCGCCTCGCCGCGCCGGAGGAGGCAGTCATGAGTGTTCAGCCGGCCCGCCGGAGGCTGGGACCGTGGATGGCCACGGCCCTGGTGGTGGGCAACATGATCGGGTCCGGTGTGTTCCTGCTGCCCAGCTCGCTGGCCGAGTTCGGGCCGATCAGCCTGGTCGCGTGGGGGTTCACGGCGGCGGGGGCGATCCTGCTGGCGCTGGTGTTCGCGCGCCTGGCCCGGGCCTACCCGCGCACGGGTGGTCCTTACGCTTACGCGCGCCGCGCGTTCGGCGACTTCGTCGGCTTCCAGACCGCGTGGGGCTACTGGATCGCGGTGTGGGCGGGGAACGCGGCGATCGCGGTGGCGTTCGTCGGCTACATGGCCCACTTCTGGCCCTCGCTGGCCGATGACAAGGTCCTGGCGGCGGCGACCGGCCTCGCGGCGATCTGGGGGCTGACGGCCGTCAACGCCTACGGGGTCCGCCATGGCGGGGCCGTCCAGCTCGTCACCACCGTCATCAAACTCGTCCCGCTGCTGCTGATCGCCGTCGGCGGGCTGTTCTTCATCAAGTCGGGGAACTTCGGGGAGTTCAACGCCAGCGGGCAGGGCGCTTTCGGTGCGGTGACGGCCGCGGCGGCGCTCACCCTGTGGTCGTTCATCGGTCTTGAGTCGGCGACGGTGCCGGCCGAGGACGTACAGGACCCGCAGAAGACCATTCCCCGCGCGACCGTCGCCGGGACCGCCCTCACCGCCCTGGTCTACATCCTCGGCACCGTCGCCGTCCTCGGCCTCGTCCCCGCCGCCGCGCTGGCGAACTCCACCGCGCCGTTCGCCGACGCCGCCGACGCCGCGTTCGGGGGATGGGCCGCCGACCTGGTGGCCGGGGGCGCGGCGATCAGCGCGTTCGGCGCCCTGAACGGGTGGATCCTGCTGCAGGGCCAGATCCCGTTCGCGGCGGCGCGCGACGGGCTGTTCCCCCGGGTGTTCGCGCGCACCGGGCGCGGCGGCGTCCCGATCGTCGGCCTGGTGGTCTCCAGCGTCCTGGTGACCGGGCTGATGCTGATGAACTACAACGCGAGCCTGGTCGACCAGTTCACCTTCATCATCCTGCTGGCCACCCTGACCACCGTGATCCCGTACGCCTACGCGGCGGTCGCCGAGCTGGTGCTGCTGGCCACCGACCGCGTGGCGTTCTCCGGCGGGCGGTTGGCGCGGGACGCGGTCATCGCGCTGCTGGCGTTCGGCTACTCGGTCTGGGCGGTCGCCGGGTCCGGCTACGAGGTCGTCTACAAGGGCACGCTGCTGATCCTCGCGGGGATGCCCGTCTACGCCTGGCTGAAGTACCGCGACCACCATGCCCACGACCAGGTCGTGGAGGCCGAGGTCGAAGAGGCGGTGGAGGAGGCGGAGGAGTACGGCCCGCCGCCCGGCCTCCCCGACAAGCCCGAACCGCCCGTCCAGGTCGCATGAAGGGACCGACTCCTGTGTTCACCGTCACCTCTGAGGTGGGGCGGCTGCGGCAGGTCCTGCTGCACCGCCCCGACCTGGAACTGCTGCGCCTCACCCCGGCCAACAAGGACGACCTGCTCTTCGACGAGGTCCTGTGGGCCAAGCGCGCCCGGCAGGAGCACGACGTGTTCGCCGACACCCTCCGCGAGCGCGGCGTCCAGGTCCACTACCTCGCCGACCTGCTCGCCGAGACCCTCAAGCTGGACCAGGCCCGGGCCCAGGTCCTCGACCACACCGCGTCCGAGGCCGCCCTCGGCCCGACCCTCGCCGGGCCCGTCCGCGCCGCGCTGGAGGACCTCGACCCCGCCGCCCTCGCCCGCCACCTCATCGGCGGACTCACGAAGGCCGAGATGGGCCTGGCCGCGCACAGCCTGCTGCTGGCGTCCCTGGACGACGGCGACTTCGTGCTGCCGCCCCTGCCCAACCACCTGTTCACCCGCGACCCCTCCGCCTGGATCCACGGCGGCGTCACCCTGCACCCCATGGCCAAACCGGCGCGGCGCCGCGAGACCCTCCACCTCAGCACCGTCTACCGGCACCACCCCTTGTTCACCGACCGGGAGCCCCCGGTCTGGTACCCCGGCGCGGACTTCGCGCTGCCCTCGATCGAGGGCGGCGACATCCACGTCCTCAGCCGGGACCTGGTCCTGGTCGGGATGAGCGAGCGGACGACGCCGCAGGCCATCGAGCTGCTCGCCCAGCGGCTGTTCACCGCGGGCGCGGCCCGCGGCGTCATCGCGGCGCAACTCCCCAAGCGGCGGGCGTTCATGCACCTGGACACCGTGATGACCATGGTCGACCGGGACGCCTTCACCGTCTACCGCGGGCTGCCGCCGCTGCGGTCCTACACCCTCACACCCGGCCACCACGGCGACGAGGTCCTGGTCCAGGAGAACGAGGCGCTGTTCCCCGCGATCGCCCGCGCCCTCGACCTGCCCCGAGTCCGCGTCCTGACCGCCGAGCAGGACGTCCGCGCCGCCGAACGCGAGCAGTGGGACGACGGCGACAACGTCCTGGCCGTTGAGCCCGGCGTCGTCATCGCCTACGAGCGCAACATCACCACCAACACCATGCTCCGCCACCAGGGCATCGAGGTCGTCACCATCCCCGGCGGCGAACTCGGCCGCGGCCGCGGCGGCCCCCGCTGCATGAGCTGCCCCCTCCAGCGCGACGAAGCGATCCCCACCGGCGAGGTGACACCGTGAAAGACCTGCTGCGCGCCGCCGACCTGACCGGCGACGACCTGACCCTCCTGCTGCGGCTGGCCGCCGGTTTCCAGACGGCGCCCGAATCGGCGCCCGACCTGCTCGCCCACCGCATCGTGCCGATGTACTTCGCCAAGCCCTCCACCCGGACCCGGCTCTCGACCGCCGCCGCGGTGACCCGCCTCGGCGGCACCCCCGTCAGCGTCGGCCCCGACGAACTCCAGCTCCGGCGCGGCGAGACCATCCCCGACACCGCCCGCGTCATGGGCTCCTACGCCGCCGCCATCGTGATCCGCACCTTCTCCGACACCGACGTCGCCGACCTGGCCGCGGCGGCGCCCGTCCCGGTGGTCAACGCCCTGACCGACGGCCACCACCCCCTCCAGGCCGTCGCCGACCTGCTCACCGTCCAGGAGCACTTCGGACGCCTGCGCGGCCGCCGCATCGCCTACGTCGGAGACGGCGGCAACGTCGCCCGCAGCCTCATGGAGGCCGCGGCCATCGCCGGCATGGACGTCACCGTCGCGACGCCCCCGGGCTACGCGCCGCCGGACGAGGCCGTCGCGTTCGCCGCCGCCCAGGCCGACCGAAGCGGCGGAGCCGTCACGCTCACCAACGAGCCCATCGAAGCGGTCAAGAACGCGAGCGTCGTCTACACCGACGTCTGGGTGTCCATGGGGGATCCCGACGACCAGCGGGAAGGCCGCGTCAGGGCGCTCGCGCCGTACCGGGTGGACGAGCGGCTCATGGGCCACGCCCGCGACGACGCCGTCTTCATGCACTGCCTGCCCGCCCACCGAGGCCAGGAGGTCGCCGCAGAGGTCATCGACGGCGAACGCTCGCTGGTCTTCCGGCAGGCCGCCAACCGGCTCCCCGCCACGCAGGCGGTGCTGAGCGCGCTGCTCACCGAGCGGCTGGAGGGACGGCGGTGAGGATCGTCGCCGCACTCGGCGGCAACGCGCTGCTGCGCCGCGGCGAGCCGCCGGAAGCGGCCGTGCAGGTCGCCCACGTCCGCGAGGCCGTCGAGGGGCTGGCCGCGCTGGCGGCCGGCAACGAGCTGATCATCACCCACGGCAACGGCCCGCAGGTCGGGCTGCTGGCCGTGGAGAGCGCCGCCGACCCCGCGCTGTCGGCCCCGTACCCGCTCGACGTGCTCGGCGCCGAGACGCAGGGCATGATCGGCTACTGGCTGGTCCGCGAGCTGCGCCGCGCCCTGCCCGACCGCGAGATCGCCGCCCTCCTCACCGAGACCGCGGTCGACCCCCGCGACCCCGCGTTCGGCGCCCCGACCAAGTTCATCGGCCGCTCCTACGGCGACTCGGAGGCCGAGCGGATGCGCGCCGAGCACGGGTGGGCCATGCGCAAGGACGGCGCCGCCTGGCGCCGCGTCGTCCCGTCCCCCGAGCCGCGCGACATCGTCGAACTGCCGACCATCGCCAGGCTCACCGACGCGGGCTGCCTGGTCGTCGCCGTCGGCGGAGGCGGCGTTCCCACCGGGGGAGACCACCGCGGCATCGAGGCCGTGGTGGACAAGGACCTGGCCGCGGCGCTGCTCGCGACGAGGCTGGGGGCCGACGCGCTGCTGCTCCTCACCGACGTTCCCGCGATCATGCGTGACCACGGCACCCCGCACGCCCGGCCCATCGGCCACATCACGCCCGGCCTGCTGCGGCGCCTGCCGCTGCCGGCCGGCTCGATGGGCCCGAAGGCGGAGGCGGCGTGCCGCTTCGCCGAGCACCGCCCCGGCGCCGTCGCCGTGGTCGGCGCGCTCGCCGACGCGCCCGCGCTCCTGTCCGGAGCCGCAGGCACACGAATCGAGAACCGTCACCCGAGTCCGAGGAGCACGGCGTCCCCGGGCCCGGGCGCCGACGGCCGGCGGCAAGGCCGGGCAACGGAGAGGAGAACGGCATGAGCGACAAGGCCGACGTGGTCGTGGTGGGGCTGGGGCCGGGCGGCGAGTACGCCGCGGGCGCGCTGGCCGAAGCGGGCCTGGACGTGGTGGGGGTGGAGGCGGAACTCGTCGGGGGCGAATGCCCGTACTGGGGATGCGTCCCCAGCAAGACGATGATCCGCGCCGGGAACGCCATCGCGGAGGCCGGCCGCGTCGGCCGCCTCGCCGGCGAGGCCAAGGTGGTCCCCGACTGGGGCAAGGTCGCCGACCGCGTCCGGTCGGAGGCCACCGGCGGCTGGAACGACCAGCCGGCCGCCGACCGCCTGGCGGCCAAGGGCGTGCGGCTGGTCCGGGAAAGGGGCCGGCTCGCGGGCGTGCGCAGGGTGACCACGGGGGACCGCACGTTCGAGGCCGCGCGCGGCGTCGTCCTCGCCACCGGCTCCCGTCCCCGCATCCCCCCGATCCCGGGCCTGGAGACGACGCCGTACTGGACGAACCGGGACGCCATCGCGGCCGATGAGGTGCCCGCCTCGATGCTCGTGCTCGGCGGCGGCGCGATCGGCGTCGAGCTCGCCCAGGTGTTCGCGCGCTTCGGCTGCACGGTCACCGTCCTGGAAGGCCAGGAGCGGCTGCTCTCGCAGGAGGAGCCGGAATCGGGAGACCTGGCGGCGCAGGCGCTGCGGGCCGACGGTGTCATCGTGCGCACCCGCACCCGGGCCGTCCAGATCGAGTACGACGGCACGACCTTCGAGGCGCTCCTCGAAGGCGGTCTGGAGCCGATCCGAGCCGAACGCCTCCTGGTCGCGACGGGCCGGGTCACGGACCTGGCCGCGCTGGCGGTCGACACCGTGGGGATCGATCCCGCCGCGCGGGCGGTGCGCACCGACGGGCAGCTGCGGGCCGGGGAAGGGCTGTGGGCGGTCGGCGACGTCACCGGTCGCGGCGCCTTCACCCACGTCTCGATGTACCAGGCGCGGATCGCCGTCCGCGACATCCTGGGGACCCCCGGACCCGACGCGGACTACCGGGCGCTGCCCCGCGTCACCTTCACCGACCCGGAGATCGGGGCCGTGGGACTGACGGAGCGGCAGGCGCGCGACCGGGGCCTGCGGGTGCGCACCGGCTCGGTCCCGATCGCCTCGTCCGCGCGCGGCATGATCCACGGACCCGGCAACGAGGGGTTCGTCAAGCTCGTCGAGGACGCCGACCGCGGCGTCCTGGTCGGCGCCACCTCCGCCGGCCCCACGGGCGGCGAGGTGCTGTACGGGCTGAACGTCGCCGTCCACACCGAGGTCCCCACCGACCGCCTCAAGCACATGATCTACACCTATCCGACCTTCCACCGGGCCGTGGAGGCGGCGCTGGACGCCCTCCGCTGATCCCCGCGCCGTGGCGGCGACCCGTGACCGCACCGGGCCGCCGCCACGGGACCACGACCGATCCCCTCAAGGAGCCCCTCGGCCCTCACCCCGGCCGTGTGCGGGCTCCTTTTTGCGGGTTTCTTGCTGACAAATGGGTTCACGCGAGAAGTGTCACAGAACAGAGGGGTGTCCGGTCATATATATGGATCGCCCACCAGGTGCTCGCCTCCGGCGCGGGATTCCGTCATGGCGCGGAGAGAAATGTTCTTCGCCATTCCGGGCCTGGTGGCCGTCCGAAGCAGAATGGAGAGAACCATGACCAGTCCGCCCACCCACTCGGCTTTCAGTATCAGAAGGCGCCCCTACACGACCGTGATCGTTCTTGCCGCGGTGGCGCTCGTCCTGGCGAGCCTCAGCCCGGCGTCGAGCGCCTTCTCCCAGGAACGCCGCTCGGCGAAGCCGACGATCGTGCTCGTCCACGGAGCCTGGGCCGACGCCTCGAACTGGAGCAAGGTCATCCCCAGGCTCCAGGGCGACGGGTACACGGTCGTCGCGCCGGCCAACCCGCTGCGATCGCTGTCCGGCGACGCCGCGTACCTGAGGGCCTTCCTGGAGTCGCTGCGGGGCCCGATCGTCCTGGTCGGGCACTCCTACGGAGGTGCGGTGATCACCAACGCGGCCACGGGGAACCCGAACGTCAAGGCGCTCGTCTACGTCAACGCCTTCGCGCCGGACGAGGGCGAGAGCGGGACGGCGCTCGCCGGGCCGGACTCCGCACTCTCGGTCCCCGACCCCACCACGGTGTTCGACTTCGTGCCCGCCACCCTTCCGCCCACCGCGACGACCGACCTCTACCTCAAGAAGTCGACCGTCTTCACCTCGTTCGCGACCGGCCTGAGCGCGCAGGACAAGGCGCTCGTGGCGGCCACCCAGCGGCCGGCCACGCTCGGCGCGCTGAACGAGCCGTCCGGGGCCCCCGCCTGGAAGCAGATCCCGTCCTGGTACCTCATCGGCACCCAGGACCTGATCATCCCGCCCGGTGCCGAACGGGCCATGGCCAAGCGGGCCGGCTCCACCGTCACCGAGTACGACGCCGGGCATCTCGGTCTGCTCTCGGCCCCCAGGACCGTCACGCAGGGGATCGAGCGGGCCGCGAGGGCCGTCCAGTAGGAGCCGCCTCGGCCGGCCATGAGCAACGGCCGTCCGGTTCCGGGTCCCGTCGGACCCGGGACCGGACGGCCGTTGCCGGTCTGCGACGTCGAGCCGTCTCGCGGGGCTCAGGCCTCGGGGGCGTCGGCGTTGGTGTAGACGAGGTGCACCACGCCGGTGTTCTCGAAGGTGGTCGAGGAGACCAGCTTCAGGGGGACGGTGTCGCCGTCGGTGAAGAGCTTGGCGCCGTGTCCGACGACGATCGGGTGCACGAGCAGGTGCAGTTCGTCGACCAGGCCCTGCCCGAGCATCCAGCGCACCAGCGCGGCGCTGCCCGTCGTGCCGAGGTTGGTGTCGGCCTTGAGCCTGGTCAGCTCCGCGGCGACGTCACCGTTGATCAGCGTGGAGTTCTCCCAGGCCGCCTCGGTCAGCGTGGTGGACACGACGTACTTGCGCGCGCTGTTCATGGCCTTGGTCATCGGGTCGGCCGGGTCGGCGGTGGGCCAGTAGGAGGCGAACCCCTCGTAGGTGTGCCGGCCGAGGAGGGTCGCCTCGGCTCCGCTCATCAACTCGCCGACGACGGCGCCCATCTGGTCGTCGAAGTAGGGCAGGTGCCAGGTCTCCGGCGATTCGATGACACCGTCGAGGGAGATGAAGAGGCTGGACTTGATGGATCCCATCGGGATGCTCCTTCTGCTCGCGTCCACGGCCGGGGCCATGGACGAGGACCGTCATCCACAGGTCGAACGGCGTCCCGGCGGATCGACACGGCGCCGAAGAATTCTGCGTCAGGGGTGATGCCAGGGAAGGCGGACGGGAGACACGCCGCCTCGTCCGGCGAGCAGGTCGGTGAGGAGCGCCGCGAGCCGCAGCGGGTAGACGGGTTCCGGTGCCTTCTCCAGATCGCCGACCGGCCACCAGCGGTGCTCGCTGATGTGGCGGCGTTCCACGTCGGTGAACCCCGCGGTGTCGATGTCGGTGGCGGCCGTCCGGTACAGGAAGTAGTCGTCACGGAAGACCCCGCTCACCCATCCGGGGAAGTCGGCGTATCCGGACGAGAAGGCGACGACGGGACCCAGGTCGCCGGGGGCGGCCACCAGGCCGGTCTCCTCGGAGAGTTCGCGGGCGGCGGCCTCGGCGAGCGTCTCACCGTCGTCGACGCCACCGCCGGGGGTGATCCAGCAGTGGCCCGCCTCGGGCTTGCGGTGGACGCGAGGGAACCGGAACAGCAGGATGCGCTCGGCGTCGTCCACAAGCAGCACCCTGGCGGAGCGGCGCCGGTACTGGTCGGGTTGGTACTCGTCCGTGCCGTTCGCAGCCACCGATCCCATGCCGCAATCTTGGCGTATGCCGGGTCTCGCGGCCATCGACGACCCGACGAAGCAAGGGCGGCCTCGAAGACGAGGCCGCCCTCACCGCGGCAGGTTCACCCGGAGGGGGTCCTGCGGACGATCCAGACGTGGCCGAACGGGTCGCGCAGGCGGCCCATGCGTCCGTACGGGTGGTCCTCGACGGGGTAGATCACGGTGGCGCCGCCCGCTTCCATGCGGGCGGCGACCTCGTCGGGATCGGGCACCTCGAGGTTGATGATCACGGGTGAGCGGTCGAGGCCGAGCGCGGTCGGCCCGGCGTCGACGGAGTCCTCGTCCTTCAGCGTGAACTGGACGTCCCCGAGGGCCAGCCGCACGTTGACGATCTTGCCGTCGGGCGTCTCGGAGCGCTCGGTCTCCTTGACGCCGAGCGCGGTGGTGAAGAACTCGACGGCACGGACCGCGTCGTCGACGACGAGTTTCGGAAAGAGGTTCATGGCTCCATCGTGGCGGCCGCCCGCGAGCCCCGTATTGGACGAATTTCCCTCAGAGCGGTACGTGGTTCGGCTGGCCGGGGGAGCGGGGCCGGTACTCGGTCGGCCGCAGCCCGGCGAAGTCGTGGAAGTCGCGGATCAGATGCGACTGGTCGGCGTACCCGGAGGCGGACGCCAGTTCGGCCCAGTCGACCGGCCGGTCGTAGGGGATCCGCCGGAGCGTGCGCTGGAACCGCCGGACGCGGGCGAAGCGCTTGGGCGTCAGCCCGACGCGGTCGTGGAAGAGGCCGATGAGCCGCTTGCGCGTGCAGCCGAGCCGGTCCGTCACCTCCCCGACGGGGGCGCCCCGATCGAGCGCCGCGACCGCGGCCTCTAGGGCGGGATCGCGGTCCAGGCCGCCCGCCTTGAGGAGGACCGACTCCAGCGAGTCCAGGATCTCGGCGGGGCCGCCCGCCTCCAGGAGGCGTTCCCGCACGAGCGCCCCGGAGCGGCCCCAGAGGTCGCTCAAGACGACAAGGCCGGGCTCCGCCGGGAAGAAGGGGAACGCGCCCCCTGGCTTGAACACCACCCAGGCGAGGGCCCGCTGGTCCGCCGTGTCGATCACCGAGGGCCGGGACGTCGCGCCGAGGAAGGCGGCCCCGCCGGCGCCCCCGGCGAACGCGTCGGCGTGCAGGTTGACGAACAGCTGGGCGCAGCCGGTCGGGATGGACCGCTCGCGGACGGCCGGGCCGTCCGACTCGCAATAGCCGAGGCCCGCAACGAACGGTGCGAGGGCCGGATGGGAAGGCCCGCGATGAACCTGCACGCCTCCAGCCTAAACGCGGCCGGCGCCGGGCCCCCGGGCGGACGGCACCGGCGAGATGGCACCCGCGCGGCGGAAAGTGGGGGAAGAATAATCTGGCGGGGATGTCGAGAATCCGTGCCCGGCTCCGTCCCCGCAGCGGACACGGCCACCGCGGCCGGACCGCACCGAGGAGGACCTGATGGCCAAGTACCTGCTGCTCAAGCACTACCGGGGCGCGCCGGCACCGGTCAACGACGTGCCGATGGAGCAGTGGACGCCGGAGGAGATCTCGGCCCACGTGCAGTACATGGAGGACTTCGCCGCCCGGCTGGAGGCCACCGGCGAGTTCGTCGACATGCAGGCGCTCTCCCCGGACGGCATGTTCGTCCGGTACGACGGCGAGGGCCGGCCGCCGGTCACCGACGGCCCGTTCGCGGAGACCAAGGACCTGATCGCCGGCTGGTACGTGATCGACGTCGAGACCCGGGAGCGGGCGATCGAACTGGCCGGCGAGCTGTCCGCGGCCCCGGGTGCGGGCGGGAGGCCGATCCACGAGTGGCTCGAGGTGCGCCCGTTCTTCGCCGCGCCCCCGACCATCACGGAGTGACAGAGTTGGACGAGGCCCGGCTGCGGACCCTCACCCCCACCGTGATCGGTGTCCTCGTCCGCCGCGGAGCCGACTTCGCGGCGGCCGAGGACGCCGTTCAGGACGCCCTGGTCGAGGCCGTGCGCGTATGGCCGCGGGACCCGCCGCAGGACCCCAAGGGCTGGCTGGTCACCGTGGCCTGGCGCAAGTTCCTCGACGCCGCCCGCGCCGACGCCGCGCGGCGGCACCGGGAGCTGAGCGTCGACGCGGAGCCCGCGCCCGGCCCGGGCGAGGCCGTGGACGACACGCTGCGGCTGTACTTCCTGTGCGCGCACCCGTCCCTGACACCGGCCTCGGCCGTCGCGCTCACGCTGCGCGCCGTCGGAGGCCTGACCACGCGGCAGATCGCGCAGGCCTACCTCGTCCCGGAGGCGACCATGGCCCAGCGCATCAGCCGGGCCAAGCGGACCGTCTCGAACGCCCGGTTCAACCGGCCGGGCGACGTCGCCACCGTGCTGCGCGTGCTCTACCTGATCTTCAACGAGGGCTACTCCGGCGACGTCGACCTCGCGGCCGAGGCGATCCGGCTCGCCCGGCAGCTGGCGGCCATGACCGGCCACGAGGAGGCCGCGGGCCTGCTCGCGCTCATGCTGCTCCACCACGCGCGGCGCCCGGCCCGCACCGGCCCCGACGGCAGGCTCGTGCCCCTCGCCGAGCAGGACCGCGGCCGGTGGGACACCCGCATGATCAGCGAGGGCGTCCGCATACTCCAGGCGGCCCTCAGCCGCGACCGCCTGGGCGAGTTCCAGGCCCAGGCCGCGATCGCCGCGCTCCACGCCGACGCTCCGACGGCCGAGGAGACCGACTGGGTGCAGATCGTCGAGTGGTACGACGAACTGGTGCGCCTCACCGGCAACCCGGTGGTCCGCCTCAACCGGGCCGTCGCGGTCGGCGAGGCCGACGGCCCGCGGGCCGGGCTGGCCGCGCTGGCGGAGCTCGACCCCGCCCTGCCCCGCCACACCGCCGCCGCGGCCTACCTGCACGAGCGGGACGGCGATCTGGTCACCGCGGCACGGCTCTACGCCGAGGCCGCGCGATCAGCGCCCAACCTTCCCGAACACGAACACCTCACCCGACAGGCCGCACGGCTCAACGCACGACTGCGCGGTTGAAGCACGCACGGCAGGCCTCCCGCCCCGGGCCGGGGCTCGGGCGGAGCGGACTGTCGGTGCCATCGCGTTTAATCGAGGCGTGGACGTTGGAGAGCGCATCGCCGAGCTGACCGCCCAGGTCAAGCGGCTGAACGACCTGTACTACGGCGCCGGCGACAGCCCGCTGCCGGACGCCGACTACGACGCGCTGAAGGACGAGCTGGCGGCGCTCGTCGCCGAGCACCCGGAACTCGAGCCCGCCGACAGCCCCCTCGGCAAGGTCAACGCGCCGGCGGAGCTGACCGGGCCGACCGTGCGCCATGCGCGCCCGATGCTCTCGCTGGCGAAGGCGACGAGCGAGGAGCAGATCCGCGCGTTCTGCGAACGGTTCGGCGGCCAGGTCTTCCGCGTGTCGGAGAAGCTCGACGGCCTCTCGCTCAGCGTCGTCTACACCGACGGGAGGCTCGACTACGTCGCGACGCGCGGCACCGGCACTGTCGGCGAGCTGGTGACCGAGAAGGTGCGCCACGTGATCCCCGGCCTGCCGGCCGGGATCGAGGAGCCCGGGCGCGTGGAGGTCCGCGGCGAGGCGGTGATGCTGCGGTCGGTGTGGGCGGCCTACAACGAGGCGCACCCGGAGCGGACGCTGACCAACCCCCGGTCGGGCGCCGCCGGGACGCTGGTCCTGAAGGACCCGGAGGCTGCGGCCAAGGCCAAGCGGCTGCTGCGGTTCTTCGCGTTCGGCGCCGACCGCGAAGGCGTCGCGATCGAGGTCCCGGCGGGCTTCGAGCCGGTCGCCCAGTACCTGGGCGGCGGCGCCGAGCAGGTGATGGACGCGATCCACGAGATCGGCGGCCGCCGCGACGGCCTGGACTACGACATCGACGGCGCGGTCGTGCGGCTGCACGAGCCGGCGGCGTTCGACGCGGCCGGCTTCAACAGCGCCGAGCCGCGCGGAGCGATCGCGTTCAAGTACCCGCCGGAGGAGAAGCTGACCACGCTGCTGTCGGTCGAGTGGCCGGTCGGCAAGATCGGCCGCGTCCCGCCGCGCGCCAAGGTGGCGCCCGTGTTCGTCGGCGGTGTGACGGTGGAGAACATCACCCTGCACAACCCCCGGCTCATCCGCGAGCGCGACCTGCGGATCGGCGACACGGTGGCGGTCGTGCGGCGCGGCGACGTCATCCCGTTCGCGGGCCGCTCGCTGCCGGAGCGGCGCGACGGGAGCGAGGTCGAGATCGTCCCGCCGACGCACTGCCCGTCGTGCGGTTCCGAACTGGAGGTCCGCGGCACCGGCGAGGAGCGCTGGTGCGTGAACCTGCAGTGCCCGGCACAGGCGACGCGCAGGCTGATGCACTGGGCCTCGCGCCCGGCGGCCGACATGGAGGGCGTCGGCGACGTCTGGATCGAGAAGCTCGCCGAGGACGGCGTGCTCAAGCGCCGCAGCGACTTCTACGACCTCACGGCCGAGCAACTGCTCGACTACGAGCGGATGGGCGAGGTCAGCGCCAGGAACATGGTCGACTCGATCGCCTCGTCCAAGGGGATGGGGCTGCGGCGCGCGCTGATCGGGCTGGCGATCCCGATGGCCTCCGAGGGCACGGCCAAGCGCCTGTGCCTGGCCGGCTACGAGCGCATCGAGGACGTCGCGGCGGCGACGGCCGAGGACCTGGTGGCGATCCGCGACATCGGACCGAAGGTCGCCGAGAGCATCGTGGCCTTCTTCGCCCGCCCGGACGTCCTGGAGGAGATCGCCGCGCTGCGTGAGCGCGGCGTCGACCTCGACGTCCTGGACGAGGACCGGCCGGTCGACGCGGCCGCCGCCGGCGACTCGCCGCTCAAGGGCAGCTCGGTCGTCATCACCGGCGCGTTCACCGACCCGCGCTCAGGCGCGAAGATCAGCCGGCCGGACGTCACGCGCCTGGTCGAGCAGGCCGCGGCCACGACCGCCTCGTCGGTCTCGGCCAACACCGACTACCTGCTGGCCGGAGACAACGTCGGCGCCGCAAAGACCGGCAAGGCCGAGAAACTGGGAGTCACGGTCGTCCACCAGGACGAACTATGGCGCTGGCTGACCGAATCCGGCGTCATCTGACCCCACCCGCCGCCCCGGAATTCAGCCCAGGCGGCCGATGCCGCCGTAGAGCCATTTGCCGACCTGCTTGGCCGGTTTGTCTGTTTCATCGTCTTCGGGGTTCCAGGTGTCGATGGTGACCAGGCCGGGATCGACGAGTTCGAAGCCGTCGAAGAAAAGCGCGATGTCTGACTTGTTGCGGAAGTAGATGGGGGTGGGGGTGGCCGCGTAGGCGTTCTCGATCTGCTCGACGGCCGCCGGGGCGTGCCCTTCCGTCGTCACATGCGTCGCGGCGAGGTGGCTGCCCGGCGCCAGGGCCTCGCGCAGGGGGGCCATGACGCCCTCCCGCTCCTCCAGGGTGAGGAAGTGGGTCATGGCGATCATCAGCACGCCGACCGGAGCGGCGAAGTCGATCAGCCCCGTGCTCCTCGCGTGGTCGAGGACGTCGGCGGGCCGGCGCATGTCGGCCTGGGCGACCGTGGTGAACTCGTTGGTCGCGAGGAGTGCGCGCCCGTGCACCAGGACCACCGGATCGCTGTCGACGTACACGACGCGGGCGTCCGGGACGATCTCGTGGGCTATCTCGTGGGTGTTGCCGACGGTCGGCAGCCCGGAGCCGATGTCCAGGAACTGCCGGATTCCCCGGCGCGCCATGTACCGCACGGAGCGGCGCAGGAAGGAGCGGTTCTCCTTGGCGAGCTCGCCGATCTCCGGCATGGCCCGCGCGACCCGTTCCGCGGCCTCCCGGTCGACCTGGTAGTTGTCTTTCCCGTTCAGGTAGTAGTCGTACATGCGAGCGACGCTCGGCCGAGTGAGATCGATCTCCGGTGTCGAACCACCCTCGGCCACGTGCGCCTCCGCTCAAGATCAAGTTATTGCCGAAGCGAGCCCGGCCCGCCTTCCGCAAGGCGGCCGGTCACCCGGAACGGTCGATCGCGCCCGGTGCGGCACCCTGCAACGGACGGGACATAACGAGACCTCATGGTCTCCGATAAGGAATATAGCGCGATTCCTTACGACGATGAGGTGCCGGACGAAACGAAAGTCCACATTCACCGGCGGACCGTTCGGCGAGGGCGGCCGGCAGCTCGCGGACGGTGCCGGTGCGGCAGGGGACGGGGAGCAGGCGCCGGGGGCGGCCCGGACGGCGCACGGTCCGCTGTGCTGCTGCGTGCGCTCGGCTGAGGCGCTGTCTCACGCTTCGTCCAGCGAGCGGGACAAGACGGCTCGGAGCCGCCTGCACACCGCTTCCACTTCGGTCTCGTCCGGCACCGCCCCTTCGCGGAACATCGCCATCTGCAGTGCGGGTCCGAACGCGTCGAACCGGGCCATGTCAGCCTTCACCGCAGGCTGGACCACGAAATGCAAGTGACCCGGCACGGCATTTGCATGGGACCAGAGGCATACATAGACCTGCTCCGGCTGCACGACCTTCGTCACCGCTGCGGCCACCCGCTGGAGCAACGGCCCCAGGGCCGCACTCTCGACATCGTTCAACTCGGCGACATGGACGACGTGCCGCACAGGCTTGACCACCAACGTCCCCAGGCCGAGGGGGCCCACCGAGTGCTCGACGACCCAACCCGACCACTCCGCCAGACGGCCTCCCGGAAGAGGACGGACCCCGGCAAGAAGATCGCACGCGAGGCACTCGGCGACAGGTTCCATGGGCGCAATCCTCCATGCTTCGCCGCCGATGAGGCGGCGCCTCGTACGCGGTGTTCAGGAGAGGGCGCGCCAGGCTCGGGACAGCGCTCGGCGGAACTGCTCCTCCTGTCTTGGCGACAGGTCGTCGATCATGCGCTCCTCCAGTCGGCGGACCGGCTCGGCGAGGGCGGCCAGCAGCGCGCGTCCGGTGCCGGTGAGGTGGATGGTCAACTCCCGGCGGTTGGTGGGATTGCGCTTGCGTTCGATGAAGCCGCGGGTCTCCAGGGTGCGCACCATGTCGGCCATCGACTGGGCCGTGACGAACGAGTCGCGGGCGAGATGGGCGGTGGACAGCCCGTCGTGCCGTTCCAGGACGGTGAGGGCCGTGTACTGCAATGCGGTGATGCCCGCCGGTCGGACGATGTCGTCCAGGCCGGAGCGCACGGCCAGCTCCAACCGCTTCACCATGTAGAGCAGCGACGGGGCCGCTTTGGCGCCCGCCATCGTCCGCCCGCCCGGCCGGCCGTCCGTCACTCGCCCGCTCCCCGGTTCCACGGCGCCGATCCTCTCACCGGTCCAGCGTAGACAATTGACAGGAATCCTGTTCGACATGACACTGCGAAGTAACGGGAATCCCGCCGGCAGGGGAGAGGTGACGGTGTGCGGTCGGACGGCGGAGCCGCGATCGTGAGCGGCGGCGGGCGCGGCCTCGGAGCGGCCTGCGCCGAAGGGCCGGAAGCCTGACATGGCGGGCCTCGCCATCGACGTCGACGAGCTGATCGCGATCGACGTCCACACCCACGCCGAGGTGTCCAGGGACGGGCACGCGTCGCTGAGCCCGGAACTGCTCGGGGCCTCGGAGAAGTACTTCAAGGCGCACGGGCACCGGCAGCCGACGATCGAGGAGATGGCCGCCCACTACCGGGAGCGGAAGCTGGCCGCGGTGGTGTTCACCGTGGACGCCGAGCACGCCACCGGGTGGCTGCGCATCTCCAACGAGGAGGTGGCCGAGAGCTGCGCCGAGCATCCCGACGTCCTCATCCCGTTCGCGAGCGTCGACCCGCACAAGGGGAGGGCCGGCGTGCGCGAGGCCCGCCGCCTGGTCGAGGAGCACGGCGTGCGCGGGTTCAAGTTCCACCCGAGCATTCAGGGCTTCGCCCCCGACGACCCGCTCGCCTACCCGCTGTACGAGGCGATCGAGGAGCTGGGCGTCCCGGCGCTGTTCCACACCGGTCAGACCGGCATCGGCGCGGGGGTGCCGGGCGGTGGCGGCATCCGGAAGTACTTCCCGCCGCAGCTCGTCCGCTATGCCAACACCCTTCTCAAGGACAAGGTGCTTTTCGGCTCCGACTATCCCGTCATCTCCCCGGACCGCTGGCTCGCCGACTTCGGTGCGCTCGAGATCAAGCCGGAGGTACGACCCAAGATCCTCAAGGACAACGCCGCCCGCCTGCTCGGCCTCGGCGCCGGCAAGGAGCACCGATGACCCACCGCAACCGGGATGGACGAGACAACGCCTGAACGGGGCGTCCCGGATAGGGGGACGAGATGCTGAACCTGGGAACGGGCTCGTGGCCCATGCGCAGGGCGCGGCGCGCACCGGAGCGGGTCGCGCTGCGCTACCGGGGCCGGGAGATCACCTTCGGCGAGGTCGCCGAACGGTCGACCCGGCTGGCCCACGCCCTCGCGGAAAGGGGCCTCGAGAAAGGCGCCCGGGTCGCCTACCTCGGCCACAACCATCCCGCGTTCGTCGAGTCGATGTTCGCGGCCCACCTGCTGGGCGCGGTCTTCGTGCCGCTGAACTTCCGGCTGGCCGCCCCCGAACTCGACTACATGCTGGGGCAGTCCGGGACCGAGATGCTGATCCACGCGCCCGAGTGCGACACGGCGGTCCGCGAACTGGAGTCGTACACCGGAGCCAGGGTGCCGCTGGCCTCGGAGTACGAGGGCCTCCTCGCCGGCGGAGCGGCCGAGCCCATCGACGTCCCGCTCGGGCTCGACGACCCGGCGCTCATCCTCTACACCTCGGGCACGACCGGCCGGCCGAAGGGAGCCGTCCTCACCCACGGCAACCTGGCGTTCAACACCTTCAACATGTTCATCGACGTGGACATCCGCGAGGACGAGGTCGCGCTCGTGGCCGCGCCCCTCTTCCATGTGGCGGCCCTGAACCAGTTGCTGCTGCCGACCTTCATGAAGGGCGGCACGTCGCTGCTGATGGACGGCTGGGACGTCGACGGCTGCTTCGACGCGATCGAGCAGCAGGGCGTCACGTGGGTCTTCGGCGTCGCGGCGATGTTCGCGGGGCTGGTCCAGTCACCGCGCTGGGCCGCGGCCGACCTGTCCTCGCTGCGCCACGTCATGTCGGGCGGCGCGCCGATCCCCACGTCGCTGATCCGCGCGTACCAGGAGCGCGGCATCGTGTTCTGCCAGGGCTACGGCCTGACCGAGACGGCGCCGGGTGCCACCTTCCTCGGCGCCGAGGGCAGCATCGAGAAGGCCGGTTCCGCGGGCACCCCGTGCTTCTTCGCCGACGTCAAGACCGTCCGCCCGGACCTGTCCGAGGCCGGTCCCGGCGAACCGGGCGAAGTTCTGATCAGCGGGCCGAGCGTCACCCCCGGCTACTGGGACGACCCCGGGGCGACCGCGGCCGCGTTCACCGCCGACGGCTGGTTCCGCTCCGGCGACGTGGCCTTCCGTGACGAGGACGGCCACCTCACGATCGTGGACCGGCTCAAGGACATGTACATCTCCGGCGGTGAGAACGTCTACCCCGTCCAGATCGAAGCGGTCGCCGCCGGCCATCCGGCCGTCGCGGAGTGCGCGGTGGTCGGTGTCCCGGACGAGAAGTGGGGCGAGGCGGGGGCCGCCTTCGTCGTCGTCCGCCCGGGGGCGTCGCTCGTGCCCGACGAGTTCCGCGCCTTCCTGCGCGAGCGCCTGGCCTCCTTCAAGGTGCCGTCCCACGTGCACCTGGTCGAGCAGCTGCCGCGCACAGGCTCCGGCAAGGTGAGGAAGTCCGCCCTGCGAGCCCGGTACGCGACCGCATCCCGTCCACCGACCGCGTGAACCTGTGGGGATCCGTCCGCTGAGAACGGGATACTCCAAGAGTGGGATCGGACGTGTTTCCGGACGAGCTGCGGGCGGCGGGGGTGACGCCCCGCGAGCTGGAGATCTTCTGGCTCGTCGGGGACCGCCTGCACAACCGGGAGATCGCCGACGCCCTGCACGTGTCGGAACGGACCGTGGAGAGCCACGTGTCGGCCCTCCTCCGCAAGCTCGGCGGCGCGGACCGGCAGGCCTCCCCGAACCGGCAGGTCCTGGTCGAGGCGGCGGAGCGGCTGAAGGCGCTCCGGGACGCCGCGCCCCGGCCCAAGCCGATCTCCTCGTTCGTCGGACGGGACGAGGAGATCGACGACCTGCGCCGGCTCGTCGGCGCCAACCGGCTGGTGACGCTGACGGGGCCCGCCGGGACCGGCAAGACCCGGCTGGCGCTGCGACTGGCGGACCTGGTGACCGCCCTGCCGCCCGCCGTCCTGGTCGACCTCGCCCGCGTCCCGCGCGGGCAGAACGGAGAACGGGAGTTCGCCGACGCCCTCGGCCTCGTCGCCGGGGACCGGGGCCGCCCGCGCGCCCGGATCCGCGCCGCGCTCGCGAAGGGGCGGCACTGGCTCCTCGTCGACAACTGCGAGCATGTGGCCGACGGCGCGGCGGCGCTGCTCGCGGACCTGCTGGCCACCACCCGCGGCCTTCATGTGCTGGCCACCAGCCACGGGCCGCTGCGGGTGGCGGGGGAGGTCGTGTACGAGATCCCGCCGCTGCCCGTCCCTGGGGAGGGGAACGATCCGGCCGCCGTGCTGAGCGCGGCGTCCGCGCGGCTGTTCGCCGACCGCGCCGCCGCGGTCTCGCCCGGCTTCGCGGTCACCTCGGACAACGCCCGCCACGTGGCGGTGATCTGCCGCCGGCTCGACGGCCTGCCGCTGGCGATCGAACTCGCGGCCGCCCGGACCCGCGTCTTCTCCGCGGCGGAGCTGCGGGCCCGGCTGGACGACCGGTTCGCGGTGCTGACCGACGGGGCGCGCGGAGCCCCGGCCCGGCACCGCACCCTGGAGGAGGCGCTGAACTGGAGCTACGAGCTCCTGAGCGGGGAGGAGCGGCTGCTGTTCGAACGCTGCTCTGTGTTCCCGGCGGCGTTCGACTACGACACCGCGACCCGGGTCCTGGGCTACCCGCCGCTGAGCCCGGCCGTCCTCGTCCAGGTCTTCCCGCGCCTACTGGACCGCTCGTTGATCTCGCGACGCCGGCAGGACCAGGCGACCGAGTACTGGCTGCTCGACAGCGTCCGCCAGTTCGCGCACCGGCGACTGGAGGAGAGCGGGGCCGCCGAACGGGCACACGAGCAGCACGCCCGCCACCACCTGGGGCAGGGCGTGGCCGCGCTGACCGGCCTCTGCGGGCGCGACCAGGCCGCCGCGCTCCGCTGGTTCGGGCGCCACTGGGCGGACCTGCGGGCCGGGATGCGGTGGGCCCTCCAGCAGCCGGAGCCGACCGTCGCGTGGGAGTTCCTCGCGGGCATCTGCACCGGATGGGAGGTGCTCGGCGCCCGCGGCGAGCTCTTCGAATGGCTCGACACGCTGCTCGAGCGTCCGCTCCCGCAGGGCTCCCTGGGCGTCCGAGCCGCGATCACCTGCGCCTTCCTGCTCGACTACCAGGACACCGAACGGGCGCGGGCGTACGCCGAGCAGGCGTACGAGCGCGCCGAGAACGCCTCGGAGCACGACCGGGCGCTGGCCCTCCTCGCCCTCGGCTGGACGGCGAGGGCGGCGGCGGTGGCGCAGGGCAGCGAGTTCGAGGTCCTCGAACGGGCCGCCGCCCTCTTCGAGCGGCTGGACGACGACTGGCACCGCGCGCTGGCGCTGTTCCGCCTCGGGCTGGCCGTGCCGGACACCCCGGCCGCCCTGACCCGGCTGGCGGAGGCCGCCGACCTCTTCGACCGACTCCACAACCCGGTCAAACGCTCCAACTGCCTCTTCCATATGGCCAACCTCGCGATCGAGGACCGCGTCCGTCTCGACGAGGCCGCGACCTGGCTGGCCGAGGCCGGCCGGCTGGCCGGGACCAGCGGCAACGAGCACGAGCGCCTGCACGCCGAGATCGCCCTCGCCCGGCTCGACCAGGCGCGCGAGGACCACGCCGCCGCCGAACCCCGGTTCACCCGGCTGCTCGCCGAGTTCCGGCAGATCGGCGACCTGCGCTGCGCGGCGCGGTGCCTCCACGGCCTCGGCGGCGCCGCGGCCTCGGCGGGCGACCACGGACGGGCCCGGCGGCACTTCGCCGAGGCCCTCGAGATCGCCGTGGGCCTGGGCGACCGGAACGTGCTCGTGACGAGCCTGCTCCTGCTCGCCGACTCCGACCACGCGACGGGGCGTCCCGACCGCGCCGCCATCCTGCTGGGCGCCGCCGAGAATCTCGCCCCGACGCCCACCGAGACCCCGGAGCCGCCGCTCCGGACCGCCCTCCGCGAACGCCTGGGACCCACCGATTTCGCCACGGCCCTCGCCACCGGCCGAAGCACCCCGCTCACCGCACTGCGCTCACTGTGAGGGAGTCGGCGGCGCTCATGTAGTTCTTGTCTTTCGCTACCGTGCGCCCGAGTGGCCGAGGAACCGTCCGGTCACGGCCCCGTGAGGCGGCCGAGGCACAGGACATAGCCTTCGCCGCCGACCTCGCCCTTCCAGAAGGCGCTCGTGGCACCCGGGAAGGGACGGCAGATGGTGCTCGAGCCGACGGAGAACTGAACCTGCGTCTTGTTCTCGACCTTGCCCACCACCTTGAACGCGGCGTTGGAGTCGGTGCACCTCACGACCTTGACGCTGTCGCCGTCCCGGGCGACGCAGTCCCCGGCCTTGGCCGATTCAGGGGCGTTCTTGGTGGCAATCCGGACGAGCACGAGAGCACCGACGATCGCGAGGAGGAACACCAGCCCGGCGATGCGCTTCGCGGCCCTTCCCTTGCGTGCGCGCGGCGGAACCGGCGGCTGGTACTGATACGGCTGACCAGAGGTCGGGTACGGAGTCGGAGGGTTCGCCATCACGGCCACCTTCATCGGAGTCGTCAGCTGGGCTTCGAGGGCTCGTCCTCGATCGGACGGCCGTAGGTCACGGCGTCGAGGACGGCCGGGGGAGCGGTGGTGCGGAAGGCGGCGTCCGGACGTGCGCCGAGCGCGCCGTTGACGGTCGAGAACGCGATGCGCAAGGCCGCGAACACCGTGATCGCGAAGATCTGGGGATCGTCCCAACCGGCGTCGCGCAACTCCTGGACGTCTTCCCCGGCGGTGGCGTGGGGGCTGCCGGCGACCTTCCGCACCCAGCCGGCCATGGCCCGCTCCCGGGCGGTCAGCCCGGTGTCGGTGCCGCGGAGCACGGCGGCGGCCGTGTCCGCATCGCCCGCCTCCGCCAGCCGGGAGCCCCAGGCCAGCGAGCAGTACGAGTCGCCGGCGGCCGACGCGCACGCCGCGACGAGGACGCCCCGTTCCCGGAAGCTCAGCCCGGCCGCCGTGCCGGCCTCCCGGAGCAGCTCGAAGAGCCCGGCGACGAGGTCGGGCCGGTAGGCCCACAGCCTGGAGGTGTTCATGACGTGACCGGTGTCGGCGACGTCCTCGTCGAACATGCGCCGCGCCTCGTCGGTCGGGGGAGGGGCGGCGAGGAAGCCGATCTCCTTCATCGCCGTTCCGCCGCGAAGGTGACCGGCCGCCCCTGCTCCTTCCACGCGGCCAGCCCGCCGTCGAGATGCGCGACGTCGGTGTAGCCGAGTGCCTGCAGCGTCTGCGCGGCCAGCGCCGACCTGCCGCCGGAGGCGCAGTAGAGGATCGTCCGCGCGGAGGGGACGAACTCCTCGCGGTGGTATGGGCTGGCCGGATCCGCCCAGAACTCCAGCATTCCGCGGGGTGCCGCCACCGCGCCCGGAATGGCGCCCTCGCGCCGGACCTCGTCGGGCTCGCGGAGGTCGACCAGCGTCACCCCGCCGCCCTCCAGGGCGTCGGCGACCTCTGGCACCGACATGTTGCGCACCTCGTCCCGTGCGCGAGCGACCAGGTGCCGGACGGAACCGCTCATTGCCTCACCTCGAACTCTCGGGTGTCCTTGCCTTCCATCTGACAGGGGTCCGGCACGAGGCGCATCCGTGCTCAGTACGGAGACGGCCTCCGTGGAGCGCCGCCGCGCGCGTCCCGGGAATCGCGGGCGCGGTCCTGGTCCCGCGATGGCCGGCCACGCCGGTTTCGGGATTGGACCTCCCGGCGTCCGGCGGCCCCTTGCCTCCGGTGGACCGCTGGCCGGATCGCGCCATTGACCTGGCATATCGCCAAATAACACGAATGTAACAATCCAAGCCAATGGCGCAAAAAGGGCGAGTGGTTCGCCATGGTGGGCTACGTTCGGCAGCGCAAAAGTGAGCTGCGTCACAGTGATCAAGCGCGGATCGGCGGGACGCGGACGCTGCCGGCGACGGGAGGCGTGATGGCGCGGCGAGCACGTTCGGTCCGGACGAGAATCGTCACCCTCCTCGTTCCCCCGATCATCGCGCTGGTCGCCCTGTGGGCCTTCGCGGCGGCCACCACGCTCGGGGACGCCCTGCGGCAGGCGCGGTCGCGGACCTTCACCGAGAAGGTCGTCCGGCCGACCGACGCGATGATCGACACGCTGCAGGACGAGCGGCGCATGTCGCTGTCCTACCTCGGGGACGACTCCACCATCGGCCGGTCGGGCTTCGACGCCCAGCGGGCGAAGACGGACCGGACCAGGGCGGCGTTCCGCAGGTCGGCCGCGGACCCGTCCATCCGCGGCGCGGCCACCCCCGAGACCCGGCGGCGGATGGTCGCTCTGGCCGCCTCCCTGACCGACCTGGAGAACGTCCGCGACTCGGTCGACCGGCGGCAGATCAACCGCGCGCAGGCCCTGGCCCGCTACACCGGGTTCATCGACCAGGCGGCCGAGATCTACGACGAGACCCGCTCGTCCGACGAGCGCATCCTGCGCGACACGCGGGTCCTCGACCTCCTGGAGCGGGCGAGGGAGAGCCTGTCGCGGGAGGACGCGCTGATCACCGGCGCGCTGACGGCGGGAAGGCTGAGCGAGGACGAGCACCGGTGGCTGGTGGAGCTGGCCGGGACCCGGCGCTTCCTCTACGGCGACTCGACCGGGGCCCTGGCCGACGGCGACCGCCGGCGGTACGAGGCGATCATCGCCGGGCCCGAGTTCACCCTGTTCCAGCAGCTGGAGAGCCGGCTGATCCAGGTGGGCCCCACCGAGGGGCGCCCGCCGGTGGACGTCGGAGCCTGGCACACCTCCACGGAGGCGGTGGACATCCAGCTGGCCGAGCTCTCGTCCCGGATCCGCACGGCCACCGCGGCGCGGGCGGCCGACAAGGCGGACGCGGTGCTGCTCCGCCTCGCGCTCGCCGGCGGCGTCGGGCTCCTCGCCGTGGTGGCCGCCATCGTCATCGCGGTCCGGATGGGGCACCGGCTGATCCGGGAGAGCCGCGGCATCGCCGACGCGGTCGCCGCCTTCACCCGGGACCGGATCCCGGCGATCAGCGAGCGGGCCCGCCGCGGGGAGCCCGTGCCCGGGGAGGAACCCGGGCCGGCGACCGAGTTCGCCGTCACCGAGATCGGCAGGATCGACGCCGCGTTCACCGAGGCGCGCATGGCCGTCGTCCGTGCCTCGGAGAGCGAGGCGGCCGCGCACAAGCGCATCAACGACGTGTTCCTCACCCTCGCGCGGCGGAACCAGTCCCTGCTGCAGCGCCTGCTCGGCCTCCTGGAAGGGATGGAGCGCGACACCGAGGACCCGGACGCCCTGGCGGCCCTCTTCGAGCTCGACCACCTGGCGACCCGGATGCGCCGGCACGCGGAGGGCCTGGTCATCCTGTCCGGACGGCCGTCCGGGCGGAGCTGGCGCCACCCGGTCCGGCTGATGGACGTCGCGCGCGCGGCGGCGTCGGAGGTGGCGGACTACACCCGGGTCGAGGTCGTGCCGATGGGACGCACGGCCCTGTCCGGCCGCGCCGTCGCCGACACCATCCACCTGCTGGCCGAACTGATCGAGAACGCCGCCGTGTTCTCCCCGCCCACCACCAGGATCCGGGTGACCGGCGGGGAGGCCGCGCACGGTTTCGCGATCGAGGTCGAGGACCGCGGGCTCGGGCTCTCCGCCGAGGAACTGGAGCGGCTGAACGGGCTGCTCGCCACCGATCCCGAGCTCGACTTCGACGACTCGGTCCGGCTGGGGCTGTTCGTCGTGGCGCGGCTCGCGGCCCGGCACGGCATCAGGGTGGTCCTGCGCTCCTCGCCCTACGGGGGCGTCGTCGCGATCGTGCTCATCCCGCACGAGCTCGTCGTCGAACCGCCCGCCATGGGGGAGGGAAGCGCCGAGGACGGCTCCGGCGAGCACAGGTCGCTGGTGGCCGTGTCCGGCATGGCGGAGGCGGCCGGGGAGGGGCATCGGGCCCGGTCCGCTTCCGGACCGGTCCCGGCCGTCGAGGGGGCGGCCGCCCCGGACCCGCTCGCCTTGGAGGGAGGCCGCGAGGAGAGCGGCGCGGGGACCGAGCAGGAGGCCGAGGGCGAGCACGGACTGCCCAGGCGGCAGCGCCAGCGGAGCCTCGCCCCGCAGCTCCGCGAGGCACCGGCCGAGCCGGGCGGCGCCGCACCGGTCGACCGGCCCCCGGAGGCCGCCGGGCACCTGCTGGCCGAGATGCAGAGCGGCTGGCGGCGCGGCCGGGCCGAAGCCGGCGGCGACGCCGGCCCGGCCGTCCCCGGGACCCAGCCGCCGCCCGGCTCCGGCGGTGAGTAATGCCCGGGGAACCGGACGAACTGTGGGTCGACGAGCAGGCCGGGCCCGTCGTCCGCCCCTTCGCGGTGGCGAGGGGCAGGACGCGGCAGCGGGGCGCCGCGCTGGACCTCATCGCGGTGGTCGTCACCGCCGAGGTGCCGATGCCGGACCCCCGGACGCTCGGACCGGAGGACGAGCAGATCCTCGAACGCTGCCTGCGGCCCCGGACCGTCGTCGACCTGGCGGCGGACCTGCGGCTGCCGGTCGGGGTCGTCCGCGTGCTGCTGAGCGACCTGCTGGACCGCGGGCTGGTGACCGTACAGCGGCCGGCGGCGCCCCGGACGGGGCCCGCCGACCGGCGTCTTCTGGAGGAAGTGATCAATGGTCTCCGTGCGCTGTGACCTGCCGCGGGTCAAGGCCCTGCTGGCGAGCGCCGTGCTGCTGGCGACGCTGGGGACCGCCGGATGCGGCGACTCGGACGGCCTGCTCGCGTCCAGCGCGCCGGGAGTGACCCGCGAGCCCTGCCCGCACGCGGTCAACGAGGGGCACGGCTGCATCTACCTCGGCACCCTGTCGGATCTGAGCGACGGGCCCTTCAAGGCGCTGGGGGTCCCGGTCACCCGGGCGCAGCGCGCCTTCTGGGACCGCGTGAACCGGCAGGGAGGCATCGCGGGCTACGACATCGACGTGGTCACCTACGTCCGCGACAACCACTACGACCCGCGGGTGCAGGCCAGGGCCTACAACGAGATCAAGGGCAAGGTGCTCGCGCTGGCGCAGACGCTCGGATCGCCGGTGACCGACGCGATCCTCGGCTCCCTGCGGGCGGACGCGATGGTCGCGCTGCCCGTGTCCTGGACGTCGAAGTGGGAGTTCGAGGACAACATCCTGGAGTCGGGAGCCTCGTACTGCTTCGAGGCGATGAACGGCGTCGACTACGGCGCCGACCACCTCAGGGCCAAGAGCGTCATGGCGGTCCACTACGCCGGGGACTACGGCGACGACGCGGCCGCCGGGGCGAGGATCGCCGCCGCGGCGCGCGGGCTCTCCTTCACCGACGTGCCGACCGCCCAGGGGCAGCCCGGCAAGAGCAGCGCGGAACAGGAGGAGGCCGTGCGGGCCATCCTCAGGAAGAAGCCCGACCTCGTCATCCTCACCACGAGCCCCGTCGACGCGGCGACCATCATCGGCAAGACCGTCCGGGGCGGCTACCCGGGGCATTTCATCGGCGACAACCCCACGTGGTCGAAGGGCCTGCTGCAGAGCCCCGCGATCGACGCGATGAAGGAGCGGTACATCCAGGTCGCACCGTGGAAGCCGTTCGCGACCGATTCGCCCGGCCACGCCGCGATGCGGCAGGCGGTCGGCAGGGTCGAGCCGGACGACGCCTACACCACCGGATGGGTCCTGTCCTACCCGCTGAAGGCCGCCCTTCAGCGGGCGATCGAGGACAAGGACCTGAGCCGCGAGGGACTGATGAAGGCCGTGCGCTCCATCAGGTTCGTCGACTACGAGGGCATCCTGCCCGCCGAGGCCGGGAACTCCTCCGGCTCCCCGAACTCCTCGGCGTTCCGGCAGACGGTGCTCGGCCGGCCGGACCAGCACGAGTTCACCGGCATCAAGGTGATGACGGACTTCGCGGCAGGCCCGACCGCCCGGAGCTACCAGCTGAACGCCCCCTGCTACACCACCGGCTGACGGGCGCCCTTCTCCCCGGCTCGGGCAGGGGGCGCAACGGCCCGGCGAAAGTCCGCTCCGTCTGGGAGAATCCACCGGTCTCACCGCCGATCCGTGCGAACGGGGCGGTGCGCACCGGCATCTCACTCCACGGACGATCATGCGGTCCGCGGAGGGCGCGGGACGGGGAGAGAGGGTGGGCGGGCATGGAGCCGCTGCGGTCCGGTGATCCACGGCGGGTCGGCGGCCACCGGCTGCTGGGCAGGCTCGGCACCGGCGGCATGGGCCAGGTGTTCCTGGGGCGTTCGCCCGGCGGGACGCTGGTGGCGGTCAAGCTCGTCCACCCCCAACTGGTCGAGGATCCCGGCTTCCGGGCGCGGTTCCGGCGCGAGGTCGACGCCGCCCGGGCCGTGAGCGGCGCCTTCACCGCGCCCGTCGTCGACGCCGATCCCGACGCCGCCCTGCCGTGGCTGGCGACCGCGTACCTGCCGGGCGTCCCGCTGGATTTGGCGGGACCGCTGCCGGCCCCCGCCGCCGTCGCGCTGGGCGCCGGGCTCGCCGAGGCGCTGGTGTCGATCCACCGCGCCGGCGTCGTGCACCGCGACCTCAAACCGTCCAACGTCATCCTGGGGATCGACGGGCCCAAGGTGATCGACTTCGGTATCGCCCACGCCGCGGACGCCGCCGCCGTCACCCAGGCGGGCTTCGCCGTCGGGTCCCCGGGCTTCATGGCGCCGGAGCAGGCCCGCGGAGCGCCGACGGGGCCGGCCGCCGACGTCTTCTCCCTCGGCGCGGTGCTGGTGTTCGCCGCGACGGGCGCCGGCCCCTACGGGCAGGGGCCGCCCCACGTGCTGATCTACCGCGCCGTGCACGAGCGGCCGCGGCTCGACGCCGTCACCGACCCGGCGCTGCGGGCCGTGGTCGAGGCCTGCCTGGACCCCGACCCCTACAGGCGGCCGACCCCGGACCGGCTGCTCCACCAGCTCGCCCCTCTCGTGCCGCAGAGCACCGACCTGCACGGCGTCGGCTGGCTGCCGGACACCGTCGCCGCTCGCGTCCTCCAGGCCGGAACGGACGTGCCCGACCTCCCGCGCACGGTGCCCGGGACGGGCGGGGCGCCGGGGCGGCGGCGGTTCCTGCTCCTGGGCGGGGCGGCCGCGGGCGTCGCGCTGGGCACCGGGGGAGTCGTGGCGCTGGTCCGGGCACTCCAGGAGCCTTCGGACGGGCCCGGCGCGCGGACGCCGACCGTGCCGTCCGCCGCGTCCTCCGTGCCGTCCGCGCCCGCTCCCATGCGAGACGGCAAGGTGCTGTGGAAGCGCTTCTCCGGCGACGAGTACCTCATCTCCACACCGGCGGTGGCCGGCGGACACGTCTTCGTGGGCAGCGAGAAAGGGGGGCTGCTGGCATTCGACGCCAAGTCCGGCAAACCGCGGTGGAAGTACCGGACCGCACGGCGGATCGTCACCGGCCCCGCCGTCGCGGCGGGCCTCGTCTACGCGCTTTCCCAGGACGGTGTCCTGCACGCGGTCGACGCCCGCACGGGCAGGCTCAGATGGCAGCGTACGGTCGGGGGCACCCAGGCGGACCCCATGGTCGCCGGGGGGCTGGTCTACTGCGGCGGCGACGCCCTCTACGCGCTCGACGCGTCCGGGGGCGCGGTCCGATGGCGGCGCGGCGGGGCCGAGCGGACGCCCGCCGTCGCCGACGGGGCCGTCCACGTTCCCGGCCGCAAGAGCCTCTCCGCCTACGACGCGTCCAGCGGCCGGCCCCGATGGACGTACCCGTCCCCCCAGGGCGTCCAGGACACCGCGGCGGCGAACGGCATGGTCTGCTTCGCCGACTTCCAGGGCGAGAAGGTCCACGCGGTCGACGCCCGTACCGGCAAGCGGCGCTGGACGTTCGACATGGGCGAGACCGCCACCTCCCGCCCGGTGGTGACCGACGGCCTGGTGTACGTGTGCGACTACGGCGGGAAGGTCTCCGCTCTGGATCCCGCCACGGGGACGATGCGCTGGCAGGTCCAACTGGACGGGCAGGTCCACGAGAACCCCGTCCTGACCGGCGGCGTCCTGTACGTCCCGAGCGGGGTCTACTCGGACGGATGCGTGTACGCGGTCGAGGCCGCCACCGGCCGCAAGGTGTGGCGGTTCCAGACCGACGAGGGCATCGAGTCCGGTGTGGCCGTCGGGGACGGGATCATCTACGCCGGCTGCAAGGACGGGTACCTGTACGCTCTCGACGCGCGCGGTGGATCAAGCACCGCGACCGGCTGAGAGACGGAGAACCGATGTCCGCGACACGTCCGGGAGACCCGCGGCAGGTGGGGCCCTACCGCGTCGTGGCCAGGCTGGGCGCGGGCGGCATGGGGCAGGTCTTCCTCGGCCGCTCGCCCGCCGGCCGGACGGTCGCCATCAAGATCATTCATCCGGCCATGGCGGAGGACGGCGACTTCCGGGCCCGGTTCCGGCGCGAGATCACGGCGGCCCGCGCGGTCGGCGGCGTCCACACCGCCCCGGTGGTGGACGCCGACCCCGACGCCTCGCCGCCGTGGCTCGCCACGACGTTCCTGCGCGGGCTGTCCCTTGAGGACGCCGTCGCGGCGCACGGGCCGCTGCCGCCCCCCGCGGTCCGCGCGCTCGGCGCCGGGCTCGCCGAGGCGCTGGTGTCGATCCACCGCGCCGGGATCGTGCACCGCGACCTCAAACCGTCCAACGTGATGCTCACGCCCGAGGGCCCGCGCGTCATCGACTTCGGCATCGCCCGCCCGAGCGAGGCCACCGCGCTGACGCGGACCGGCGTGGCCCTCGGCACCCCGCCTACATGTCCCCCGAGCAGGCCGCCGGCGAGGCGGTCGGGCCGCCGTCGGACGTGTTCTCCTTCGGCGCCGTCCTGACCTACGCCGCCACCGGTGCCGGCCCGTTCGGGCGGGGCGCCGTCCACGAGCTGGTGTACCGCGTCATGCACCTGCCGCCCTACCTGGACGGCGTCGCCGATCCCGGTCTGCGCGGGCTGATCGCGGCGTGCATGGACAAGGACCCCGCCCGCAGGCCCGGCGCCGGCCGGCTGCTGGCGCAGCTGTCCGACGATCCGGCCGCCGCCGCGCAGGGCACGCAATGGCTCCCGCCGCCCGTCGCGCACGACGTCGCCCGGCGGGGCGAGCCCGCCGCCCCCCGCGCCCCGGGCCGTCGCGCCTTCCTGGTCCTCGGCGCGGGCGGCGTCCTGGCGGCCCTGGCCGCCGGCGGGACCGGCGCCTTCCTCCTGCGACGGGAGGACTCCCCGGTCCGCTGGACGTTCGAGCTGCCCGACAGCACGTACATCAGGACGCGGCTCGTCGCGTCGGGCCGGACCGTGTACGCGTTCGGCTCCGCCGGGCTGGCCGGCCGCACGTTCGCGCTCGACGCCCGGACCGGGAAGCAGAGGTGGCAGGCCGACTTCACGGCGGCCCGCGAGTCGTCACCGGCCCTGCTCGGCGGCCGGGGCTTCCTCTACGACTCCACGGGACGGGAGGCCGTGGTCGGGTTCGACGAGGCGACCGGCAAGACCCTCTGGACCCAGCCGCTGAAGACCTTCGGGCTCGCGCCCGCCCTCGTCGCCGCGTCCGGGGTCGTCTGCCTCACCGGCAGCAGCGGCACCGGGGAGTACGGGCTGTACGGGTACGACGCCGCGAGCGGCCGGCCGCGCTGGCAGTACCGCGTGGACGGCCTGCTCCAGACCCAGGCGGTGCTCTCGGGCGGCATGTGCTGCTTCGGCACGGGGAAGGGCTTCGTCTACGGGATCGACCTCGTCACCGGCAACGCGCGCTGGCAGGTGCGGACGGGCGCCGGCTCCAGCACGACGCCGATGGCGGCGGGCGACGTGGTGGTGGTCATCACCGAGGAGGGCTCCGTCGTCGGCCTCGACGCGGCGACCGGCCGGAAGCGGTGGAGCGTCGCCCTCGGCGGCGCCGCGGCGTCCGAGCTGGGGAAGGGAGCCCCGGCGGGGGTCGCCGGCGGCACCGTGTTCGTCGGCGGCCAGGACGGGACCCTCTACGCCATCGATCCGGCGTCCGGGCGCCTGCGCTGGAAGCGCTCCGTCACGGGCGCGGCCGGCAATGAGGGGTCGCGCGACTTCCTGGTGCCCGCGGTGGGCGGAGGGCTCGCGGTGGTCACCGACAACGACGGCCGGATCGTCGCCCTGGACGCCGCCACGGGCACGCCCCGCTGGGAGCGCGGAGTCGGCCAGGGGCAACGCGAACGGCCGCTGATCCTGGGATCGCTCGTGTACTACGGCGCCGTCGACGGCCTGTCGGTGCTTGATCTGCCGACAGGCCGCCTACGTCGCCGCTTCGAGTTCGAGGACGTCCTTCGCACGGTGGGTTCGGCGCAGTACTACACCGCGATGGGCGGCACGGTGTACTGCGTCGTGGACGGTGCCGTCGTCCAGGCGATCCGCTCCGAGCCGTGACGCCGCCGAAAGGGGAGTGCGGTCAGTTGTAGGGGAGGGTGACGACGGACTTGTCGCCGGTGCCGAGGGTGGTCGGGTTGGTGCCGATGGCGTTCCAGACCTCGATCCTCACGGTGCCGCCGTCCAGGTCGCCCAGAGACCCGGTCGCCGACTCCAGGCCGGTGCGCTGGGTGTAGTGCTCGTAGCCGGGTACCGGGTCGGTGGCGAAGTAGTGGTACGTCTCCACCCTGTCCCAGGTTCCGTCCCCGGTGCGGTCATAGGAGACCCGTACCTGGGGGCCGTTCCCCACCGCGGTGCCGGCGTCGACCGCGAGATCCAGGGCGGTGGCGCCGCCGTTGTACTTGAGGGTCACCCCCTTGGCCGTGAAGGTCACCGGGTCGGTCGGCGTCCCGTCGTGGGTCTGCCCGCCGGCGGACGCGAGGGTGGCGGTGCCGGTCGTGCCGGGGGCCGGCAGCACGCTCCCGTCGCTCTGCGGGTACAGGGTCGGCTTCCAGGGCGTCCCCGTGGGCGTGACCGTCGGCGTGATCGTCGGCGTGGGCGTCCCGCCATCGTCGCCGCCTCCGGTCGCACTGCCGCCGCTCCATTCGTTCGCGCCGGAGGCGACGGTCTTGCCGGGCGGCACCGCGAGGGTCGTGCCGTCGGAGAAGTGGACGGTGAGGTCCGTCGAGGTGATGTTGGACGCGACGTACGTCCGTTCGCCGTTCTTGGTGAAGACGCTGCTCAGCGGGCTGTCCGCGGTGACGCTCGTGTCGACGTGCCCCAGCGCGGCCAGGTTGCGGATCCAGTGGAAGGTGTGCGCCTTGCTCTCACCCTCCTCGGACGTGAAGCCGCTGTTCGCGCGGAAGTCGGCCAGTGCCCTGTCCCCGTCGCCGAGCGCGAGGAACTCGTACCAGATGTCGGTCCAGGAGGGAGGCTGGGTGGCTCCGCTGTTGGTCAGCATGTCCTTGTAGTCGGTGAGCACGTAGTCGGGGTCGTATCCGAGGTACAGGTGGCCGCCGGTGACGGGCAGCAGGTTGATGCCCTGGATCTTGGCGGGATCGGCGGAGAACCAGGTGGAGTACGCCGCGCCGTCGCTCCACACCATGCCGACCTCGTTGTGCGGGAAGTCGCGGGGGAAGACCTGGTCCTTGGTGTCGAACCAGTAGTCCTGGATCGCCGCCGCCTGCGTCGTGTACATGTAGATGCCCGCGTCGCGGACGGCCTTGTTCCCGGTGGCCTGGCCCCACTGGATCAGGGCGTTGTCGAAGTTCATGCCCTCCGACGACGACTCCTGGTTGTTGCCGGCCGCGAACGACCCGTGCCCCGACGCCCAGTCGTGTCCGCCGTAGATGTCGAAGTCCCGCAGGTAGGGGAACCGGGTGTCGGCGCGGTCGTAGTTGTTCGCGTCGCGGATCAGCAGGTCGACCATTCCGCCGTACCGGTCCTCGGACGCCCACTGGGGGTCGAACTTGGCCAGGGTGGCCGCGGCGGCGATGTAGTAGCCGTAGTGGAAGTGGTGGTCGTTGAGCTCCTGGTCCGACCCGTAGGAGGCCGGGTAGCCGATGAGGGTGCCCCAGTTCCGGTCGTAGTAGAAGACGTGCGCCGTCTTCCCCGGCGAGGCGGTGAACCAGTCGGTGAGCTTGGACCTGATCGCCGACAGGGCGGCGTCCCGCACCGCCGTGTTCCCGGTCTGGTCGGCGATCTCCGCGAGGCGGGCGGCGCGCCCCAGGCCCTTGCCGGTCCAGTACGTGTCGTCGCTGACCTGCTTGGTCGGGTCGGCCTTCTCGGCGGCGAGGTAGTTCTGCAGCGTGGTCGCGTCGGATCCGCCGGAGTCCGCGACCGCGGGCACCTCCGGGAGCACCCCGTGGAAGACCATCGAGGTGGTGAAGGACTCGATCCCGGTGAGGACCTTGAGAGCGCCGCGCGGCGAGACGTACGTCTGCGGCAGCGGGGTGCCCGACGCCAGGTACCGCCACTGGTGGGGGAGCAGCGCAGCGACCGTGCCCGTGCCGCCGCCTTCCAAGGCGGTGGTGGTGTAGGTGTAGGTCGTCGTCACGGTGCTCTTCGCCTCGTCGTACCGGTAGGAGGCCTTGGTGCCGGTGACGTGGTCGTATGCGGACTTTCCGTAGGTCGCGGCCAGGCTCTTGCGGTCGTCGTCGCTGCTCGACGCGGTGGTCGGCAGGACGGCGACGGAGAAGTAGTCCTTCCCGGCGAGCGACGAGCTGATCGTCGAGCCGCTGACCGTCCAGGTCGCTCCGGACGGGGCGTAGGCCGCGTAGTCGTGGCCGTTGATCGTGTAGCCGATCCAGGATCCGCTGTTGGACCAGACGGTCGGTGCGGCCCCGCCGGAGGCGGTGAGCTGCGCGTTCCCTCCGGACGTGCGGAAGTACGCGAACGGCAGGCCCTTGCCGACCGTGGCGCGCAGGGAGCGCGCCCCGTCGCTGAGGTACGGGCTGACCGTCCAGTCGCTCCAGCCGTCGACCTTGACGTCGGGGGCGTTCAGCTGCGCCACTCCGGCGACGAAGTCCTCGCGGTAGGGGAAGTGGTACTCGCCGGGACCGGTCGCCGAGCCGCTGATCGACGGCGTCGTGGTGTAGGAGAACCCGAGGCCGCCGGCCTGGGCGCGGAAGGTCAGCGGGTTGGCGGCCAGCGGCTCGCCGTACGCGCAGTTCGTGCGCTTCCACAGGATGGACGACCACCAGTCGTTGGTGGGCACGGCGCCGGACGGGGCGTTGGCCGTGACCCACTGGCGCGGGTTGGTCGAGATCTGACCGCAGCCGGAGGGCAGCGGGCCGACCTGGGTGGTGGTGTAGCTGCCGGCGCCGACGGTGTCGGCGGCGGCGTCGCCGGGACGCAGGGCCGCGAAGCAGAGGACTCCGGCGACCAGCACGGCGACGCCGGCGGCGAGCAGGGCCTGGTACGGCCGCCTCGCACCGGCGCCGCCGCGGGCGGTGCCCGGCGGCGGTCCGGAAGCGGGGGCGCGGCCGGGCGCGGAGAGCGCACCGAGCAGGTGCGCGCGGGCGCGGCTCGGCCGCCGGCGACCTGGTGGCCGGGACATGTCGGACGCGTTCATCGTTGACGCCTCCCAAGATCTGTTCCGCGGGGCGTCCGGTGGACGCGGACGCCCCGCGGAGGGGGGTGGGTTGGAGGGCAGGCAAGCGGGAGTTCGCGAACGGCGCTTGAGAGAGCGCTCTCACACAGAAGAGCGCAATCTTGCGACGCCGTCAATAGCGAATCTGGGAGACGCACGATGAGGCACTGAGCCCGCTTTCTTTTAGGCGAACCCGTTGACAGCCGGTGAGAGGACGCTCCATCCTCCTCGGAGAGCGCTCTCTCAACCACAGACGCACACTCGGCCCGGGAGGGTTAATGAGATCGGCATTGGGCGGCCACCGCGCCCGTCCCCGCACGCGAGGAGGAGCGCCCGCACGGGCCCTCGCCGCGACCATCACCGCCGGCGCGCTGCTCCTCACCGGAGCCTGCGGCGGATCGTCCGCCTCCGGCGACGAGGACATCACGCTGTCGGTCGGCCTGTTCGGCGACTTCGGGTTCGAGCCGCTCTACCGGCAGTTCGAGCAGGCGCACCCGAACGTCCGGATCAAGGAGCGCCAGGCCACCTACGACGACCACCACACCAACCTGGCCGCGCACATCGCGACCGGCAGCGGCGCGGCCGACGTCGAGGCGATCGAGGTCGGCTTCGTCGGCACCTACACCGCGCAGCCGCAGCGCTTCGTGGACCTGCGCAAGTACGGCGCGTCCAGCCGGCAGAGCGAGTACCTGCCCTGGAAGTGGCAGCAGGGCGTCGCCGCGAACGGCGCCGTGATCGGCCTGGGCACCGACGTGGGCGGCCTGGCGCTGTGCTACCGGCGCGACCTGTTCGCGAAGGCCGGGCTGCCGACCGACCGGGAGAAGGTGTCCGCGCTCTGGCCTGACTGGCAGGCGTTCCTGGCGACGGGCCGGCGCTTCGCCGCGAAGGCGCCGTCCGGCGCGAAGTTCGTGGACGGGCCCGGCGAGTTCTTCCGCGCGATGGTGGCCCAGGCCCCGGAGGGCGTGTACGACCGGCAGGACAAGGTCGTCGCGGCCACCAACCCCGCCGTCAAGCAGGCGTGGGACCTGTCGACCCAGATGGTCTCGGACGGCCTGTCGGCCAAGCTGACCTCCTTCACCCCCGCGTGGGACACCGGCTTCGCCAAGAGCTCCTTCGCGACCGTCGCCTGCCCGGCCTGGATGATGGCCTACATCCAGGAGCACTCACCGGGCTCCTCCGGCCGGTGGGACATCGCCGCGATCCCGGGCGGCGGCGGCAGCGCGGGCGGCACCCACCTCACGGTGCCGACCCAGAGCAAGCACCAGAAGGAGGCCGCCGAACTGGTGCAGTTCCTCTCCGCCGCGCCGCAGCAGGAGGCGGTGTTCAGGGCCATCGGCAACTTCCCCTCGCTCCCGGCGCTGTACGACAAGCCCGAGGTCCGCGACTACACCAACCCGTTCTTCAACGGGGCGCCGGTCGGGAAGATCTACGCCGACTCGGCCAAGAGCCTCGACCCGCAGCACCTCGGTCCGGCCGAAGGCCAGGTCAGAGCCGCGATCGGCAACGGCCTGACCCGCGTGGACCAGGGCAAGCAGTCCCCTGACCAGGCCTGGAAGCAGGCCCTCGACGATGTGTCGAAGGTCAAGTAGCCCGCCGGCGTGACGGCGCACCGGCGGGTCCCCGGTTCCCCGGGGATCCGCCGGCCGCACGCGCCGATCCCGGAGCCCGCGCCGCGCCCGGGCGGGCTCACGAAAGGATCTTCCATGGCCCTGCGCCAGACCGATTCGCTCCCCACGACCAGGGGCCGGCGGCGAACCGGCCCCACCCACGCCCGGCACCGGCCGAGCGGCTCACGATGGAACCGGTTCGACCGCACCGTCAGCCCGTACGCCTACGTCTCGCCCTTCCTTGTGATCTTCGCCGTGTTCGGGCTGTTCCCGCTGCTGTACACGGCCTGGGTCGCGCTGCACGACTGGAGCCTGCTCAAGGGCGACCAGGGCTTCGTCGGCCTCGACAACTTCCGCACCCTGCTGTCCGACGGCAACTTCTGGAACGCGGCGTTCAACACGGCGTCGATCGGCGTGCTGTCGGCGGTGCCGCAGCTGCTGCTCGCGCTGTGGCTGGCCCACCTGCTCAACCGGCCGCTGAAGGCGCAGACCTTCTACCGCATCACCCTGCTGCTGCCCAACGTCACCAGCGTCGTCGCGGTCGTCGTCATCTTCAGCCAGCTGTTCGGCCGCGACTACGGCCTGATCAACATGGTGCTGACCCACCTCGGCGCCGACCGCGTCGACTGGCAGGCCGGCACCGCCTCCAGCCACGTGGCCATCGCCCTGATGATCATCTGGCGCTGGACCGGCTACAACGCCCTCATCTACCTGGCCGCGATGCAGGCCGTCCCGCGGGAGCTGTACGAGGCGGCCACCATCGACGGGGCGTCGCGGCTCAAGCAGCTGCGCTCGATCACCGTGCCGATGATCAAGCCGACCATCCTGTTCACGATGATCGTGTCCACCATCGGCTCGATGCAGATCATGGCCGAGCCGATGCTGTTCGGCGCCCAGGTCGGACCCGCCGCGATCGCCACCGGCGGCGCGGGCCGCAAGTTCCAGACGCTGTCGCTCTATCTCTACGAGCTGGGCTTCCGCAACTTCGACTTCGGCTACGCGTCGGCCGCCGCCTGGCTGATGCTGCTGCTCGTCATGGTCGCGGTGGGCGTCAACTTCCTGCTCGCCCGCCGCATGAAGGGGGGCCTGTCATGACCGGATCCCGCACCCGCGGCCTGCTGACCCACAGGCTGACCCACCTCACGCTGATCGGGGTGGCGTTCTTCTCCGCCTTCCCCATCTACTGGAGCGTCATCGTCGCCTCGCAGGACAACAGCGCCATGGCCGAGGTGCCGCCGCCGCTGATCCCGGGCGGCAACCTGTTCGCCAACATCGCCAAGGTCTTCGACACCGCGCCGTTCGCGCTCGCGCTGCTGAACTCCCTGATCGTGGCGGGCTCCATCACCGCGTCGGTGGTGTTCTTCTCGACGCTGGCCGGCTTCGCGTTCGCCAAGCTGCGCTTCCGCGGGCGGAACCTGCTGCTCGGGCTGACCATCGGGACCATGATGATCCCGACCCAGCTCGGGATCATCCCGCTGTACATGCTGATGATCAAGCTGCACTGGACCGGCACCCTGTACGCGGTCATCGCCCCCGCCCTGGTCAACGCGTTCGGGGTCTTCTTCATGACCCAGTACCTGTCCCGGGCGCTGCCGACCGAGCTGCTGGAGGCCGCACGCGTCGACGGCTGCGGCAACTGGCGGCTCTTCTGGCACGTCGTGGCGCCGGTGGCGCGCCCCGCCGCCGCCGTCCTCGGCATGCTGACGTTCATGACGGCCTGGAACGACTACTTCTGGCCGCTGGTCGTCCTCACCCCGGACGACCCGACCGTCCAGGTCGCGCTGTCCGCCCTCGCCAGCGGCTACGTCCAGGACTTCACGCTCGGCCTGGCCGGCACCGCGGTGGCCACGCTGCCACTGGTGCTGGTCTTCGCCCTGCTCGGCAAACGCATCATCGGAGGCATCATGCAGGGGGCGGTCAAGGGATGAGCACGCGCACCGACACCGACACCGACACCGGCGCGTCCGGACGGACGCTCGCCTTCCCACCCGGGTTCGTATGGGGCGCCGCCACCGCGGCCTACCAGATCGAGGGCGCGACCGGCGACGACGGGCGCGGCCCGTCGATCTGGGACGTCTTCTCCGCCCGGCCCGGTGCCGTCGCCGACGGCCACACCGGCGAGGTCGCCTGCGACCACTACCGCCGGTACGCCGCCGACGTCGCGCTGATGGCCGAGCTGGGGCTGCCCGCCTACCGCTTCTCGATCGCGTGGCCGCGGGTGCAGCCCGACGGGTCCGGCCGGGTCAACCCGCGCGGCCTGGACTTCTACGACCGCCTGGTCGACGAACTGCTCGCGCACGGGATCGACCCGTACGCCACCCTCTACCACTGGGATCTTCCCCAGGCGCTGGAGGAGCGCGGCGGATGGGCCGACCGGAGCACCGCCCTCAGGTTCGCCGACTACGCGGCGGCCGTCCACGAGCGGCTCGGCGACCGGGTCACGGTCTGGACCACGCTCAACGAGCCATGGGTCGCGGCGTTCCTCGGGTACGCCTCCGGCCTGCACGCGCCCGGGCGCCGGGACCCCGCCGCCGCGTTCCGCGCCGCCCACCACCTGCTGCTCGCCCACGGGCTCGGCACGGCCGCGCTGCGGGCCGGCGGCGCGCCGCAGATCTGCCTCACCCTCAACCTCTCGCCGGTCATGGGGACGGACGAGGACGCGGTGCGCCTCGTGGACGGCCTGGTCAACCGGCAGTTCCTCGACCCGGTGCTGACTGGCGCCATGCCGTCCGACGTGCGGGAGATCGTGGCGCGGCACGCCGGACTCGGCCACGTCCTGGACGGAGACGACGGGGCCATCGCCCAGCCGATCGACCTGCTCGGCGTCAACTACTACAACCCCACGTACGTGGCGGCCGCGCCGGGCGCTCCGGCCGATCCGGCCTACCCCGGCAGCGAGGGCGTCGCGTTCCTCCCCGCCCGGGGAGTGACCACCGAGATGGGCTGGCCGATCGAGCCGACCGGGCTGACCGCGCTGCTCACCCGGCTGTCCCGCGACCACCCGCACGTCCCGCTGGTCGTCACCGAGAACGGGGCGGCGTTCCCCGACGAGCCGGACGGCGACCGCGTCGCCGACGCCGACCGGCTGGCCTACCTCAGCGGCCACCTGGCCGCCGCCCACGCCGCCATCGAGGCCGGGGCGGACCTGCGCGGGTACTTCGTCTGGTCGCTGCTGGACAATTTCGAGTGGGCCGAGGGATACCGGCGCCGATTCGGAATCGTCTACGTCGACTACGCTTCTCAGCGCCGCATCGTGAAGGACAGCGCGTTGTGGTTCCGCGACGTGATCCGCAGGAACGGGGTGCGAGATTGAGCCGGCCCACACTGGAGGCGGTGGCCGCGCGCGCCGGCGTGTCCCGGGCCACCGTCTCCCGGGTGGTGAACGGGTCGGCGACCGTCAACCCGCGCATCCGGGAGGTCGTCGAGCAGGCGATCAGCGAGCTGGGCTACGTGCCCAACCCGGCGGCGCGCAGCCTGGTCACCCGGCAGACCAACTCCTACGCCCTGGTGGTGTCCGAGCCGCCCACCCGGGTGTTCTCCGACGACCCGATGTTCTCCACCGTGATCCGCTCGGCCAGCGTCGAGCTGGAGGCCGCCGACAAGCAGGTGGTGCTCATGCTGGCCGGGTCGCCGGGCGGGCACGCGCGGGTCGAGCGGTACGTGGCGGGCGGGCACGTGGACGGCGTCATGCTGATGTCGATGCACGGCGCCGACCCGCTGCCCGCCGCCCTCTCGCGGCTGCGCGTCCCGGTCGTGTCCTACGGCCGGCCCACGGTCCCGGTCGACCTGCCGTACGTCGACAACGACAACGGCGGCGGCGCGGCCGCCGCCGTGCGCCATCTCCTCGACACCGGCCGCCGGCGGATCGCCGCCATCACCGGCCCGCTCGACATGATCGCCGGGCAGGACCGGCTCGCCGGGTACCGCGAGGCCCTGCGCGGCGCCGGGCTCCGGCCGATCATCGCGCTGGGCGACTTCACGCGCGAGTCCGGGGCGGAGGCGATGCGGCAGCTCCTGGACGACGACCCGGAGCTCGACGCGGTGTTCGCCGCCAACGACATGATGGCGATCGGAGCGCTGCGCACGCTGCGCTCCGCCGGCCGGCGGGTTCCGGACGACGTCGCCGTCGTCGGGTTCGACGACATCGAGGCGGCCCGCTACTGCGAGCCGCCGCTCACGACCGTCCGGCAGCCGGTGAGCGAGCAGACCGCGGCGATGGTCCACCTCCTGCTGGCCCTGGCCGCCGGCCGCCGGCCACCGGACCGGGAACGCTACAAGATCCTCCCCACCGAACTGATCGTCCGCGAGTCCGCCTGACCGCAGACCCCGCACGCCCCACGCGGTACCGGGTGCTCCCCGAGCACCCGGTACAGGACCACCGCCGGCGACCGCTCTCCCGCGTTGGACGCGCCGCCACCCGCACGAAGATTGTTCGCAGCTCGGCGGCGGAAGATCCGTCCGTGGTTGGATTCCACAATGGACCTGATCCGAGAATTCTCGCCGGAACAGTACGCCGACGCTCTGGACGCGTGGGAGTGGACCGGGCTCGAAGGCAAAGTCCCGCTCTTCGCATCCCCATTCGGAGACGTATTCCTAGGGTCCGACGACGGCTGCTGGTTTCTCAGCGTCGTGGACGGCACGCTGACCCGGTGCTGGAACGGAATCGAGGCGCTTCGAGCGGAACTGGACACGCCGGAGGGCCGGGACCGGTACCTGATGGCCGGCCTGGCCTCGGAAGCCGAACATACCGGGATGGTCCCCGACGCCAAGCAGATCTACGATTTCAGGCACCCGCCGGTCGCCGGTGGTTCGCTCACGGTCGACAACCTCCAGGTCATCGACTTCGTGGTCGGCGTCAACATCGCGGGGCAGATCCACGGACAGGTGAAGGATCTGCCGGAAGGAGCCGAGATCTCCATCTCCACGGACCTGGAGGAGCCCGGCTGGGCGGCGATCGAGTCGGCGTTGCGTGATCTCTACGGCGGCGCCGGCTCCGTCGGCACCTACGCGCCCCACGTGCCGTACTCGGCGGGCGGACCCGATCCGCTGGACGCGATCCAGATCTATGCACCGGACGAGCCCCGCCCGCACTGGCACCTCGTGAGCTTCGGGATGTCCGAACTCTACGAGAAGGTGACCGACGATCTGGAGATGTCGGGCTTCGGCATCGAGTTCAGCCTCCGGGTAGCCCGTGGCCCGCAGGACGAAGCGCCGCCGAAATGGTCGGCCGTGCTGTTGCAGCAGTTGGCCAGATACGTCTTCGCGGAGCGGCCGTTCGCGCCCGGCCACACCATCCACGTGGCCCGGGGGACGTTCGGCGACCGGCCGGACCAGGACTCGGGCACCCCGACCGAGCTCGCGGCCCTCGCGTTCGCCGTCGACCCGCAACTCGCCGTCCTGGACACCCCCCACGGCCAGGTGACATTCCTCCAGGTCGCCGCGTTGACCGAGGCAGAGTACGCCGCGGCCAAGGGCGGCAGGGCGACTGCCGTCCTGGAACGGATCGAGCGGGACGTGCCACTGCACATCGTCGACACGGCCCGCCGCAGCACCCGGTGAAACCGGACCCGGCGACCGCCTACGGAGCACTCGCCGCCCTCACCGCGTTCACGACGTGAGCCGCGCGGGCTCAGGTGCCGTGCGTGCCTCTGAAAGGCCACCTCCGCGCCGTACTCGGCCGCGGGAAGAGCTTCGGCGGTCTATGGCCCCGCGTCCCGGCGGCACAGTTCTCCGCCCGGCGGATAAGGGCCGCCGTCCTCGATTCGGCTTGACCTTACCCTCAAGGGCAAGGTTTAGCGTTCTCCGAGGTGAGATGCATGCGGATCAGCGAGCTGGCCCGGCGGGCGGGCGTGACGACCAAGGCGGTGCGCTATTACGAATCGCTGGGATTGCTCACGCCCGAGCGTCTGGCCAACGGTTACCGGGACTACGACGAGCACGACGTCCGGCTCACCCAGGAGATCCGGGCGCTCGGCCGTCTCGGCATCCCCGTCGAGCGCACCAGGCCGTTCCTTGACTGCCTCGCGACCGGCCATCGGCACGCCGATGACTGCCCGGCATCACTGGCCGGGTACCGGGACGCGATCAACGAGCTCACGCGGCGGATCGAGGGGCTCACCGCCCGCCGGGCGGCGCTGGTCGCGCACCTGCAAGAGGCCGCCCACCGCAACAGCCGCGTCTCACCTTCCAACGAAGGAGAGGACCTGATGGCCGACTACACGAACCTGCCCGCTGACCTGCCCGTCCCCGAGGACGACGGTGCCGCCGCCCATCTGCCCGGCCTCAAGGTGCCGCACCTGGAACTCCAGGACACCGGCGGCGCGACGATCAGCCTTGACGCGCTCGGAGCGGGCCGGACGGTGGTCTACGTCTACCCGCTCACCGGCCGCCCCGGCACCGACATGCCCGACGGCTGGGACTCGATCCCCGGAGCACGCGGCTGCACACCCGAGGCATGCGGCTTCCGCGACCACTACCAGGACCTCCTCGCCGCCGGCGCGGCCGATGTGTTCGGCCTGTCGAGCCAGGACACCGACTACCAGCGCGAGGTCGTCGAACGGCTCCACCTTCCGTTCCCCATGCTTTCCGACCCCGCGCGCAGCCTGGGTCAGGCGCTGGATCTGCCCACCTTCGAGGTCAGCGGGCTGACGCTGTACAAGCGGCTGACCCTGATCATCCGCGCCGGTGTGATCGAGCACGTCTTCTATCCGATCTTCCCGCCGGGCGAACACGCCGGTCAGGTCCTGACCTGGCTGCGGGCCAACCCTCTGTAGAGATCGGCGTTCACCGGACGACTTGGCCGCCGCGCTCGTCGCGGCGGCCATGGGATCGCTCGCGGCGCGGTCGTCAGGCCGGTCCCGGCTCGAAAGAGGCGAGCATCCGTTCCAAGGCGGCGACCCCTGGCCCGCCACCGCGACCGACCGGACGCCGCCGGGACGGCTCGAGACGCGGTGGCACCGGGGCGCCGGCCCAAGCGTCGCCAGGCGAGCGCCGCCTATCGCGGGAGATGACTGGCGACTCCTCGCCCGCGAGGTCGTCGTGGCGGCCGTCGCCGCCTACTCGGCGCGCAGGGCGCCCAGCAGGGTTCGCACGAGGGCCTCGCCGGCCTCGACCTGGTCGAAGCGTCGCGCGGAGACCTCTTCCATCGCGGCGTGCAGCAGTGCGTAGACGGTGCTGACGAGCCATTCCACGGGCAGGTCGGTGCGGAAACCCCCGGCGTCCCGCCCCTGGACGATCAGCTCCCGGACGTGCGCCATCGGCGGGTCGTGCAGCTGCCGGACCTCCTCGGCCGGAAGCGTCCGCCGTGCGGCGTTGTACAAGCTGCCGAACCGGCCGATGAGCGGCCAGGCCGTGCGGATGAGGTGGGCGAAGGCGTCCGCCGGCGGCAATTCGGTGCTTCGCGCGCCTTCGATGACCTCCGTGCTCTGCTCGATCGCCTGCCGAAGGACGGCCCGGAGGACGTCCTCCCTGGACGGGAAGTGCGCGTAGAGGGTGACCCTGCCGACGCCCGCGGCGCGCGCGATGTCGGTCATGCTCGCGTCCGGGTCGCGGACGAACAGGTCCGTCGCCGCCGTGATGATGGCGGCGCTGTTGCGTTCGGCGTCCGCCCGGCGACGGCCTCCGGCCTCCGGCTTCGCCCCCGCGCGGCCGCCCGTCCTGGCTCCCATGTCCACCACTCTAACAACAAGTCGAACACCGCTGTTCGCTTTATGCCCCCGGCGGGTATACGTTAACCCGAACACTGCTGTTCGAGTTAACGGCGGCGGTCTGGTGCCGCCGGGCTTGGAGGCCCTTCATGGCTCACGGTTCGTCCACCCACCACCACGTCGCGGCTTCCGCGGCACCGCCGGATCCACGACGCTGGACGGCGCTCGCGCTGATCAGCGTGGCCCAGTTCATGCTGATCCTGGACGTCACGGTGGTGAACGTGGCGCTCCCCGACATCGGCGTCGACCTCGCGCTCGGCCGGTCCGGCCTGACGTGGGCGGTCACGGCCTACACGCTGTTCTTCGGAGGCCTGATGCTGCTCGGCGGACGGCTCGCCGACACCTTCGGCGCCCGGCGCATGATGCTGATCGGCCTGTCCGTCTTCACCGCCGCCTCCCTCGCCACCGGCCTGGCCCAGAACGAGGCGCTGCTGCTCGGTGGCCGGATCGCGCAGGGTGTCGGCGCGGCGCTGCTGTCACCGGCGGCGCTGTCCACCGTTGCCACCACCTTCCACGGCCCTGAACGCAACAAGGCTCTCGGCATCTGGGGCGCGCTCGGGGGAGTGGGCTTCGCCGCGGGCGTGCTTCTGGGCGGTGCCCTCACCGCAGGACCGGGCTGGCGATGGGTGTTCTTCGTCAACGTCCCCGTCGGTCTCGTCCTGCTGGGAACACTGCCGATGGTGGTGCGCGGCCACGCCGCCCGTCCCGTCGGGCGGCGGCTCGACCTGCTCGGCGCCGGTACGGTCACCGCCGCCACGGCCGCGTTCATCTACGGAATGATCAACGCCGGTGACGACGGCTGGTCCGCCGCCGGCACCCTCGTCCCGCTGGCCGCCGCCGTCCTGCTGTACGGCGCCTTCGGCTGGATCGAGCGCACGGTGAAGACCCCGCTGATGCACGTGACCATGCTGGCTCGCCGTCCCGTGGCCGCCGGAGCCTTCCTCATGCTCGTCGCCTCTGGACTGCTCATCTCCCTGTTCTTCCTCGGATCGCAGTATCTGCAGCACGCGCGCGACATCAGCGCTCTGGAGACGGGCCTGCTGTTCCTGCCCGCCGCACTCGGGACCGGTGTCGGAGCGCATATCGCCGGACGGCTCGTGGGTTCCATCGGCACCCGCCCCGTTGCCGCGGCGGGCCTGGCCCTGGTCGCCGTCGGCTCCGGCCTCCTGACCGGCTTGTCGGCCGACGGCGGGGTCGGGCTGGAACTGCTCCCGGGGATCGTGATCGCGGCCGCGGGCGTCGGTCCCGTCTTCGTCGCGGCGAGCACCTCCGCCCTGGCCCACGTCGAGCACGCGGAGGCAGGCCTCGCCTCCGGCCTGATCAACACTTTCCACGAGTTGGGCGCGGCGATAGGCGTGGCGGTGGCCTCCACCATCGCCGCCACGGGCCTCGCGAACGTCCCGTCCATCGACGGCTTCACCACCGCGTTCACCGTGTTCGCCATCACCGCGGCGGCCGCCGCCATCACGTCCCTCTGGCTGGTCCCCCCAGGCAAGCCCCAGATGACAGGCACCCCGCACGCCCACTAGGCGTTGGCCCCGGAAGCTCGCCATAGTGCCCCGAGCTTCGACAGGCCTACGGGGACGCACGACGAAACGGGGATCGGCCTCGCCGGTCCCCGTTGCCGTGGGCAAGGGGATCCGGTCGGCCGCATCCCGGCTCAGAGCAGTTGCGCCCGCACAAAGCCGAGGAGCAGGACGGCGAAACCGCCGATCTCGGCAACGATCAGGGCGATCATGAAAGCGGTCGTGCCGCGGACCCGGTCACGAAACTGGTTGTCGGTGTCCCGGCGCCAGCCGTGATAGACGTACGTGCCGATGGCGGCCGTGAAGAACAGCACGATCACTCCGGCGGCCGGCAGGTTCACAGTCGCGTTCCAGCCGCTGAACTGGACGAACGCGGCGACCAGCAGCGTGGCGAACGAGTAGAGCAGAGCGGCACGATGCGCCGTGTCCACATATGGATGGGCCACATGCCCCTCGGACCGGGCCATCTGCATGTACTTCCACACGCCCAGCGCCAGCGCCCACAGGAATATCAGCCCAGCCGCCAACATGACGACTTTGGTGTCGGTGCCCAGTTCCATCGTTGTTTCTCCATCATCGGCGGCATTGCGGTGAAGGCCGGAGCCGACGTCGTGTCCGGCGTGCAGCGCTGGGGAGGGGTAGGGCAACGGGCACTCCGTCGCGGCGATGAGAGGGAGGGCCGCCGCCGACAGAAACTGTACAGGTGTGTTCGGATTCGGAGATGCGCGGGGGCCGGACTGCTTCCGCCGACCGCCTTGAGGAGTCAGGGAGGCGGGAACCTGGGGAGTGCGGCAGACAAGGGCTACGGACGTCAGGGGGTTTGCTGCGGACGCGGCGGATGAACGCCATCTGTGGGCGTGTGATCGGCGCCTCTCGCCGTGAGCTCCTCCGGCCTGCCGGCCTCCGGCGGGGGTGGCGGCAGCGGTGGCCGGGGTCCGCGTGCCTTTTTCAGGAGGTCGGCGGCGGGAGTCCTATAGGGGGCGAGGGTCTGCAGGATGTCCCGGGTGTTCTCGATCCTGTCCTCGTTGATGGTGAAATGGCCCGCGTCGACCATGGCGTCGTCCCCGTCGTTTCCGGGGATGACCACACCGACGATGCCGCCCTTGTCGGTGACCAGGGCGCGGTCACCGGTCAGACATCTCTGGTCCAGCGGCGACACCTCCTCCCGGATGACCACGTCCAGCACGATTCCCGCGTCCAGTTGCTCCCGCAGGACCTCGAGCATGGCGTCGTCGATCTCGGAATTCGACAGCACCAGGATCCGGTGCAGCGTCAGGCCGCCATCGGTGACCGCGGACCGTTCCGCCGCTAGATAGGTGGTATCGCGTCCGGTCCACCAGTAATCGTTGCCGGTCGCGCTGAGGGCGGTCATCTTCGTCAGTTCGGGCAGGATTCCGGGACGGAACTCCTGGCGGCGTCCGAGTGACGACTGCCCGTTGGCGAGGTCGCGCATGTCCTCGGCGAACGCTCGCTGCCGCGCCTCGCGCAGTTTCAGCAGGATCGCGCTGTTGCGGTCGTCGATCCGGATCCACTGCTCCGCGATCTCCCGGACGAATGCCTGGCACTCGGAGGGGGCGTCGGTCAGCGATTTGGTGATGGCCAGCGCGGCGGAGATCTCTGCGAGCCGGCTCTGGTCGTGGTGGATGCTCTCCTCGCGGCGGAAGAAAGCGTCGATGACCAGGGTGAGAATAACGCCGACGAGGGTGACGAGCAGGGCGAGCCGTCCGGGAATGCCTCCCAATCCGGCCACTACGGTCATTGTTCCGAGCCCGACCGAAAGCAGCCCGCCGAAGACGAGTCGCCCGCGCTGCCACGGAGCCGCCGGCTTGCGTTCCGCCACGACGATGACCCCTCGCTGCTCAGGTGCTCGTGGAAGGGCTCCGAGTGATCATTTCGGGTGCCTCCATTACGGAGAATGAACCGTGCCAACAGGTCGCATGGCAGCATTTCAGGAACTTCGCTTCCGGGTCTGTGTCGTCTGCCACATTGGCCCCGTTGACCATTGACACGGTCGCGGACTGCCGCTGCGCGGCGCCGCACCGGTGGCCGCTGAGGGGCGCCCAGGACCCGCCCGGCCAGATGTGACGCCCGCCCTCGCCGTCCTGCTGCTACGGGCCCCCTGATCGGCCCGCCGAAGTCGAGCGCCCGGTGCATCGCCGCACGCCAGGGCTGATTTTTCATCGATGTCGAAAGCTTGACAGTGATGTCAGCGCCTTCGTATGTTCTTCGCCACACCCGCTGGAGCGGGTGACCGGAAGAGTGAGGAGGCTCGGATGACGATGCCCGCCCACCCCCGTCCCGTGAGCCCACTGGCCGCCGTCGCGGCCGTGGCGATCGGCTTCGGGGCGATCGTGTTCGACGGCTACGACCTGATCGTCTACGGCTCCGCCGTGCCCGCGCTGCTGGCCCACAAGGAGTGGGCGCTGTCGCCGGCAGAGGTCGGGGCGATCGGGAGCTACGCCCTCGTCGGGGCGTTCCTGGGCGCCATAGCGTCCGGGTCCCTGACCGACCTTCTCGGGCGGCGACGGCTCTTCATCGTCTCGCTCGCCTGGTTCTCCTTGATGATGCTGTTCGTCGCCCTCGCCCCCAACCCGTGGTCGCTGGGGCTGTTCCGGTTCCTGGCGGGCCTCGGGTTCGGCGGAATCCCGCCGACGGCCATCGCCCTGGTCATGGAAGTGGCGCCGGAGCGCCGCCGGCACGTGGTCAACGGCCTGATGCTGTGCGGCTTCCCCGCTGGAGGCATCCTCGCCTCGGTCCTCGCGCTCGTGCTCCTGGAGCCGGCGGGGTTCCGCGTGCTGTTCGCCTTCGGTGCGCTCCCGCTCGTCACGCTCGTCCCGCTGGCGATCTGGCTGCTCCCCGAGTCGCCGGACTTCGCGCGCTCGACCCGGGCCGCCGTCCGCCGGGAGTTGCGCGGGCTGCTGACCGGCCGCGCCGCGGTGGCCACCGTCCTGTTCGTCGTGGCGAACTTCTGCGGAATGCTGCTGGTCTTCGGGCTCAACACCTGGCTGCCGCAGCTGATGCGCAAGGCCGGCTACGAGTTGTCGTCCGCGCTCGTGTTCCTGCTTCTGCTCAACGTGGGGGCGGTCGTCGGCGGCCTCGTCGGCTCTTCTCTCGCCGACCGCTACGGCAGCCGCTGGGTCGCGACCACGCTGTTCGTCGTCGCCGTCGTCTCGCTCGGCCTGATCGCCGTGCCGCTGCCGACCGCGGTGCTGTACGCCCTGGCCTTCATCGCCGGTGCGGCGACGACCGGGAACCAGATCGTCATCTACGGCTACGTGGCCGCGCACTACACCGCCGGGAACCGGGCGACCGCCCTCGGCGTGAGCAGCGGCGTCGGCCGGCTCGGCTCCGTCACGGGCCCCACGCTCGGCGGCGCCCTGCTCTCGGCCGGCGTGGGCCTCGGTGGAAACGTCGCGGTGTTCGCCGCTGTCGCGGTCGTCGGTGCGGTCGCGTGCGCATTCGTCCCACGCCCCGTCAGTGGGACCGTTCCCGCGAAGGTGCTCGCCTCCCCGGCGGCCGGGGACGGGGTGCCCGCGTGACGGCGGCCATGCGGCAGAATGAGGCGCGTCCGCGGACCCTAGACCGAGGCGAGGTGGCGATGGCCCGGCAGCCGACCCGCCGGCGCCTGGTGTCCAACGAATTGCTCGAGCACTCCGCTCGGCTGTTCGCGGAGCAGGGCTTCGCCAACACCAGTCTGCAGGACATCGCCGACGCGATGGGGATCAGCCGCCCGGCGCTCTACCACTACGTCAGCAACAAGGAAGAGCTCCTCGCCGCGCTGGTGCGCGATGTCCTGGAACGCGTCGTGGAGATCCTGGAGCGGATCAGCGGTCGCGAGGACCTCGCCCCGGACGCGCGGGTCGAGACCGCGCTGCGCGAGATCGCGGTCAACAACGCCCGCAACACCACGCGCTTCCGGCTGCTCGACCGCAGCGAACCGGATCTTCCGGCGGAGATCGCGGAGATGCACCGCCGGGCCCGGCACCGGGTGCTCGAGTTGCTGACCGGCCTGATCGAGGACGCCGAGTCGGCCGGAGTCTTCCGCCCGCTTCCGGCTCGGACGGTCGCGCTCGGGATGCTCGGCATGGTCAACTGGATCGCCTGGTGGTACCGGCCCGAGACGGGCGGCGATGCCGAGGCCGTGGCGGACGTCCTCGTCGACGTCGCGATGACCGGCGTCCGCCGGGCGGACGACCGCACCCTCGCCCCCGGCCCGTGGGCGGCCCTCGATCTTCTCAAGGAAGACATCGCCCACCTGGAGAGCGCGATGCGGCGGGCCCTGCCGGCCGAATCCGACTGACCTCCGGCCACTCCACCGCCGTTCGACGAATCCCACCGACGTGCTACCCGACGTCGGTCGCGCACGCTTGGCGCTGACAGAACTGTCGATTATCCTACGTTTATGTTCAGAGGAGGCAGCCGTGGCCGATGAGGCCGCCCTTCCGTCGCCGCCCTTCCCGCCCGATCGGGCCGATGCCTACATCCGCGAGGGCCTGTGGCGGCGAGAGCCGCTCGGGGACGTGCTGCGGCGCGCCATGGCCCGCCGTCCCGAGCACCTCGCCCTGGTCACCACCGAGATCAGATGGACCCACCGCGAGCTCGACGAGCGCAGCGACGCCTTCGCGGCGGGGCTCCTCGCCGCGACCACCCTGCGTCCCGGTGACCGGATGATGTTCCAGCTCGGCAACGTCGCCGAGACCGTCGTCGCGTACTACGGCGCCGTCAAGGCCGGGATCATCCCCGTCTGCACCCTTCCCCAGCACGGCGAGCGCGAGATCGGCCAGCTCGCGGAGCACACCGGGGCCCGTGGGCACATCGTCCAGGCGGACTTCCGCAACCGGGACCTGGTGGGGCTGGGCGGCCGCCTCGGCAAGGCCGTCCCCGTCCTCGACACACTGATCGTCGCTCGCGGTGAGGCGCCTCCCGGCGCGCTCTCGTTCGACGACGTCCTCGACGCCGGGTCGGACGCGGACGCCGGTGCGCGGCTGCGCTCGCTGGAGATCGACCCGGACGGGATCGTCGCCTTCCAGCTCTCCGGCGGGACGACGGGCCTGCCCAAGGTGGCTCCCCGGCGGCACGCCGAATACGCCTGCAACTCCAGGCTGTGGGCCGAGGCGCTGGGGCTCGACGAGAACGCCGTGGTCCTGCATCCGCTGCCGATCATGCACAACGCCGGCACCGCCGCCGCCCTGCAACCGGCCCATCTCGTGGGCGGCGCCTTCGTGCTCGCGCCGGCCGCTGACGCCGGTCCGGTGCTGGAGCTGATCGCACGCGAGCGGGTCACCACGATGCCGGTCGTCCCGCCGGCGGTGGCGATCCGGATGCTGGAGCATCCCGCCGCCCGCGAGCTGGACCTGAGCAGCCTCACCCGGTTCGTCCTCGGCGGGCAGCGTCCCTCCGCGGACCTGGTCGAGCGCCTGGAGACCGAACTCGGCGTTCCGACGCAGCAGATGTTCGGCATGGCCGAGGGGATGTTCCTGTACACGCCGCCGGACTCGCCGGAGTGGGTGCGGCGCGGCACGGTGGGAACGCGCATCTGCTCCGCCGACGAGGTGCGCGTGCTCGACATCGCCTCCGGGGAGGAGGTGCCGGACGGGGAGCTCGGCGAACTCGCCTGCCGCGGGCCGTACACGATCCCCGGCTACCACCGCGCGGCCGCGCACAACTCCTCCGCCTTCACCTCGGACGGCTTCTACCGGACCGGCGACCTGGTCACCCGGCACGTGGTCGGCGGCAGGGACTTCTACTCGATCGACGGCCGCATCAAGGACGTCATCAACCGCGGCGCGGAGAAGATCCACGCCGAGGAGGTCGAGGAGCTGCTCGGCCGCCATCCGGCGGTGGACGGCGCGGCCCTGGTGGCGATGCCGGACCGGGTCCTGGGCGAGCGGATCTGCGCGTACGTGGTCCCGAAGGCCGGTACCGAGGCGCCCACCCTCGGCACCGTCAACTCCTTCCTGCTCGACCAGGGCCTCGCGAGGTTCAAGCTGCCGGAGCGCCTCGAGATCGTCGACGCGTTCCCGCTGACCCACGTCGGCAAGGTGTCCAAGAAGGACCTCCGGGCCGACATAGAACGCAAGATCGAGAAGGAGAACGCTCCCACATGAGGCTCGACAGCATCGCGGTCCTCGGCGGCGGCCCCGGCGGCCTCTACGCGGCCCGGTTGTTCAAGCTCGCGAATCCCGGGGCGACCGTCACCGTCCACGAGCAGAGCAGGCCGGAGCGGACCTTCGGGTTCGGCGTCGCCGTCGCCGCGCGGACGCAGCGCAACCTGGAGGCCGCCGATCCGGTGACGCAGGCCGACATCATCGCCGCGGGGCGGCCGCACGACATGCGGATGCTGGTCGGCGGCCGGGCCGCGCGGGTGCACAACGGGGCGCTCATCGGCATCGCCCGGCCGGAACTGCTGGCGATCCTCAGCCGGCACGCCGAAGCCGCGGGTGTCGACATCCGGTACGGGTCCCGGGCGTCCCTCGCGGATCTCGACGCGGAACTGGTGATCGTGGCGGACGGGGTGAGCAGCCAGACCCGCACCGGACTCGCCGCCGAGTTCGGTGCGCACGTCGACGTCGCCGGCGGCCTGTACCTGTGGGCCGGCGCGGACTTCGCGCTCGACACGGCGATCTTCGCTCCGGCGACGACGGCGCACGGGACCTTCGTCACCCACGCCTACCCGTACTCGCCCGACCGCAGCACCTTCCTCATCGAGACCGACGAGGAGACCTGGCGCGCGGCCGGCTTCGACGCCACGTCCGAGGCGACCCCGCCCGAGGAGTCCGACACCGCGGCCCTGGACTACCTCGCCGACACGTTCGCCGAGCACCTCGGCGGGCACCGGCTGATCGGCAACCGGACCCGCTGGCTGCGCTTCCGCACCGTCCACTGCGAGCGGTGGACGCACGGCAACGCCGTGCTCCTCGGCGACGCCGCGCACACCGCGCACTACTCCGTCGGCTCCGGCACCAAGCTCGCGATGGAGGACGCCATCGCCCTGCGGGACGCCGTCACCGCGGCACCGGACCTGCCGACCGCGCTGGCCGCCTACGAGCGGGCCCGCCGACCGCAGGTGGAGCGGCTGCAGGAACTCGCCCGGCGCAGCAGGCTGTGGTGGGACTCGTTCCCGCACCGCATGCATCTTCCGGTCGACCAGCTGATGGTCGCCTACATGACCCGCACCGGCAACGTCGCGCTCCAACGCTTCGCCGGGACGAACCCCGAGGTCGTCCGCCGCGGGCTCGCCCAGTTCGCGGGCGTCGACCCGAGCGGTGTCCCCGTCGACGGAGTCGTCGACTGGGTGCTCGCGCGACCGTTCGCGCACGGCACTCGCCGCTGGGACTCCCGGCTGCTCGACGCCGGCTCCCGCGAGACCCTCTCCGCCGTGCCGGGTGACGGCGGGCCGGCCGGCGTCGCCGACCTCGCCCGCATGGAGATCGTCCTCACCGATCCGTGGGACGGGCACGGCGACGCGCTCGTCAAACGGGCGCACGATCTCGTGCAGAAGGGCTGGCAGGGCTGCTGGCTGACCGGACCGCAGGACCGCGGCCCCCTTCTGACCAGGCTCGAGATCGGCGAACGGCTGCGCAACGAGACCGGTGCGCTCGTGGTGGTCGACGGCCCGCCGTCCTGCACGGACGACCTGGCCGCAGGCATCGCCTCCGGCCGCGCGGACCTCGCGTGCCTCATCACGGCACGAACGTGAGATCCGGCCACGACAAGGACGGCGCGACCTGGGACCCGCGCCGCGAACCCGAAGAGATGCGGAGTTGAGATGATCAAGGAAGAGCACCGGGCCCGGGGCGTCGACCACGCCGCGTTCCCGACCTTCGACCCGGCCGCGACCGTGCGATTCTACCGGGACGTGCTGAAGTTCCCGGTAGTGCACTCGATCTGCGCGGCGGGCTGGGGACCCGACCGGCACCCCGACTTCATCCACTTCTTCTTCGACATCGGCAACGACGACCGGATCGCCTTCTTCTACTACTTCGGTCACGAACCGGCCGGCGCCCCGGATGCCCGCGGCGACGCCTGGGCCCGGCTCCCCGAGGGGACGCCGGAGTTCTTCGCCAACTCCCGGCACCTTGCGATCCACGTCGACTCCGAAGAGGACCTGCTCGAATACCGCCGCCGCCTGGACGAGAGCGAGTGGCCCTGCGAGATGCAGGTCATGCACGAGACGATCGAATCGATCTACACCCACGACCCGAACGGCTACATGATCGAGCTGACCCGGGCGCTGCGTCCGGTCACGCCGCAGGAGGATCTGGACGCCGCGCTCACGGTCGACGCGCTCTGCGAGGTGGCGTCCGGTCCCGAGGCCACGCTGGAGAAGCTGCTCACCCGCAAGGCGGAGCTGATCGTGGAGCGTGCCGAGGCATGGGAGCGCGCCCGGACGGCTGCGCCCGGCACCGAGACGGTAGCGCCGTGACCGCCGTGTTCGTCCTCGACGTCCCGGAGAACCGCGGCGTGATCGAGGTGGCCGGGCAGGACCCGCTGCTGACCGTGGACGAGGTCGGCCCCTACTTCCGCATCTCTGCCACGGGGGAGAGCGCCGGCGATTCAGGCGACGAGCCTCTCGGGGCCGGGCACAGCAGCACCACCGGCGAGATCGTCATCGACCGGCGCGCGACCGCCTGCCGGCACGCGGTGTGGTACTCGGCCATCGCCGGCCTGCAGGGCGCCCGGATCGTCCAGCACGACAAGAACGCCCTGCGCGTCGTCCCTGGCTGACGCCGCGCCCGAATCAATTCGAACGTCTGAGGGGTGAGGAGCAACGATGAGCAGAGCGACGGCCGCGAGCCAGAGGGCCCACTACAGGATCGGGCTGGTGGTGCCCAGTTCGAACATCACCGTGGAGACCGAGATGCCGGCGCTGCTCCAGCGGCACCGCGACGCGACGTTCTCCTTCCACTCGACCCGGATGCGGATGCACACGGTGTCGCCGGAGGAGCTCCGCGCGATGAACGCCCAGCGCGGCCGCTGCGTCGATGAGATCGGCGACGCGGGTGTCGACGCGATTCTGTACGCCTGCCTCGTCGCGCTGATGGCGCAGGGACATACGGACGGCATCGCCGAGCACATCACGGCCGAACAAGCGGTGCGGGATCAGCTCGCCGAACGCGGCCTCACCCCGCGGGTCACGTCCAGTGCCGGTGCCCTGGTCCACGCGCTGCGGGCCGCCGGCGCGACCCGGGTCGCCGTGGTGATGCCGTACCTTCGGCCGGTCGCGGAACACGTCGTCGCCTACCTTGAGGCGGAAGGCGTCACGGTCGCCGACTGGCGGGCACTGGAGGTCGGCGACAACGCCGAGGTCGGCTGCATCCCGGGCGACAGGGTGCTCGGCGCGGCGCGGTCACTGGATCTGAGCCAAGCGGACGCACTGATCATCTCGGCGTGCGTGCAGATGCCGTCGCTGCCGCTCGTCCAGGCCGCCGAGGACGAGTTCGGGCTTCCCGTGCTCTCCGCCGCGACCGCCGGCGCGTTCACCCTGCTAGAAGAGCTGGGCCTGCCGGTCGCCCTGCCGGGCGCGGGGCGGCTGCTCAATCGCGACGCGACACTGGGTGCCGTCTGATGGCCGCCGCGACCAGGAAGAATCCGGGTCTCAACGTCGACTGGCATCCGGCCTCCCTGCCCACAGGCACCGGCATTCTCCAACGGACAGCCGTGACGGCCGACGGCAACGCGGCGAAGGGCACGCTGTACACGCCGACGGGTCGCGAGCCGCGTGAAACGACCGTTGTCGTGCTGATGCATCCGCGGGTGGACTTCTCCCGGCATTACCTGATCCCGGCGCTGATCGAGGCCGGTCACGCGGTGTTCGCCCAGCAGGCCAGGGACGCGGGCAACGACCTGCGCCTGGTCCACGAGCAGACGTTGCTGGACCTGGCCGCCGGCCTGGAATGGCTCCACGGCGTGGGCTTCCGGCGAACGGTCGGGGTCGGCAACTCCGGGGGCGGCGGACTCCTGACCTACTACGTGCAGCAGTCACTGCGCGCGCCGGAGAACCGGGTCGCCAGGACCCCGGCCGGACGGCCGAGCGCGCTCGACAAGGCGGTCCTGCCCGAACTCGACGCGTTGGCCTACCTCGCTCCGCATCCAGGACAGGGCCCTCTCCTCGCGCGGTGCATCGACCCGTCGGTCACCGACGAGGAGGACGCGTTCTCCGTCGACCCCGCGCTCGATCCCTTCGCAGAGGAGAACGGCTACCGGCCGGCCCCGGAGAGCTCGGCCTACCCCCCGGAGTTCGTGACCCGCTACCGCGCGGCCCAGTTGGAGCGGATCGCCCGGATCGACGAGAAGGCACGGGCATGCGTCGCGGACGCCGCGGCCGCCCGCACGGCGATCAAGCACGGGGACGGAACCGCCGAGGACCGCAGACGCGCGGGCACCGCACGGCTGATCACGGTGTGGCGCACGGACGCCGACCTCCGCGCGATGGATCAGAGCCTGGACAAGTCCGACCGCGCCTACGGTTCGGTCTACGGCGCCGACCCGGAGAAGACGAACTACGGCATCGTCGGGTTCGGTCGGCTCGCCACCCCTGACGCATGGCTGTCGACCTGGTCCGCGCTGTCGTCCAATGCGACGATCGAGAAGGCCGGTCCGGAGATGGTCCTGCCGACCCTGCTCGTCACGTACACCGCCGACAACTGCGTCTTCCCGAGCGACTTCGAAGGCATCGTCGCGGCCATCGGCAGCTCGGACAAGCAGATCGCCGGCATCGCCGCGGACCACTACGGCAACCCGGTCGGCGGCGGTGCGCGAGACGGCGCGGTCGCGCTCCTGGACCCGTGGATCCGCGAGCTGGGTTGATGGTCACTCGGTAGTTCGCGATGTGCGCTGCGGTCCTCGGGCCCGCCTACCTCAACCACCTCAAGGCCCGCACCGGAAGCCTCCCTCGCCCCTACCAAGGACGTTGACCTGGCCGTCCCTCGAACGGGGCCCCTTCACCCCCGGCGGGAATTCCACACATCCGGGGCATCACCGCCAGCTGAGTCGTCCATGACTGGCATCCGGTTCAAGCCGGCGAGTCCGCTACTCGGCCTTGAAGAATCGAGCCCGCGTGTAGGCCTCTCACCGTGAGGGAGGTGAATTCGGCAGCGCAGGGGCGGCGGGAACCGGTGAGCCTGCTACCGGGCGGCTTTGTCGGCTGACGGGGCGAGGCCGGTGAACGCGAGGTCGACGATGGCGTTGATGTGGTCGGTGTCGGCTATGCGCGGGGTGAGCAGCCGGCGGTAGTAGGCGGCGCCGTAGAGCAGCTCGGTGACGAGGACCGGGTCGGCGTCGGAGCGGATCTGGCCTTCGCGCTGCGCCGTCCTTATGCGTTCGGCGGCGGCGCCCGCCAGGTGGCCGATGAAGTTGTCCCACAGGGCCCGGTGGAGGTCGGGGTCGTGCTGGGCTTCGCCGATCAGTGCTCGGTAATGCGGAAAGACGTCCGGGTCGCCGAGGATGCGAGAGGCCGCCGCCATCTGTGCCTTGATGTCGGCGATGAAGTCACCGGTATCGGGGAAGGTCGCGTCCATCTTCCATGTGGACAGCAGGCCGTCCAGCAGCACGGCGGCCTTGGACGGCCACCAGCGGTAGATGGTGTTCTTGCCGACGCCGGCGCGGGCGGCGATGCCCTCGATGCTGAGTTTGCGGTACCCGACCTCCTGGCACAGGTCCATCGCGGCCTTGATGACGGCGTTGGCGGCCTCTTCACTTCGGCGCTCGGGACGTCTGGGTGACATGCGGACAGCATAGCCCCCAGGCGGCACGGAACGTTCCGTATTGACGAGAGCCATGCCGCCGGGCATGCTGAGGCGACACGGAACGGTCCGTGCCGTCTCAGAAGGACGACCCATGAAAGTTGAGTTCACCCACGACATCGCCTGCGTGTGGTCGGCGCTCGGCTATGCCCGCTTCCAGCGGGCCGCCGAGGAGCACCGGGCAGGTGGCGGCGAACTGGAAGTCGTCTTCAGGCCGTACCAGACGGCGGGCTCGTCAGCGGGAACGTCGCCGGGCTCCGGCCCTGTCCAACTCGTCCCCGCCGTGCGGGTCGAGCAGATCGCACGGGCGGCGGCGGTCGACGGCCTGGTGGTGGACCTCGACCGAATCGTGCCCGCCCACACCGTCCACGCGCACCGGCTCATCGCGCTGGCGGCCGCGCAGGGCGTCGCCGAGGACATGGCCGCCCGCCTGTACCGCGCCTACTTCAGCGACGGTATGGACATCGGGGACGCGAACGTCCTGCGGGCCTTGGCCTCCGCGATCGGCGTCAGATGGAACAGCGAGAAGGAGGGCGAGTGGCCCCGCGCGGAACCTGCGCGATCGGCTCGCGTGTCCGCCCCGCGAGTGCCGGTCTTCCGGTTTCCGGACGGGACCGTCCTCGTCGGAGCCGTGTCACTCGCCGCGCTGCGGAACGAGCTGAGGCAGGCGGACCAAACGCATCGACGCGGTCAGCCATCGCCCGACCGCACGCCAACCGCAGAACCAGCGCTCTGACCGATATTGGCGCCGGCCAGTGTCACCGCGTGCCGATGGGGTCGGTCAGGCGGCCATCCGGGGGGCGAGATGCTGGAGGAAGAACCCGGTCATGAGGGCGAGCGTGTTCTTGAACTCCTGGTTGTAGACGACGAAGTGGCCGCCGGGCAGGGTGACGAGCTGCTTGGGGTGCAGGGCCCGTTCGTAGGCGGCGAAGGCCAGGTCGCTGTGAGTGAGGATGTCGTGCTGGGCGACGACGAGCATGAGCGGTGTAGGGGAGATGCGGGCGATGTAGTCGCCCGGCTCGTAGCCGGCGATCGCCTCCACCGACCGGAGCGTGACCTCGTTGCGCCACGTCGCCAGGCGCTCCGGCTCGATCGTCTGGTACCACTCGTAGGTTTCCCGGTCGGCCATCGCGGCGGGCTCCCCGGGGGTCGCGGTGACGAGGGGGATCATCGCCGGCGCCTCGCCGTTGAACCGGGCGAGCCGGTCGGCGTCGAAGCTCTTGCGTACCTCGGCGAGCGCCTCGCTGGGGATGAACCGCGACAGGGTCGTCCCGCCGCTGATGACCGGCACCTGCGAGTAGACGGCCTTGACCCGCCGGTCGACGGCCCCGGCGACCAGCACGTGCCCGCCTGAGAAGCTCGACCCGAACACCCCGATGCGCTCGGCGTCCACCTCGGGACGCGTGCACAGGAAGGTGATGGCGTCCCGGTATCCCTGGATCTGCGTCCAGGGGTCGACCTCCTGGCGCGGCTCGCCGTCGCTCGCGCCGAACGAGGCGTGGTCGTAGAGGACGACCGCCAGCCCGGCCGCGGCGAGCGCTTCGGCGATGTCGTCGGTGTACTGCTCCTTGACCGCCCCGAGCCCGTGGGTGACGACCACGGCCGGGTGCGGGCCAGAGGTGCCGTCGGGGGTGTAGAACCATCCGCGGAGGGTCGTCCCGGCCGAGACGAACTCGATGTCCTGGCGCATTTGCGGGTCCTTTCGCTGGTGCGGCGGGTGTACGCCGCGGCCTATGGAGGGTCGGGGGAGTCACCGGGGGTGAAGGCGCCGCTGAGGGCAGCGGCGTGCGCGGCAGCGGCGGCGCTCTCGGCGATCGCGTCGTCCACAGGCCCGCGAGCGACGAGCAGGCGGTAGTAGATGGGGGCGCCGACGGCGCTGATGACCGCGATGCCGTCGGTCCCCGGCGGCAGTTCGCCGCGTCCGATGGCCCGTTCGACGATCCGGGACGCGAGGCGGTTGCGCTCAGCGATCACTGTCGCCCAGGCGGTGGACGCCTCGGGGGACCGGACGGCGGCGGCCACGACGCCCTCGACCAGCGCCCGGGCCCTGGGCTGCTGGTACAGGGCGGCGATCTCCAGCGCGAGCGCCCGGAGGTCGTCGTTCAACGAGCCGGTGTCCGGTATCGGGATCTCGGTCTTGCCCAGTTCGCCCAGCAGGTCGACGACGAGTCCCTCGACCGTCCGCCATCGCCGGTACAGCGTGGCCAGATGCACGCCCGAACGCTCGGCCACCTTCTCCAAGGTGAGCCCGGCGTACCCGGCGGCCTCCAGTTCCTCCCGGGCCGCCGCCAACACCGCCGCACGGGTGCGCGCCGTGCGGCCGCCGGGCCGCACGGCCCCCGCCGCGCGCGGCTCCCCATCCATGCGGCACCCCTTCCCTGTGGCCCACGTCACAGAGTAACGCGAAATTCTTTGCATTAACAGCCTCGGCGGCAGATGAACTGGAAGAGCGCCCGCCTGGTGCGCCGTCCAGGCCGGGCTGTGGTGTCGGGACCGCTGCGCGGCACGGTCCACGACCTGACCGGCGGGCGAAGGACGGGGGGCTGTGACCACGACGCGCGAGGCACCTCGGACGATTGACTGGCAGATGAACGCGACGATCCACGCCATCGCCCGCCCGCGCTCGCGCCGCGGGAACCACCGCGACACGAAGTAGAGCATTCCGGCGAGAACCCGGCCTCCGCGGCGCCCAGCAGGACGCGGGCGCAAGCCGGGCTGGCCATCACTGGGAGAAGAACCAGCCGATCGCTTGGCGGGTCAGTTCGTCCTCAACAGCCGAGTTCCTCTGGTTCTGCTGCAAATCCTGATTTGTTACCGGGACGGCGAGGTAGGCGGTCTCCGTTCGGGGGTCGGCGATGACGCCGTTGAAGCGCAAGTCGCCCGCGAACAACAGCACACCGTACCCATCGGTCATCGCTCGCCACGTCTCGGGGCGGACGACGGCCTTGTGCTGACCGGCCACGCTATGGTCCGGGGCCAGCAGGGACACGATGACGTCGATGCGGGTCGTCCCGCCTTCATCCTGGCGTTCAACGCGGCACGGCCACGCCTGCCACGGTTCCCGCTGGAGCAATTCCTGCATCTCGCGTGTGAGTCGCTTGTTCGCGAGAGCCGATGTCCAGACAAAGAAACTGGTAATCAGCAGCAGAATAGGCCCGATGTAGGCGACGAGGGCAAGGAAGAGGCTGCCGCCCGCGCCGCCCACAGACCAGGCCCAGCCGGCCACGACGAGCACGAGCAGCGGGGGGATGGGCAGGAACGCGACCGTCGGCGGAACAGGCATCCAGCGTGATGACGGAAGGTCGGCGGCGGCCCATGGGGCTGCCTCGGCGGCAGGCCGAGGAGTGACGGCGTATCCGTACTGTCGGGCGAGCATATTGATCATTATTCAAGCGGGACGCGTGGCGGGAAAGGGGCAGCCTTCCCAGGGCCTGGCCACATTTCGCGACGTATACGGTCCATAGCCGATAGGGCTGCACAGCCGCTCGTTTCCGCGATCTGCGCGAAGTCGCGGATCATGGCGCTGTCGGTGCCGGCGGACCAGACGGGGGCACAGATCATCGGTGGCAGGCCCGACACCGGCACTGTGACGACGTGCGGGTTGTCCGGGCGCACCCCGGCGAGCGTCAGGTGGATCACATCGCCTTTGGCGACCAGGACGATCGCCTCCTCAAGTGACGCGGACCTGTTCCGGGGCACCCGCCGCAGCGGGACACCACCAGGAGTGGCGGGGGGTATCCACAGATCGGCGAGTTGCCGCCGCATGGTGCTCGGATACAAGATGTCGTGATCGGCCAGTTCCTCAGCGTCGATGGTGGTGCGCCGCCCCAGCGGGTGCCCGGTCGGCACCAGCGCCGCCCGCTCCTGGACCAGCCACGCCGGACCGATGCTCAACCCCATGGCCTTCACTTCCGCAGGCTCGGCGGGCAGCCAGCCGACGAAGACGTCTACCGGCCAGTCCTCCCCCCAGTACGACGGGTCGCTGTTGGGATGCGCGGAACGCACCACGGCGCAGTGCGGACGTGCCCGTTCGAAGGTCTGGATCGGCCCGTCGGCCACGGCGCTCAGCAGGCTGGTCGCCACCCCGACGCGCAGTACCTGCGTACTCGCGCTGTCTCGTGCCTCCTCCAGCGCTCGTTCCATCCGCTCGTATGCGGGCCGAAGTTCAGCGAGCAGACGTTCGCCCAGCGGCGTCAGCCGGACCTGCCGACTCGTCCGCTCGAACAGCGGAGCGCCGACCCGGCGTTCCAGCGCACGCACCGCCTGGCTCACGCGAGGGGTGGACACGCCCAGTCGCCTGGCCGCGCGGCTGAAATGCAACTCCCGGGCGACCTGCAAAAACGCCTCTATCTCGCGTATCTCCATGTGCTCATTGTGTCGCCCCACTTAACGATCATGGCGCGATCCGGCATTGATCACCTCTCCGCGCACAACCAGCCTGGAGGAACTATGGGACTCGAAGAACACCTTCCCGGCGGCTTCCTGCTCACGACCGTCGAGACGATGGCCGACTGGGCGCGCGAGTCGTCGATGTGGCCGATGACCTTCGGCCTGGCCTGCTGCGGCATGGAGCTGATGGCCGTCGGCGACCCGCGCCACGACTTCTCGCGGTTCGGCATGGAGCGTGCCTCGGCAACACCCCGCCAGGCAGACCTGATGATCGTCGCGGGGAGGGTGAGCCAGAAGATGGCCCCCGTACTGCGGCGGCTGTACGACCAGATGGCCGCCCCCAAATGGGTCATCGCGATGGGCGTGTGCGCCTCGTCCGGCGGCATGTTCAACAACTACGCCGTCGTGCAGGGCGTCGACCACATCGTGCCGGTCGACGTCTACCTGCCCGGCTGCCCGCCTCGCCCGGAGATGCTGCTCGACGCCATCGTCAAACTGCACGACAAGGTCCGGAACACCAAGCTGGGCGCGCACCGCCGCGCCGAGATCCTCATGGAGGAGCGAGCCGGCCTCACACGACTTCCGCTGGTCAACGTGAGCTCCGCCGCAGAGTGAACAGCGGGCTGCCGCCACCGCAGAACGATCAGGTCGCGGTGCGGTCGCTCTGTGCCGCCAGACGCCGGGCCCAGGAGGTGCCGGCGGCCGCGGACAGCACCAGGTGTTCCTTGGGCGGTTCCGGTCCGACCGGGCGCCAGACGAGGTCCGGATCACCGGCTGAGCTGCTCCGGGTTCGGAGAGCGACCAGAGCGTCATCGCCGATCAGCCGGTGGCGGAACAGCGTATGGCTGTCGTGATCATCGGAAACCGTGTCAGGTGTCCAGCCGTGCTCGCCCAGGCTTGTGAGGACGGCGGCCGCGTACCCGGGGGCGCGTTCCGCCGGAAACCACAGCAATCGCTGACCCTGCAGGTCGGACCAGGTCAGCGTCGGCCGCTCGGCGAGGGGGTGGCGGCCGTGCAGTACCACGCCTAGCGGCTCATTGCCGACCGTGTGCAGCCGGAGACCCGAGGTGTCCGCGGGCATGCGCAGGATTCCGAAGGCCAGGGTGCCCGCGAGTAGTAGATCGCGTTGGAGGTGGGAGTCGATCCGCCGGTAGGCGAGTCGCAACCGGTGGTCGGGCGCGATGGCCTGCTCGGCTGTGGCCAGCACGGTCTGCGGCACGCCCCGGCACACGCCGAGGGTCGCCGTCGGCACTTCGGCGCGTGCTGCCGAGATGGACGAACTCAACTCACCCAGCGCCCGGTGGACGCCGTCCAGCAGGACGCGTCCCGCCTCGGTCAGTTCCATCCCCTGGGGCAGGCGCAGGAAAAGCCGTGTGCCGATGCGTCGCTCCAGCATCCGGATCTGCTGGCTGAGGCTGGGCTGGGAGATGCGCAGGCGCCGGGCCGCCTCGGTGACGGTGCCGGCCTTGGCGACGGTGGCGAAGTACCGGAGGTGGCGCAACTCCACGCCGGAAAGCTCGTCGCCGCCCGGCTCACCCACTCTGATCAGCGTCCATAGGCGCCAGCCTATAGAGGGCCGGCAAGCCGGTCTTGGCCCTGCCGGGGCCGCCTGCCGTTGACTTGCGGCATGTATGTGATCGTGCTCAAGTACCACGCGCCCCTGGACGTCATCGATGCCCTTAAGGACGACCACTACGCCAACCCCGCCGGCGTGTTCGCCAAGGGGATGGTGCGCTTCGCGGGCCCGCTGGAGCCCCGCACCGGCGGGTTGATCATCGCGGAGGGCGAACCGTCGGCGATCGAGGCGGCCGTCGCGTCCGACCCGTTCATCACCCAGGGCGCCGCCACCGCCGACATCCTCCGCTTCGAACCGACCTGGACGTTGCCGGAATGCACCGCCGGGGCGGGTGCGGGGTCCCGCCGCCCTGCCGTTCCGCCTGCGGCCGCGTCCCGGCCCATCGCGGCGGCGGAGCCGGAGGAGGCCCAGTGACCGCCGGTGGCGGCGAGGAGTCCCGCGTCCGGCGCAGAACCCCGATGCCGGGCATGCTGAAGATCACCTCGGCGGACGGACGGCGGCGAGACCGGTCCTCGATGAGTACCACCAAGATCAGGCCGTCGATGCCGATCTCGCGCAGCACGGCACGGGAGCCGGTCAGCAGTACCAGCGGGCCCTTGGCCGGTCAGCTCCGAGGCCCGTTCCAGCGCGGGGCCTCGTTGATCTGCTGTCCGGCCCTAGGAAGCGATCGTTTTCAGTCCGTAGGAGACGAGGTCGTCCTGGTATGGGAAGGAGCCGGGCTTATAGGCGCACCAGGGCTCCTCCGCGTACGGGTCGCCCGAGGTGGCCAGGGCACGTGAGCGCGAGCCGCCGCAGATCGTCCTGAACTCGCAGGCGCCGCAGCGTCCGGTCAGGTTGCCGGGGTCGCGCAGGCCGGTGAACAGGGGAGAGGTCCGGTAGATCTCGGTCAGCCGGTCGTGGCGGACGCTGCCCGCCGGGGTGGGCAGGAAGCCGCTGGGGTGCACCGTGCCCCTGTGGGAGACGAAGACGAACCCGCGCGCGGAGTTGACGTCCATGGGTGGGCGGCGTGCCCGCCGCAGAGGGAGATCGAGTTCGGTCAGCCGATCGAGAAGGGTCCGGTAGAGCGTTCCCAGGCCGAGAACGGCCACGTGGTCAGCACCGTGCCGCTCAAGGACCTCCCGCTGGACGGCGACGCGGCGGAAGTGGTGCGCCTCGGTGGTGCGGGCGGGGACGAAGGCGCCGGCGTCGTAGACGAAGTTGAGGACGTCTTCGACCTGGTGCGGGTCGAGCCCGGGCAGCAGCTTTCCTCGCCCGGTCGGGACGAGCAGGAACGCGCTCCAGGTAAGCGCTCCCATCTGCTGGACGATGCGGACGATCTCCGGCAGGTCGGTCAGGTTGTGCCCGCTGACGGTGGTGTTGATCTGCACCTTGAGCCCGAGGTCGAGGGCTGCCTGCCACGCGTCCAGTGTCCAGCGGAAGACGCCGGGTGTGGCGCGGAAGGCATCGTGGATGCGCGCGTCCGAGCCGTCCAGGCTGAGGGAGATGGCTCGCGCGCCGGCCTCCCTCAGCCCGGTGAGACCGTCTTTGGTGAGCGTGGGTGTGCCGGACGGCGAGACCGCGACCGGCAGGCCGAGGCGGGTGCCGTGCTGGACGAGTTCGTACAGGTCCGGCCGCTGGAACGGGTCGCCCCCGGTGATGACGAACAGCGGCGGCGGGGACCCGAACTCGGCCACCTGGGCCATCAGGCCGCAGGCCTCGACGGTGGTGAGTTCGCCCGGATCGCGGTCGGGTCGGGCCTCGGCGCGGCAGTGCCGGCAGGCCAGCGGGCACGCCTGGGTGGCCTCCCAGATCACGATGAACGGCCGGTCGGCGGGATCTTGGCGAGGGGTGCGGATCTGTTTCATGAGCTCAGCAGGTAGTCGACGGCGGCGGCGGCGGCGTAGTCGGCGCCGACCTTGTGAACGAGTCCGGGCAGGAATCCGAGATCCTGGCCGAGCGTCAGGAGGGGCGGTTCGACGTAGCCGTCCGGCCGGTGCTGTGCGAGGCCGACGTCGGCGACGAGCGCGTTGCAGAGGCAGCGGCGGCCGACGGTGTCTTCGAGCGTCCCGCCCTTGCGGATGTGGGCGTCAACGGGTTCGGCGGGGCATCGGTAGCCGACCGCGCCGTTCTGTTTCAGATAAGGGGTCCGCAGGTAGCTCAGGTCGCACAACCTGGGCCGCTTCTCGTAGACGTCGTCGTCGGTGAGGGTTCCCGGCAGCGCGGCGACCTTGAACGGGAACCCGGTCGGGGAGGCGTAGGGATCGTTGCGGATCCGGAGCGTACCGTTCAGAGCCTCCTGGACCAGCCGTCGCCGCAGTCCGGGGTCGAGGCCGGAATCTCGGCTCAGCGCGAAGATGCTGCCGGCCTGGATGCCCGCGGCCCCGGCCGAGCGGGCCTCCGCCGGCGTGCCGGGCCGTGCGTATCCTCCGGCCACCCAGAACGGCAGGCCGAGCGCGCCGACCTTTTCGAGATCGATCCGGTCACGCCGCCCGTAGATCGGCTCGCCGTCGTCGTCCAGGCGCATCCGTCCGCGAGGCGGCGCGCTGTGTCCGCCCGCGATCGCCGTCTCCAGGACGAACCCGTCCGGTCGGGTGGTCGGCGTCCGGTGCAGGTACATCGCGAGAACGGACGAAGAGACGATGGCGAGCAGGCGTGGCCGAGCCCGTGCGGGGCCGGCCAGTGACCCCGGATCGAAGGTGAGGGTGCGGCCGTCGTCGGCGCCGGCGACGCTGATCGTCAGGTGGCCGGGGGAGCCGGCGGCCAGGGCGTCCAGGAGCGCGGGGATCTCGCTGGGGATGCCCGCCCCCATCAGGACGTAGTCCACCCCGGCCAGCATCGCCCCGTAGGCGGCGGCTGGGGTGGCGAGCTGGATCTTCTCCAGGTAGTTGATTCCGATCGGGCCGTCATGTCCCTGCTTGGCCAGCCAGACCTCGGCGAAGTTCCCTGCGACGGTCAGTTCGTCGCGGATCCTGTTCGGGTTGAGGCCGAGTTTCGGTACGGGCCGGAAACGCTGGCCCGGCTCGATCCCACCCGGAACGTAGTAGCGCCGCAGGATCCGCTCGGTCACGTCCGGCAGCGGGAAGGAGGCGAGCGCGCGGCGCAGGTGGCCGCCCTCGTCTCCGGCTTGGAGCCCGCGTGCCAGCAGGGCGTCCAGTGCCACTCCGGAGACCACACCGAGCTGACCCGTCCGGGCCACGGCGCGTGCCAGCCGCCATCCCGACACGCCCGCGCCCATGCCGCCTTGGATGATGAGAGGGTAAGGCTGCTCAGACATCACGGCCCCGAGCCTCCACCAGGTCGAGGAGCAGGTCACGGACACCGCGGTGCTCGGTGCGGAGCGCCTCGGTGAATTCATCCACGACGGTCATGGTCCGCCTTTCTGGATCGCGAGTGTTCGGGTCGTGCGGGTCTTCGGGTGCTGTGGCGGTCAGGTGCGGGTCAGCACTTCGGGGAACGGTCGGCGCGGCGTGCCGGGGACCGGCGGCCCGTACCCGAACCGGATGATCGCCTGTATGTGGCCATGCGATGCCGGGGCCGTGGCGGTGGACGCCCCAACGCGCATGTCCAGGGGCTGGGACAGCAACGAGGTCGACACCCCGTGCCGCTCGGCGGTCAGCAGAACCCGCTGCAACGCCTGCCCGGCCCGCAGCCAGTCCGCGGGGCCATCGCCCTTCGTGAGCAGCACGCCGAGCTGCGGCCGGGCGGTGAAGTGCTCGGCCTTCCGTCTGGGCACCGGCCCGGCCAGGCCGAAGTCCCGCATGGGGACACCGCGCCCGCTCGGGCGAGGCCCGAAGGCGTACCGGGGGACACCGTCCCCGCAGGCGCGGTCCGGCGTCCACCGGGCCAGCTCGGCGACGTACCCGTCAGCGGAGGCCAGCCGCTCGTCCGCGGCGGCGACCAGGCTGAGCAGGTATGCCGTGGTCTGCGGGCCCGGCAGGGCCAGCGCCGCTCCCTCGGTCCGCACGGCGGACACCATCTCCCGGCGGACCGGCTGCGGCACCATGCGCTTGCTGAACGGGTGCCGGTTGGTGCGCCGATGCGGAATCGCCGCGTACAGTTCCGCCTGGTCCAGTGATGGCATGGGCGCGTCCACGGCCCGGACGGACGCCAGCAGCGGGCCCAGAGCCTCCGGGAAGAACTCGATCTGCGACCGATGACCGGTCATGCGGATCGCCAGCCGCAGATTCAGCAGGGCGGCCCCGCAACTGATGTGCAGGGCCTGGCCGCGCGGGTCGATCACGGTCAACCTGCGGTCCAGGTCGGCGTGCAGTTCCATGGCCGCCGCGCCGTTGAGCCGGAAGCGCCACGGTTGGGTGTTGTGCACCGACGGAGCCGCGACGGCCGCCGTCACCAGGCGCCGGACCCCCGCGTGCGTCGCAAAGGGGTGAGGCATGGGCCCTCCTCCAGATGCTGCCGCTGTCAGCGCCACACTTCCGGTCATTCGACAGGGCGTCCCAGGGACGAAGGTCCCACCGTGCGGGGACCAAAGCCCGCACGCCGAGGTCATCCCAGCCGCGGGCCCGCGGAGCCTCTGGCGGACGGCAGCGCCGCACCGAGTCCGGTGAACAGGACGCCCAGACCACCGGCCAGCAGGGTGACCTGCCACGCCTGACAGGCCGACATCAACGACGCCCGAAGCATCTCGCCGGTGAAAGCGGTCCGCTGGAGGTCGGCCGGCTTCTCGTCGAGGCCGTCCGCCTTCACCGCCTCCAGCTCGGCGCCGATCTGCGCATAGGTGCGGCCCGCGGTCGTTCCCGGCGAGATTCTTCTCGCAGCGCGGCCCTCGGGTGCAGATGCCCTGACGCGGTCTGTGAGCCCACCAGGCGGCACCCGACCCGTCCTATGCGAGGTGCGGGCCGGGTGCCGCTGGGCCTGTCGTCAGCGGGGGGTGGCGGGGCGCCAGGCGACGTAGTCGGCGACCGCCCCCGCGACCTCGAACTCCGGCGTGAAACCGGTGCCGCCTGTGAGCTGGGCGATGGCGAGGTAGGGGTCCTCACCGGGGCCGTTCCGCAGTCCGGGCAGCAGGTCGAGCCTTATCTAGCCGTCCACTGAGACGGCGTGGGCGTGAAACCCCTGCTTATTGGTGTTGGTGTGGTTCGAGGCGGTTCAGCGTTCGGCCCGGTCGTAGCGGAGGCAGATCGCGCCGCTTTCGGTGACCTGGCTGGAGGCCAGCGTCCACGACGCGGACAGGCCGTCGGGGAACAGCCGGGCGCCGCCGCCGACGAGTTCGGGGCACAGCGTGATGCTCAGCCGATCCACCTCCCCGGCCTGAAGGAGGCTGCGGATCACGCTGGAGCTGGCCAGGACGGTGATGTCGCCGCCCTCCTGCTCGCGCAGTTGCTTGACCGCCGTGACGGGGTCGGTGCCGGCGATGCGCGCGTTGTCCCAGGCGGCCTCCGTGAGCGTGGTGGAGAAGACGACCTTCTCGACCTCGTTCAGCCAGCGGGAGAACTCCCGGTCCCGCGGGTCGGCGCTCTCGTCGTCGGCGACGGCGGGCCAGAACCCGGCGAAACCCTCGAAGTTCTTGCGGCCGAGCAGGGCGGTGGTGGCCGTGCCGGTGACCGCCACCATGTGGTCGCGGGACGCGGACGACATGGCGTGGGGAACGATCCAGCTCATGTCGTAGAGATCGCCGTGCTGCGGGCGGCCTACGTTGCCAGGCGATCCGCTGGTGCTGTCCGGAGGATGTCTGGAACTCGGCTCGGAGGGCGCCCCGTACGTACCGTTCGTCGCCGTGCTGCGCGATCTGGTGCGCCGCCTCGGCCGCGACCGGGTGGCGGCGCTGCTTCCGCCGGGCGGGGCCGCGCTCGGCGACCTGCTGCCCGACCTGGGTCCGGCGCCCGCGCGGTACGGACCGGCCAGGCTGCTGGAGGAGATGCTGACGCTGCTGGCCCGGGCGGCGGAGGCGCAGCCCGTCGTCGTGCTGGTCGAGGACCTCCACTGGGCGGACGCGTCGAGCCGGGAGCTGTTCGCCTACCTGGCCCGCAACCTGACGGGCGCCGCGGTGCTGCTGGTCGGCACCGTCCGAACCGGCGAACTGGCCGCCCGGCATCCGAACTCGCGGATGCTGGCCGAGTTGGGCCGCGGCGGCGCGGTGTCGCGCATCGACCTCGGCCCGCTGGAGCACCGGCACGTCACCGCGCTCCTGGCGGCCGTGGACGGTCGGCCGCCCGACCCGGCGCGCAGCGCCCGGGTCTACCGGCGCAGCGGCGGGAACCCGCTGTTCGTCGAGGCGCTGAGCGCCGCGGGCGAGACGCCGCCGGGGGACCTGCGCACGCTCCTGCTCGCCCGGGTCACCGACCTGCCGGACCTGGCCCGCGAGGCGCTGGAGGCCCTGGCGGTGGCGGGGGCCGAACTCGACGACGAACTCGTCCGCGCGGTCGCCGGCGGCCCTGCCCGCGAGCTCGGGGACGCCCTCGGCGACCTGACCGCGCGGGAGTTGGTGGTGGCGCGGGAGAACGGGTACGCGATCCGCCACGACCTCCTCCGCGAGGCGCTGTACGACGCGTTACCGCCGCCCCGGCGGCGGCGCATGCACGCCCGGTACGCCGCCGCTCTCGCCGACCGCGCCGCGTCCGCCGATCCCACCGCGAGCGCCACCGCCCTGGCCCAGCACTGGACGGCGGCGGGCGAGTTCGAGCGGGCGCTGCCCGCCGCATGGCGCGCCGCCTGCCGCGCCGGCGGCCAGAACGCCTACGACGAGCAGCTCCACCAGCTGGAACTCGTCCTGGACCACTGGCCGAAAGTGCCGGAGCCGGTCGAGACCATCGGCGTCGACCGGACGGTCGTGCTGGAAACCGCCGCCACGGCGGCGTTCAACGCGGGCAGGTCGGCCGCCGGCGTGGGGTACGGCACCGCGGCGCTGGACGAGGTGGATCCGGCGGTGGAACCGGAGCGGGCGGCCCGGCTGCTCGGCCTGCGCGGCCGGCTGCAGAGCCGCATCGACGGCGGGGGACGCGACGACCTTCGGCGGGCGGTCGCGCTGGCGCCGCCCGGGGCGTCGCAGGACTTGCGCGCCCGGCTGCTGTCGGCCCTGGCGTTCGTGGAGTTCATGGCGCTCGACCTCGACGACTGCCAGGAGCACGCCGCTCAGGCCCTGGACATCGCCGACCGCATCGGCGACGACGCCCTGCGCGCGCCCGCCCTGCTGGTGCTGGGCGCGCTCCACGGCACGCGCGGGGACCTGGACTCCGCGGCCGACGCCTTCGCCGAGGCCCGCCGCGCCGCCGATGCGGCCGGTGACGCGCACACATTCCTGACCACCTTCCAGTGGGAGTCGACCTTCCTGAGCGACAGCGGGCGGTACGAAGAGGCCGTCGAACTCGCCCGCACCGGGGAGTCGGCCGCCGAACGGCTCGGCCAGGCCCGGTCCCGCGGCAGCATGCTCGCCCACGCCCGCTGTGTCCCCTTGCTGTTCCTGGGGCGCTGGGATGAGGCCCTGCGCGTCGTCGACGAGGCCCTCGCCCTGGCGCCGCCCCCGCTCTACGCGGCGTTCCTGCGCCTGATCGCCGCCGAGATCGCGTTGCGGCGCGGTCAGACCGAACCGGCCGGGACGCTCCTGCGCCAGATCACCGAGTTCGCCGTGCACACCGTCGGCGCGGCGGAGGCGAAGTCCTGGCTGACCCTCCTGCGCATCGCCCGCGCGCTCGACGGGGACGACCCCGACGCGGCGGACCACATCGTGGGCGAGCACATGGCGACGGCACCCGACGCCTGGCCGCCGCAGGAGACGGCACGGCTCGCGGTGCTCGGCGCACGCGCGCAACGGGCCCGGCGCGCGGCCGCGCCGCGGAACCGGCGGGTCCAGGCCGAGACCGCGGACCGGCTCGTGGACCTCGCCCGCATGCTCGGCTCAGTGCGCACCACCACACCGGTGATCGATGCCGTCCGCCTCACGTTCCGCGCGCTGACGGGGAGCGGCGAACTGCCCGCCTGGGACGAGGCGGCCGCGGCCTGGCGCGACCTCGGCAACGGCCACGAGACCGCCGTGGTGCTGGCGGAGGCCGCGGCCGTCGCGCTCGCGTCGAACAACCGTCCCGGCGCCCGGTCCCGATTGCGCGAGGCACGCGCCCTCGCCGCCGACCTGGGCGCCGAGCCGCTGCTGGCGCGCAACGAAGGACGTGTTCGCCGTACCGCGCGGGGATCCGGGTCGGCCAGGCGATATCGCCTCCCGTGCCGACCGACGTCCGGGCTCCGCCTGCCAAGAACGTCCACCGCCCGTCCCATGCGCCCGCGGCGCGCAGCCTGCCCTCCACCCGACCTTCCAACGCGCACGAGAGGCTGGGGGGGCTGGTCGTCCGGCGCGGTGTGTCCTCGGTGACGGCCCCACTCAGGGGCCGTTAGGAGCCGTTGAGGGCCGCCGGGTCGTCCTCTCCTTGCCTTCCGACTCCCCAGATGCCACCGGGTACGGCGGCCAGGTCGTACACCGCGGTCCCGGCCGGGATCGTCACGGGCTCCCATTGGCCGCCGCTGTAGCGGTACGGGGGCTTCTCCGGCGGCGCGGACGCCTCCGGCGCGACCCAGGGGTTCCCGGACGCGTCCACGGTCAGGTCGCCGAGGTCGGGGTACCCCGCCGGGGGCGCGATGTAGCTCCATGCGGTGCCGTTCCAGTGCGCCAAACGCTTGGCCGTGATCCCCCAGACGTCGTTCGCGGTGACCGGGACGACCTTGCGGAACCAGTCGTTGACCTCGGGCAGCGGGACGTTCTTCCAGACCGCGCCGTCGAAGTGCGCGGCGGCGGGCACCTGCTGCAGGCCGTCTTTGTAACCGACCGCCCATGCGTCGGACGCGGTGAGCGCCTCGAGGTCGGCGACGTAGTCGATCCCGGGCACGTCGACGGCGGTCCATGTGTCGCCGGTGCGCTTGAACAGCCCGCTCCCGCCCAGCTCCCAGGCGCCGGCGAAGGTGCCCGCCGGGCCGGTGGCGAGCATGGTGATGTACTTGGCCGGAGCCGCGACCTTTTGGAACGCCGAGCCGTCGAAGCGTGCCACGTAGGTGCTCGAACCCCCGCCGGCGCCGAGTCCGCCGGCGATCCAGGTCTCGCCCGCGCCCGAGGCGATGCGCGCGATCTCGCCCTGGCCCGTCCAGCCGTTGAGCGGATACTCCTGCCACGACGAGCCCGCCCAGCGCCGCACGACCGGGTTCCCGTCGTTGTACACGGGGCACAGATCACCCCAGCGCAGGCAGTACTTGCCCTGCACGCCGCCGACCCAGACTCCGCCCGCGCCGTCGGCGGTGACGTCGTAGAGCCGCGCCGTCGGCCACAGGAAGGGCAGGGAGACCGGGCGCAGTTCGGGGGCGGCCGCGAGGGCGGGTGCGGGAAGAGACGCGATGGCGACGGCGATGGCGGCCGTGATGGCACGTTTCATGCGAGCACTATCCAACGAACTTTAAAAAAACACCAGTGTCTACTGGTGCGGTCGGCTCGTTCGGATGGTCTCTCCGGGAGAGATTTCTACAACTGATGTAGACCAGCCCGCCGTAGGGCCACCAGCGGCGAGACAGGCCGGCCACAGCGTCGTACCCGGCTCCCTCTGGGAATTTGAGCCGGCGCCGCAGGTCGTTGCGAGCGCCGATGTCGTCCCCGGGCAGCACCTGGTGGCGCGCGAGCCCCCCACTGAGCTGAGGCCGGACCCGAGTGCCGGCCGTGCTGCAAGACGCGGACAGGCCGCTGAGCGTGGGTGAGGGCCGGCGCTACGCCCCCGGCGACAATCGTGCGGATGCCATCCTCAGCCACCTGCTGGGCTGAAGCCGTGGGCCGGCTGCGGGAGCGGCGCCCGGGGCTGCGGTTCACCGTCCGCGAGGGCGCCTCGGCCGGCATCGCCGACCTGGTTCGGCTCCCGCTGCGCGACGCGCCTCCCGTCCACCTGTGCCCGACCCGGCGGTGGGACGGCCGGCCCTCGCGGTCCGCCCTCATCGTCCGGCGGCTCGTCAGGGCCGAGGCCGACGAGCCGGCCGGACGGGAGGTGTCGGCGGCCGGGGGCCGGCCCGCCCCGGTCAGCTGATGGAGCAGGTGTTCACGACGTCGCCGGTGGCCGGGCGGGGGATGGTGGCGCTGCGCGGGGGCGCCTGCCCGCCGCGCGGAGCAGTCCAGCGTTCGAGGGCCTCGAAGGCCGTTCGCATGCAGGGGAGCAGCGGCCGCATCCTGCCGGGGAACATGTCGTATTCGAGGTCGAGATGGGACGCGCCCTCGATCCGGTAGTAGCGGTGCAGCCCGCCCCGGCCCTGCGCGCGGATCTTCCGGGCGTAGGCGTCGCCGTGGACCTTGATCGGCAGGAGTGTGTCCAGCGTGCCCTGCACCGTGATCATCGGCTTGCCGATGCGGCCGGTCATGCCCAGCCGCCTCACCGTCCGGTGAACGCTCGCGGGACGCGAGTAGTAGCGGTAGTCGGTGTCGCAGTTCGGCGTACCGCTCTCGCAGTAGGGAACGCCCGCCTCCAGGTCGCCGTCGTAGGCCGGGTCGAGTTCCTCACGGTAGATGCGCTGCGTGCCGTCCCAGAGGATCCGGTAGTTGAAGTCCCACAGGAACTCCGAGCCGGGGGCGAAGCCGGCCCTCAGCATCGCGGCATGCGCCTCGGGGTCGCCCGTCGCCGCGTACCGGGGATAGTTGCGCAGTGCCTCCGGCAGGTAGACCAGCGCGTTGTTCCCGTCGTCCCGCGGCCAGTACGTGCCTTCGGAGTCCACGCCGCCGTCGTACAGTTCGGGGTGGTTCTCCAGGGCCCAGCGCACCATCTGGCCACCGTTGGAGATGCCCATCGCGTACGTCCTGCGCAGGCGGCCGCCGTAGTGGCGGGCCACCGTCGCCTTGGCGGCCGCGGTCACCTGGATCATCCGGCGGTACCACTCCGCGATGGCGTCGCCGGGGCGCTCGCCGTCCCGGTAGAACTGGTTGCCGTTGCTGCCCTTGTCGGTCGAGGCGAAGGCGTATCCCTTCGCCAGCACCCAGTCGGAGATGGTGAAGTCGTTGGCGTACTGGCGGCGCGTCCCCGGCGCCCCGGAGACCACCAGACCGCCGTTCCACCGCTCCGGGAGGCGGATCACGAACTGGGAGTCGTGGTTCCAGCCGTGGGTCGTGTTGAACGTGGAGTCGTCCTGGAAGTAGCCGTCGATCTGGATTCCCGGCACTCCGCTCGGGTTCCGGGTGGCCGCCGAATGCAGCCCGTCCCAGTCGGACTTGACGGTGTGGCCCGAGGCGACGGTGCCGGCCGTGGTCAGATCGTCCAGGCAGGCGGCGACCTGGTGCTCCGCTCCGGGGACGTCGACCCGGTTCATGTGGGCGCAGCGGGTGTCCGCCTGGGCCGGCGGTACCGCCATGGCCAGCGGAAGCGCCAGGAGCGACCCCAGCAGGGCCGGGAGGACGGGGGATCTGCGGAAGAAGGGCATGTGCGGCTCCCTGGGGTGGGAACGGGATTCATCGGTCAGACCCGTGGGACTCGCCATGCTGATCGACCGGTGGCGGGACGAGCCACGTCGGCGAGCACACTCTTCAGCCGCTTCCTGTGGTGGCTTCATCGGGCGGTGTGCGCCGGCTCATAGCGGGCCGCCACATTGTGTGTCGAAGTCACCTGGTTCGCCGGGCCGGCTCCCGCCTAGCGTTCACGGTCACGGCGTCCCCGATGTGGCCCGGGTCACGCCCTGACGCGTGAGGAGGGTGCATGGGAGGGGGTTTCGCAGGGAGCGGGCACGGTGCCGCTTCCGAGAACGCCGCCCCGGAGCGGGCCGCCCCCGTCCTCCAGGCGCGAGGCCTGGTCCGGGAGTTCCGCGGCTTCCGGGCCGTGGACGATGTGGACCTCGACGTGGCCGAGGGCGGCGTCCACGCGCTGGTGGGCCCGAACGGCGCGGGCAAGACCACGCTGTTCAACCTGCTCACCGGGTTCCTGAAGCCGACCGCGGGCAGCGTCCGGCTCGGCGGGCGCGAACTCGCCGGACGCGCTCCCGAATCGATCACCCGCCTGGGGATCGCGCGCTCCTTCCAGATCACCAGCCTGTTCGCCGAGCTGACCCCGCGCCGGCACGTGGAGCTCGCGCTGGCGAGCCCCACCGGCCTGGGCTGGCGGTTCTGGCGTTCGGAGAAGGCCCTCGGCCGCTTCGCGGGGCGTGCGGGGGAACTGCTCGACGAGGTCGGGCTGGCAGACCGCGCCGACGTCCCGGCGGGCTCGCTGTCCTACGGGAGCAAGCGGGCGCTGGAGCTGGCGCTCGCACTGGCCCTGGACCCCAAGGTGCTGCTGCTCGACGAGCCGACCGCCGGAATGGGCGTGGAGGACGTGGACCGGACCATCGAGCTCGTACGCGGGATTCGCGCGGGCCGCACCGTGGTGCTGGTCGAGCACAACATGAACGTGGTCGCGAGCCTCGCCGACCGGGTGACCGTCCTGCAGCACGGCAAGGTGCTGGTCGAGGGCCCGTACGCCGAGATCCGCCACGACCCGCGCGTCGTCACCGCCTACCTCGGAGACTCCGATGCTGCGCATTGACGGACTGTCCGCCTGGTACGGCGAGGCGCGGGCTCTGCGCGAGGTGTCGCTGCACGTCGACGAGGGGGAGATCGTCACGCTCGTCGGACGCAACGGCGCCGGCAAGACCACGCTGCTGCGCTGCCTCATGGGCCTGCACGGCGCGTACGGCAGGACCGCGGGGACGGTCTCGCTCTTCGACGACGGCATCACCGGCCTGGCCCCCCACCGGAGGGCTCGCCGCGGGCTCGGTTACATCCCGGACGACCGCGGCGTCTTCGCCTCGCTCTCCGTCGAGGAGAACCTCACGCTGCCTCCCGAGATGGGGGCCGATCCGTGGTCGCTGGAGCGGGTGTACGAGACGTTCCCGATGCTGCGGAAGCGGCGCCGGTTCCCCGGGACGAAGCTGTCGGGCGGCGAGCAGCAGATGCTCGCGCTCGCCCGGGTGCTGCGGACCGGCGCCCGCCTGCTCCTGTGCGACGAGCCCACCGAGGGCCTGTCGCCGCTGATCGTCCAGCAGATCGGCGACATCCTCCGCGAGGTCAAGGCGGCCGGGGTCACCGTTCTGCTGGTGGAGCAGAACGTGCACTTCGCCGCCACCGTCGCCGACCGCCACTATCTGCTCGCCGAGGGGCGGATCGTCGAATCGCTGGACAACGACCAAGTCCGCGAACGCGAGCACGAGCTGCTCGACTACCTCGGCATCTGACGACGGCCGGGTTCTTGGAGACCAGAGGAGACGCCGGAATGAGAGTCATGGGCTGGAGCGGTGGCCTGGTCGCCGCGGGGCTGCTGCTGGCCGGGTGCGGGGGCGGTCCTGGCGGCGGCGGTGGGAAGATCAGCGACGGCAAGGTGGTGCTGGCCGTGCTGAACGACGCGTCGGGCATCTACGCCGACACCTCCGGCCGTTCCACGGTCGAGGCGGTGAAGATGGCGGTGGCCGACTTCAAGGCCGAGTACGGCGACAGGGCGGTGGCGGAGAAGATCGAGGTGGAGGCCGCCGACCACCAGAACAAGCCCGAGATCGCCAACTCCAAGGCGCAGGAGCTCTACGACCGCAAGCAGGCCGACCTGATCGTGGACGTGCCCACCTCGTCCGCCGCGTTCGCCGTCGCCACCGTCGCCAAGAACAAGAAGAAGGTGTTCATCGACGTCGGTGCCGCCAGCACGGAGCTGGAAGGCAAGCAGTGCAACAAGTACACCTTCCACTACGGCTACAACAGCTACATGCTGGCGCACGGCACCGGGACTGAGGTCACCAAGGACGGTGCCAAGAGCTGGTACATCGTCTACCCGGACTACGCGTTCGGGCAGGACATGCAGAAGACGTTCGGCACCGCGATCAAGGCGGCCGGCGGGCAGGTCGTCAAGAGCGACCCGACGCCCTTCCCGAACGACAACTTCTCCACGTTCCTGCTGAAGGCGCCCGGCCTGAGCCCCAAGCCGCAGGTGCTCGGCACCATGCAGGCCGGCGGTGACCTGGTCAACCTGGTGAAGCAGTACAACGAGTACAAGCTGCGCGACAAGGGCGTCGGTCTGGCGGTCGGCCTGCTCGCCCTCAGCGACATCCACTCGCTCGGACCGGACGCGCTGGCCGGGACCCGCTACACCGACATGTGGTACTGGAACCTCGACGCCAAGAGCCGCGCCTGGGCCGACAGGTTCCAGGCCAAGACCGGCAAGCGTCCCACCGCCAACATGGGCGCCAACTACTCCGCCGCCCTGCAGTACTTGGAGGCCGTGCAGCGCGGCGGCACCGACAGGCCCGACGAGGTGGTGAAGCAGCTGGAGGGCGCCAAGATCGACGACATGTTCGCCCGCAACGGCACCATCCGCGCCCAGGACCACCTGCTGCTGCACGACTCGTACCTGTCGCAGGTGAAGCCCTCCAGCGAGGTCAAGGAGCCCTGGGACTACGTGAAGGTCCTCAAGACGATCCCGGCCGCGGAGGCGTTCCAGCAGCAGGCCGACCCGTCCTGCAGGCTGTAGGCGGCCGGCGTGCTCCAGCAGGCGTTCAACGGGCTGGTGGGCGGGGCGTTCTACGCCCTGCTCGCCCTCGGCCTGGCCGTCATCTTCGGGATGCTGGGCGTGGTCAACCTCGCCCACGGCGCGTTCTACATGCTCGGCGCCTTCGGGGCCTTCATCGCCCTTGACTCCTTCGGCCTGAACTTCTGGGTGTCCCTGGTGCTGGTCCCGCCGCTGCTGGGTGCGGCCGGGGTCGTCCTGGAGCGGTTGTTCGTCCGGCGGCTGACGCCGTTGGACCCGCTCTACAACTTCCTGTTCACGTTCGGCCTGGCGCTCATCCTGCAGGACCTGGTGAAGCGGCGATACGGCGTGAACTCCCAGCCGTACCCCCGGCCGTCGCAACTGGGCGGGACGGTCGACCTGGGGTTGTTCACCTACCCGGCCTACCAGGTGTTCGTGCTGGCGGTGTCGGTGCTCATGTGCGCCGTGGTGTGGGTCGTCCTGACCCGCACCCGCATGGGCGTGATCGTGCGGGCGGCGACCGAGCGGCCCGAGCTGACCCGGGCGCTGGGGATCGATGTCGGCCGGTGGGTGGCGCCGGTGTTCGGGTTCGGGATCGCGCTGGCCGCGTTCGCGGGCGTGCTGGCCGCGCCGATGCGGGCGGTCAACCCGCTGATGGGCGCCGACCTGATCATCACGGTGTTCGCGGTGGTGGTGATCGGCGGCCTCGGCTCGGTGTTCGGCTCGGTCGCCGCGGGCTTCGCCGTCGGGCTGCTGTCGGCGCTCGGCAACTACTACATCCCGTCGCTGTCGCAGACGCTGGTGTTCATCCTGATGGCCGCCGTGCTGCTGTGGCGTCCCGCCGGCCTGTTCGGACGCGAGGAGGCGCTGCGATGATCCTCGCCAGGCTGGCCCGCTCGGGCCGGGGCGGGCCGCTGCTGCTGGTGATCGGGCTCCTGGCCGCCCTGGCCCTGCCCTGGATGATCTACCCGCCGGTCGCGCTGGACATCGCCTGCTGGGCGCTGTTCGCCGCCGCCGTCGACCTGCTGCTCGGCTTCACCGGGCTGCTGTCGTTCGGGCACGCCGCCTTCTGGGGCGGGTCGGCCTACTGCACGGGCCTGATCGCGCTGCACACCGCGATGCCGTTCCCGGTCGCGATCCTGGGCGGCGCGGCGTTCGCGGCGCTGCTGGCGCTGCCGATCGGTTTCCTCTCGGTCCGGCTGACCGGCATCTACTTCGCCATGGTCACCCTGGCCTTCGCCCAGATGATCTACTACGTCGCCAACCAGTGGCGGGACGTCACGGGCGGGGAGAACGGGCTGCAGGGCATCCCGCGGGAGCTGTTCGGCCTCGACCTGTCCGAGCCGTTCTACTTCTACTACGCGGGCCTGCCGTTCGTGCTGGCCGGACTGTTCGCCGCGTGGCGCATCGTCCGCTCGCCGTTCGGCCGCGTGCTGGTGTCCATCCGCGACAACCCGGCCCGGGCCCGCGCCCTCGGCTATCCCGTCGACCGCTACCGGCTGCTCGCCTTCGTCCTGTCCGCCGGGCTCTCCGGACTGGCCGGGGGAGTGTTCGCGATCGGCCACGGCTTCGCCTCGCTCGAAGGCGTCTACTGGACGACCTCCGGGCAGGCCGTGATGATGGTGATCCTCGGTGGCATCGGCACGCTCTGGGGCGGTGCCATCGGCGCGGCCCTGGTCGTCCAGCTCCAGGACTTCCTGGCGACCGCCGGGTTCCAGGAGACCGGGATCGTCACGGGCTCGATCTTCATCGTGATCGTCCTGCTGTTCCGCCGGGGCATCTGGGGCACGGCCCGCCACCTGCTGTCATCCCGGCGCAAGGCCGCGTCCGGCGAGGCGGCGGCCGACACCGAGGAGCCTGTGGACAGCCTGGCCTGACCCCGAGCACGAGGGCGGGCCGCTGCCGATCGTGCGGTCCGACGCCGGGAGGGCTACTGGCCGGCGTCGGAGCTCCGCTCCTTCTGGTGCGCGGCGAACTGCTCTCTGAGGGCCTTCTTGGAGAACTTGCCGGTCGCGGTCCTGGGGATCGCGGGCATGGTCCAGAGCCGCTCGGGGATCCACCAGGAGGCGACCCGGCCGGTCAGGTGGGCCCGCAGGCCCGTCTCATCGAGGCTGCGCCCGGGGGCGAGGACGACGCAGGCGAGCGGGCGCTCGCCCCATCGGGGGTCGGGTATGCCGATGACCGCCGCCTCCACGACGTCGGGATGGGCCATGATCTCGTTTTCGAGGGCTCCGGAGGAGATCCATTCACCGCCCGACTTCACGAGGTCCTTGGTGCGGTCGACGATGCGGACGTAGCCGTACCGGTCGATGGTGGCGACGTCGCCGGTGCGCAGCCAGCCGTCCTCGGTGAACTGCGACTCGCCGGCATCGGCGCCGAAGTAGCGGGACGCGATCGTGGGCCCGGCCACCTGGAGCTCGCCGGGTGTCACGCCGTCGTGGTCGACGACGTCGCCGTCCGCGTCGACCAGCCGCAGTTCGGTGAGCGGAACGGACGGGCCGGGAGTGGCGAGGACCGCGCGCCGGGCGTCGGCGCCGAGCCCGTCGTGTACGGTCCCGAGCCGGGACGCGGCCACCAGCGGGCTGGTCTCGGTCATGCCCCACGAACTGCTGAGCGGGACGCCGGCGGCCTCGTGCCACTCCCGTGCGAGCGCGTCCGGCACGGGGCTGCCCCCGGACACGACCTTGCGCAGGGACGAGACGTCGACCTCCCCGAGCAGCGGGATGAGCGAGCGCCAGATCGCCGGAACCCCGGCCGTGAACGTCACGCGGTGCCGGGACATCTGGCGGGCCAGCGCCGCCGGGTTCATCGCGGGCCCCGGCAGCACGAGGTCGGCACCGGCGAGCATCGCCGCGTAGGGGAGGCCCCACGCGTTGACGTGGAACATCGGCACGATCGGCATCACGACGTCGCGCTCGCTGATCGCGAAGCTGTCGGCGCCGAGGAGCAGCAGGGCGTGCAGGACGGTCGAGCGGTGGCTGTAGAGGACGCCCTTGGGCGCCCCGGTCGTGCCCGAGGTGTAGCAGAGGCCGGCCGCGTCGTTCTCGTCGATCGCGATGGGCGGTGCGGCGTCGGGCGCCTCGGCGAGCAGCGACTCGTAGTCGACGATCCGGGGGTCGTCCGGTATCTCCTCCGTGCCGCCATCGTCCATGATGACGACGTGCCGCACGGTCGGGGCCTCTTCCACCAGGGGCCACACTGTGGCGACGAGGGAGCGGTCGACGAACAGGACGTCGTCCTCGGCGTCGTGGAGGATGTAGGTCAGTTCGGCGGCGAACAGCCGGTGGTTGAGGGTGTGGAGCACGCGGCCGCCGCTCGGTACCGCGAGGTAGAGCTCGACATGGCGCTGGGAGTTCCAGCCGAACGTACCCACGCGGGCGTGCGGTGGCACGTCGAGGACGTCGAGGACGGCCGCGAGCCGGCGCGCGCGGGAGACGACGTGTCGCCAGGTCGTCGCAACCTCACCGTCCGCCGTGGCGGTGACGACCCGTTTGTGGCCGAACATCTGCTCGGCGCGGCGCATGAGCACCGAGACGTCGAGAGACCGCTCCTGCATGAGACCGTGCATGGAACCTCCGGCATCGCGGCGGGAACTGTGCTTACTAAGCGCATAGTCAGGGTGGCGATCGCTTGTCGACAGGTGAGAAGGAACGGGGGCAGGGGCTACTCCGCGACCAGCTTCAGCGCGAGTTCGGCGTAGAACTCACCGAGCCTTTCCGGAGAGTCGGGACCGTCGAGCCGGTACCAGCGGACGAGGTCGATGCTCAGCGACAGCATCGCGCGGGTGACCCGCTTCACGTCGATGTCCGCGAACGACCCGTCGCTGATTCCGCGGGCGACCGCGTCACGGAAGAACCCGTTGGTGCGGTGGCGCAGCTCCAGGATCTCGTCGTAGTGCTCGGCCGTCAGGCCGGCCAGCTCCATCTGGCAGACGCGCGCGGTCACGTGGTGGCGGGCGTGCCACGCGGTGTACGCCGAGACGATGGCGCGCAGCCGGTCGTCCGAACCCTCCAAGGCCAGGATGGAGGGGGCCTGGACGTGGGCCAGGACCCGCTCGTGGCCCACCCGGATGATCTCGAACAGGACCAGTTCCTTCGAGGGGAAGTGCACGTAGAGGGCCGCCGGGCTGAGCCCGACCCCCTCGGCGATGTCACGGGTGGTCGTGGCGTGGAAGCCGTTCGCGGCGAAGCAGCGCACCGCCGAGGACAGCAGCCCTCGCTGAACCGTGCCGAGATCCTCTCGCCACAGATCGGGAGAGTGGTCCCGCAGCCGGGGGTCGTCCGCAAGGTCCCGTGCGGTGAACCGGGCCTGCCGTCTGGCCATCCGGACCCTCACCTCCTTCGAGTCCTCGGCATGGTACTGATGCCGCCCGCGCGGTCCGCCGGCCGTGATCGGACGTGATCGGACGTGATCGGACACGGTCCGCGGACGGCCTTGCCGTCCCGCATCCTAGCGGCTGACTATGCGCTTATTCACCAGGGTTCCGTGAACAGCTTCGGTCGAGTGAGCTCGACCGCGGACTCTCTGGAAGCTAACTATGCGCTTAGTTATAGTGACCGGTACCGCGTTGACGGGAGAAGGTGTGAACAGGCCCAGTCTTCTCCGGCTTCTCGTCGACGGGGCGCCGTTGCCCCTCTACGACGAGGTCCTGAACCGCATGGTGGCGGACGCCACCTCACCGGCCGAGATCGCGGACCTGCAAGCGGAGCACACGCTCGCTCTCCACCTCCGCGACACGCTGGAGAAACGGCATTCCCGCCATGAGCAGCAGCGGGCGCTGGTCGAGTGCGCCAAGGAACTCGCGGAAGACCGCGGCGCCCCTGACGCGCTCCTGACCCTGATCGTGAGCCAGGCGCAGCGGCTGCTCGGCTGCGACATGGCCTATCTGAGCCTGAACGACGACGAGGACCGCGTGACCTGCATGCGCGTGATGGTCGGCGCGACGTCCTCGGCCTGGAAGGACGTCCGGATCCCGTTCGGCGTCGGCGTCGGCGGCAGGGTCGCCGCCACGGGCACGCCGTTCTCGACGCCCGACTACTTCAGCGACGAACGGCTGTCGCACGATCCGGCCGTCGACGCCTCGGTCAGGGCTGAGCGGCAGGTGTCGATCGTCGGCGTGCCGCTGCGCAACAACTCCGTCATCGGGGTGCTGTTCGGGTCCAACCGCACCCGGGGGCCCTTCTCCCACGACGCCATCGCCCTGCTGGGCTCCTTCGCCGTGCTGGCCGCGTCCGCGATCGACCAGGCGCGGGAGAGGCACGAAAAGGACGAGGCGCTGGCGGCCCTGCGGCAGCGGGCGGTCGACCAGGAGAGAGCGGTCGCGGCGCATGACCAGAGCATGGACATCGTGCTCCGCGGCGGTGGCGTGCAGGAGGTCGTGACCGCGGTGGGTGATCAGCTCGGCGGCGTGCTGGCCATCTTCGACGAGTTCCAGTCGCCCGTCGCCTGGACGCCCGGAGCGCCCGCGGAGGTCCTCCAGGCGATGTCCGTCGCGGCGGGCGGCAAGGCGGCCGTACCTCCCGGCCGCATGCGGGACGGGACGTACCGGGCCATCGGCCTCGTCGCCGGCAGCGAGAACCTCGGCACCCTGGTCTGGGCTCCACCGGCGACTCCCGCCGACGCCGGAGACCTGGACAGGCGCCTGCTCGGGCGCGCGGCCGCAGTCGCCTCCCTGCTCCAGCTGTTCGGTCGCAATCTCGCCGCCGCCGAGGCCAGGGTGCGCGGCGAGTTGCTGGACGACCTGCTCACACCCAATCCCCGCACGTACTCCTCCCTTGCCGAGCGCGCCCTGCGGATCGGCTACCAGCCGCAGAAGCGGCACGCGGTCGTCGTCGCGCACATCCGGGCGGAGAAACGCCAGGGCCTCGCCTCGGTGGCGTCCGACCTCGCGGCCGCCCGCGACGGCCTGAGCACCGTGCGGGACGGCCAGGCGGTCCTGGTCATCCCATCCGACGACCCGTCGCTGACGGCCCGCCAGATCTCACGGTCGATGACCACGCGGCTGCGGTCGCCGGTCACCGTCGGTGCCGCGGGGCCGGTCGACGACCCGGCGGACCTGCCCGCCGCCTACGCAGAGGCGCTGGCCTGCGCCCTGGCGCTGCTCCGGCTGGAACGCGCCGGTGCCGCCGCCACGGCCGACGACCTCGGCTACGCCGGACTGCTCCTGGGCGACGGTGCGTCCGCCGCCCGGTTCGTGATGCGGACGCTGGGCCCGGTCATCCAGCACGATGAACAGCGCTCGACCGTTCTGATGGAGACGCTGGGAACGTACTTCGCCACCGGCCAGAGCCTCGTCGCCAGCGCCAAACGGCTGCACATCCACCCGAACACCGTCACGCAGCGTCTCCACAGGGTCAGTCGCCTTCTCGGCAAGGACTGGAACAGCCCGGATCACACGCTCGAAGTGCAGCTCGCTCTGCGCCTTCACCGCCTCAACCGAGACCTCGACGACTGACCGCCTGCTGGGCGAGGACACGAGGTGCGTGGACAAGCCGGTGGAGTAGACGGGCATCAAGGGAAGCATTGCAGGCGACCACGCTTGGTCGCAGAGGAGCGCCGCGAGGCGGTGCAGGGCTCATCGACGCCCATGTGCGACTACCGGCGCGTGGACCTGCGTTCATGTTCGGTGCTCGCATCGGGGCAAATAAGCCCGTTTGCCAGCCCCGGTTCCGTTCCGCCGTCAGGTCCAGTCCCGCCGTCAGACCATGCCTCTACGCTCCCCGTATGACTCGGACCACGCCGCCACGGCCCGTCGACCTTGTCGCCGTTTTCCCCGAACTGTCCCGCTACGCGCGGACGGCAACGCGGCTTCATCCCCGGCCCGGCTCCCCGGGAGTACGGGAAAGCTCGATCGGCGGCCCCCTGTTGTGGCCGGCCGGTGAGCCTTGGCCGATGTGCACGCAAAAGCACGACCCTTACGGGCCGGTCGAGCGGCTCGCCGACGAACGCCGTCGTCGCGAGGTCCTCGCGGAAGCTTGGAGCCGGATTCCACTCGGCTCCCGCGCGGACTTCACCCCGCAGCAGCGGGCGGAGTTGAACCGCCTGGACGGCCACGAGCCGCCCCCGCCGCCGGACGGGCCGGTGCCCTTCCTGGCCTTCGCGCAACTGTACGCACGCGACATCCCTGACCTGGCACCGCCACCGCACGCCGATCTGCTGCAGGTGCTGTGGTGTCCGTGGGACCACGACGACCTGTCGTGCCCGGCGGTGATCCTGCGGTGGCGGCGGGCGGACGAGGTGACCGTCGCGCTCGATCCGCAGCCCGAACCGGAACTGATGGAGTACGACACCTACCTGCCCGACCCCTGCGTCCTGTATCCGGAGCAGATCGTCGAGTATCAGTACGCCGACTTTCTGCCCGCCGACCTGCGCCGCAGGCTGAGAGAGTGGAGCCAGGAGACCGGCCACAGCTACCAGGACCTGTCGATCGCCTCCGGGATGAAGGTCGGCGGTTGGTCCTCCTGGCACCTCACCGATCCCTACCCCATGATCTGTGAGTGCGGCGCCGACCTTGAACTACTGCTGTGCATCGACGGTGCCGAATGGGACGGCAACCGCACCTGGCAACCGGTCGAGGACATCGAGATCGAAGCGGCCGAACAGTTCCACCGCCTTCCCCACCTCAACAGCCCGACCAACATCACCATCGGCCGGGGCTACGGCCTGTGGATCTTCACCTGCCCCGTTTCCCACGACCACCCGCACCAGATGAGCATGCAATGAACGCGCCGCCTCGGCCGTGCCGATCGCGGCAGACGAGGGCTTCCCAGCGCTATGGGTTCGGCACGGACGCGCCCAGTGCCAGGTCCTCGACCCGGTCCCCACTCCTGGTGACCATCCGGCGGCCACGATCATCGCACCGGCCCGCCCCGGACAGCGCCGATGAGAACGAACACCTCGCTCAGATGACAGCAGCCGCCCCCCATGGTGGACAGTCGGCGGCATGAGCGTGCGTCGACGGTAGGAGTCAGCGCAGTCAGCCGTTGTTGACAGGCGGGTTTGGCAGGATGGGTCGGTGGCAGGAGAGTCTTCCTATGTGGAGCGCGCGCCGATGCCCGCGCTCGCCCGGCTCGTCTCCTCCGTCTGGGTCCAGCAGGTCGGCGACCGGGTCTTGCCGCAGCGGCACGTGCCTCACGGTGGCGCCGAGGTGCGGTGTGTCCTCGGCGAAGCGCCGCGGCTGCTCGGACCGCTGACCACGTCGGCGTACCACGACATACCGGCGGGTGGCACGGTCATCGGGATGCGGCTGCGTCCGGGGGTGCTGGGCGGTCTGGTCGACATGCCGGCCGATGAGCTTGTCGGTCAGGACATCGCGGGAACCGACATCTGGGGCGACGCGGTCCGCCTGACGGACGTTCTCGGGAAAGCCGCCACGCCACAGGAGGCGCTCGCGGTTCTCCAGTCGTTCCTCGCGCGGTCCGCCGGTGAACTGGACCCTGTGGTGGACGAGGCCGTCGCGCGCCTCACGCCCGGATCCGTCGGTGGAACCGCCGCGCTGCCGGCGCTGCTGGCGATCTCTGAACGCCACCTGCGACGCCGCTGCCGGCCGCGGCCGGTGTCGGGCCTAGGGAGTTGCACCGCATCCTGCGTTTCCAGGGCTTCATCGCCCGCGTCCAGGCCTCGGTCGACCAGCAGGACGCCGCGGAAGTCGATCTGGCACGGTGGGCGGTCGAGGCGGGGTACCACGACCAGGCGCATCTCACCCGTGAGTGTCGCCGGCTCGCGGGCGCGCCGCCCGGCGAGTTGCTGGCGCAGTACGGTGCCGCGTGCGGCTGCGGGCACGACCACGCCGCGTCCTACCTCCCGATGCTCCGACGACGAGATGGACTCGCCGGCCTGGCCACGGACTTCGGTGTGGACGTGACCGATGAGCGGCCCGCCGAGGTCGCCCTGCCCGCGTTCGACCTGCGGACGCGGATCTCGTTGCGTAAGGAGGCCGTCCGCGTCTCTCTGGAGAAGAAGGGCATCGGCGGAGTGCGGGCGCGGGTGGCCATCGCGCTGGACGCCTCCGGTTCGATGCGCAGGTTGTACAAAGAGGGAGATGTCGCCGAAATAGTGGAGCGGATGGCGGCGATCGCGCTGCAGGTGGATGACGACCGGCACGCTGGACGCCTGGATCTTCGCGACGGAGTTCGCACGGCTGCCGCCGCTGCGGGTCGCCGAGATCGAGGCGTGGACGCGGGACAACGTCCGCATGCATGAGGCCGTAGCCGCCTACGGAAGCCGGGTCAGCCTCGGCGGCCGCAACAACGAACCCCAGGTGATCCAGGACATCCTCGCGCACTATGGGGCCAGGCCGGGCGAGCCTGTTCTCGTACGGTTCTTCTCCGACGGTGGCGTGGCCAAGGACGCGCAGATCGCCCGCCTGTTGCGTGAGGCTTCGAACCGCCCGGTCTTCTGGCAGTTCATCGGCTTGGGGCAAGGTCGTTACGGCATCCTGGAGAAGCTCGACACCCTCGACGGACGGCTCATCGACAATGTCGGCTTCTTCGCCGTTGACGACATCGTCCAAATCACCGACGCGCATCTCTACGAGCGCATCCTTTCCGAGTTCCCCGCCTGGTTGGAAGCGGCGAGAGCGCACGGAATACCTCTGGGCTCGAATTGAAGAGGCCAGGATCCTTTAGCCCGGAACCCAAGCTCGAAGTCCGGTCGCGCCGGGAGGTGACCGTGGCCCGTTCAGTCGTCGATGTCGACGCCGTAGTTGCGGGCGAGTTCGTCGAGGCCGTAGTCGTAGCCCTGGCCGATTGCGCGTAGGCGCCAGGAGGTGCCGCGGCGGTAGACCTCGGCCAGGAGCATGGTGCGTTCGGTGGTCGCCGAGTCGAGGGTGGCCTGGGCCAGCGAGGCCTCGCTGCTGCCGGGGGCGGCTGTGATCTCGATGGTGCCTCTGGTGCCAAGGTCGTGGCGCCGTCGATGGCAGCGGCAACGACGACCTTGTGTACGGCCGGTGGAAGCTTCGCGGTATCGATGGTGATCGACTGCTCGACCGGGCCGTCGGCGGACAGGGTGATGGTCCCGTCGGGTGTTTCGGTGGCTCCGTAGAAGACGAAGTCCTCGTCGCAGGACACCTGCTCATCGATGTCTACGGCGAAGGCGACGACGTCGATCTCACCGGTCGTCTGCTGTGCCCACGTCGCGGCTACCGTCCAAGCTGTGGTGTGCGAGGCAATGGGCAGGTCCGTCGTGCCGCCTCGCGATAGGACAAGGACTCCTGGCTGTTTCGACGCCACCGTGCGGCTTCCGGTGGCCGGTGATGTGTCCGGTGTATGGAGCCATTTCTCATCGTGCACGGGCAGTTCGAGGGAGTGGATTCGGGCCAGACGGCGGTCACGGTCGCCGCCCGGGAGCACGATGATGTCGGTGACGCTGTTGGAGAGGTTCACTGCGGCGGCACCGCCGAGTTCGGTGATGCGTGTTCGTGTTGCGGCAGCGTGGTCATGCGCGCCGCCCAGGACGAGAACGCGCCGCCCGACCAGAGGCTTGGCCAGTTTCGCTCGAGACGTGGGCGACGGGGTCTGGTGGGCGGCGCCTGGGAGATCAGTCGGTGCGTCGACGGGCATTTGTTGGGGACGATGCACGCCCGCGCTGACTCAATCCGGTGCTACCGTTGGCGGCCCCCAGTTCAGGGGTAGTCCCAAAACTCGCCTTGGAGGATGTTTGGGTGCCCTGGAAGTCACGCATGAGGCGCTTAACGCACGCTTGCGGGACGCGACTCCGGACTCGGCCCTGGTCTTCGGCGCGAGCTGCCTGTACCGGGTCCTGCCAGTGATAGACGCGTGTTCCACGAGCCGGCTGGACCCTGCGTCGAAAGAACGGCTTCTGGAGCCGGGGCTAGACGAGAAAGGCCTGCGCGGCTGCCTGCGCGAGTTGGGGAACACGGTCCGGGAGCCGTCCTTTCCGGAGGGGTGCGAAGAACTCGGCGACGCTCCGGCCATGGCTGGTGAAATCGTCTTGCGCGGGCTGGCGCCCGGGTTCGTTCTCAAGGAGTGCCTGCCCTCAACCGGTGGAAGCAATTCCGCTGGTCAGTAGCTCGGCGAACACTTCCTTGGGCTTCTTGAATCCGAAGATAGCGCGGGGTCGGTTG